>CALMTT010000252.1 GCA_937872615.1 uncultured Verrucomicrobiaceae bacterium | reverse complement strand
TGCGAGCGATGGCTATTTCCTCGTCGCGGCTCGGATAATCGACACCGATCATGAACATGAAACGGTCGAGCTGGGCCTCGGGCAGCGGGTAGGTGCCTTCTTGCTCGATGGGATTCTGCGTGGCGAGCACGAAGAAGGGAGAGTCGAGCGGGTAGGTGCGGCCGGCGACGGTGACCTTGTGTTCCTGCATGGCCTCGAGCATCGCGGCCTGCGTCTTAGCTGGAGCACGGTTGATTTCATCGGCGAGCACGATGTTCGCGAAGACAGGGCCTTTGGCGAATTCGAAGGCTCGTTTGCCGCCGGGCAGTTCCTGCAAAATGTCCGTGCCGGTGATGTCCATGGGCATCAAATCGGGCGTGAACTGGATGCGGCTGAAGCTCAGGCTCATCGTTTCGGCGAGCTTGGAAATCAGCAGCGTCTTCGCGAGGCCGGGCACGCCCATTAGCAGCGCATGACCACGGGCAAACAGGCAGATGGCGAGCTGCTCGACGACGTTTTGCTGGCCGACGATGACTTTTTTCAACTCATCGCTGAGTTTTACATACACGGCGCGGAGTTCATCAATGGCGGCGACGTCGTCGGAAGGCAGGGCAGGGGATGACATGCTGGTAAGCCACCAGAAAACACCCGCGATGACAAGCTTCTCGTGCGGAAAAGTGGCCCGAGCCTGAATTGAGGTTGGAACGGGGCTCGTTCACGCTATTCGTGGCGTGGTTTCCGATCCTGTCCGGCATAGCCATTCCGCTTTTATGCTTCGCAGTGCGTTTTCATTTCTCGCCTGGCTCCTCTTGCTGCCCCATCTGGCGGTCGGGGAAATGCGCTTTTTTGTGAGCACCGCCGGATCACTGCTCGAGGGAGAGATTGTCTCGGTGTCCGGAGACAAGGTGACTCTGCGCAAAAAGGACGATGGAGTTTTGCTGACGGTCTTACGCACCACCCTCTGTCGTGAGGACCAATCGCACATCGATGCGTGGATCGCAGCACATCCCGATGCGGCCGCCGCACCATCGGTCACGCCTGCCCCCCAAGCCACAACGGGGCCCAAATTCAGCCTAAGCTCCACGGTTCGAAGTGCCAAAAGCACTCGTGGTGGGGTGGATGGTGGCTTTCGGACCATCGATTTGTCCTACAACATCCAGATTCAGAGCCGTGAGGTGACCAGAGACCTGAAAGGGGCGAAAATGACCATTTTCACCTTTGCCCGGCCTGCGGATGCCGGTGACGATCGCCTGTATTTGATGCAAAAAATCGAGTTCCCTCTCGATTTAAAGGCGCAGAGCAAAGTGGAACAAAAGACGCCAGAAGTGCGGCTCGGCTATTACCAAGGCCTGACATCGCGAGAAGGCACTCGTGAACATGGCTATTTGCTGGTGGTAACAGATGCTGCCGGAGCGGTTCAGCATGTCGATGGAACACCCGAGGGGCTTCAGAAAAGAGTGGATGAAGTCTTCAAATGCGCTGCCCCCGCAGTGCTCGACCGGGACTTTCGGGTGATCTCGAACGCCGTATTCCCATCGACCATCGAGTTGGCGCGATAGGTGGTGTTCTCGAAAAAAGTCTTGAAACCAACCGGCTTTCCCGGCGTAATCAGCGGGAACTCTGCATGAAACAGCCCATGCACGCCGCCCACTGCACGCCGGACCGAACATTTTTCCGTCCGGCGGGAATGATTGTCCCATCAGACCGTCTGAGCAGCGTGCCTGAATCCCACCTGAACTTCCTTTGAACCCTTTGCCTCGGAAAACGAGGCCCCTGACCGTGCGGCAGGCCACTCGCACCAACACACACGAACCCATAACCCAATCATAAGAAACCATGAAGAAACTCCTCACACTCGTTCTCTCCCTCGTCGCCAGCTCCGTGATGGCCGCTGAATTCCCGGACATCAGCATTGCCGACCTCAAGCAGGCCATCGCTGACAAGAAGGTCACCGTCATCGACGTCAACGGCGCTGCCTCCTATGCCAAAGGCCACGTCCCCGGCGCGATCAATTTCGCCGAAGCCAAGGCCGACCTCGCCTCCAAGCTCCCGGCTGACAAGGGCGCCCTCGTTGTCGCCTATTGCGGCGGCCCTTCCTGCAGCGCTTACAAAGCCGCTGCGAACAAGGCCTCCGAACTTGGTTACACCAACGTGAAGCACCTCTCTGCGGGCATCTCCGGCTGGCTCCAGGCCGGTGAAGCCACCGAGAAGTAATTCACGGATCGTCTTCCTCTCCACCGGGTGTCTGCATCAGCGGGCACCCGGTTTTTTTATGCTCGAGTGGCTTTACGAAGAGGGGAACAGCACCTACACAAAACTTGTTCACAGCGAACTCGTTTATTCACAGATCGCGGGCATCTCAAAAGCCCCACATCTTGTTTCGGATTCCTTAACTAAGCCCAAGATACGGGAAAAATGGGGCTTGTTCCTTGCGGCCTCTCCCCCGGGCGTGGTTTCCTCCACCTCAGCATCTCAGACTTCTCACGTCTCACCTTTCACGCCCCGACCGCGCCATGTATCTCAAAAGCCTCACCCTCCACGGCTTCAAGTCCTTCGCTGACAAGACGCACTTTGAATTCCACAAAGGCGTCACCGGCATTGTCGGCCCGAATGGCTGCGGCAAGTCGAACGTCGTCGATGCCATCCGCTGGGTGCTCGGAGAGACGTCTGCGAAAGCGTTGCGCGGGGATGAAATGGCCGACGTCATCTTCAACGGCACGGACAAGCGCAAGCCTGTCGGCCTGGCCGAGGTCACGCTGACGATGGCGGACTGCGAAGAGTCCCTGAAGGTCGATTTTAACGAGGTCGCCATCACGCGTCGCGTGTATCGCGATGGCAAGAGCGAGTATCGCCTCAACAACACCGTCTGCCGCCTCAAGGACATCCACGATCTCATCGCCGGCACCGGCATCGGCCGCGCGGCTTACTCGATCATGGCGCAGGGTCAGATCGACATGCTTCTCAGCTCGAAGCCCGAGGATCGCCGCACCGTTTTCGAAGAAGCTGCGGGCATCACGAAGTTCAAATCGCAGAAGCGTGAGGCGCTGCGCAAACTCGAATACACCGAGGCCAACTTGCTGCGTGTCGCCGACATCATCGCGGAAGTGAAACGCCAGATGGGCAGCCTCCAGCGCCAGGCCGCGAAGGCTCGCCGCTATCAGGCTTTGCTCGAAGACACACGCCTGCTCGACACGCATCTCGCGCACAAGCAATACACCGAGTTCTCCGGCGAGAAATCCGAGAGCGAAAATCAGGTGCGCATGCTCGCAAACCAGCTCGCTGAGACGCAGAGCCGTCTCCAGGCTGCCGAGGCCGAGGCTGCGCAGACGCGCGAGGCCTACCACGCGATTGAGAGTCAGATCAGCCAGGCACGCCAGCAGGCGCAGGAGCTTCGCTCGCAGATGCAGAGCGCGGAAGGCCGCATCGGCTTCAATCGCGAGCGCAGCGAGGATTTGATGGCACGCATCCGTCAAAACGAGGAGCAGATGGCCAATAACGAGGAGTTGCTCGAACAGACCCGCAGCGAACTCGTCAACGCCGACGATCAGCTCGCGCAGATCCGTGAAAACATCGCGCAGCGCCAGCAGGCGGTGAACGAGCACGGCGGCCAGCATCAAAATCTCATCCCTGAGCGCAACCGCCTCGACAGCGAGCGCCGCGCCATTCGCGAGGCGATCCGTCAATTCGAAGGCCAGATGGCCTCCAGCGAGGCGCGGGCGAATTCGCTCACGTCGCAGATCGCCGCCGACCGTCAGCGTCACGAATCACTCGCGCATGATCGTCAGGGTGCCGCTCAGGCTCGCGAAGCCAGCCAGATCGAATACGACGAGCTTCACCGCCAGATCAGCGAGCTCGAGCAAACGCGCGACGAACTCGACGAAAAGGCCAAAAACTGCGCCCGCGACATCATCGAGCGCCGCCGTCAGCGCGATGCGCTGAACAACGAGCTCAACGAGCTCCAGCGCACGCTCACGCAGCGCCGTTCACGCCTCGAAATCATCGAACAACTGCTGCAAAAAGGCGAAGGCCTCTCCGCCGGCACGCAGAAGGTGCTCGCTGGCCTCGACAATCCAGAGGTCTATTCCACCGGCGTGCGCGGATTGCTCGCCAGCAGCATCGAGGTGGCCGATCCGGCCTTCATTCCAGCCATCGAGGCTGCGCTCAAAGATCATCTTCAGGCCGTCCTTCTCACCGAGAGCGAACTCGCCGCGCAAATCGTTCAGCGCCTCGCCGATCAGCAGATGGGCCGCGCCGCGCTCTTCCCGCAGGATTTCATCAATCTGCGCTCGCAGGCTGATCGCGAGCTTTTGCCCGGCGGAGCCATCGCGTGGGCCACGGACAAGGTGCGCGTCAAAAATGGCGTGCAGAGCCTCATCGACCATCTTTTGCACAATGTGGTCATCACCGACCATCTCCACACCGCGCTGCAATTGAAGCGCCAGCTTCCGCACCTCGCCATCGCCACGATGCGCGGCGAGTTCATCAGCGCCGATGGCATCATCTACGGCGGTGCTTCCAAAGACGAGGAAAACTCCACCCTGCGCCGCGAGGCCGAGGTGAAGCATCTCCGCACCGAGGTCGAGACGCTGGAACTCCAGTTCATGGAGAAGGAAGACGTGCTCAAAGACCTCACCGCGCAGCTTGAGGACATGCAACGCGAAGAAGTCGCCCTCCGCGAGCAATCGCAAAAAGCCCGTGAAGGCTTCTCCGCACTCCAAGGCAAGATGTCCGTCGTCCAGCGTGCGCTTCAGCAGGCCTCCGCGAAGCTCGAAAGCATCGAGTGGGACCAAAACCAGATCTCCGAGCGCATCGGCGGCAGCGAGAGCATCATCAATCAAATGCGTGAAGCCGCCGCCATGGCCCTCGAACAGCTCGAAGGCTCTCGCGTGCGAGAAAACGAGCTCGAACTCGAAATGGAGGCCTTCCTCCGTCGCGAACTCGAATCCAGCGAGCGCCTCAACGAACTCCGCACCGCCTTGGCCCTCGAACAAAGCGCCCTCGGCAGCATCGAGCGTCAAAAAACACCTCTCGGCGCCCGCATGCAGGAACTCGCCGCCGCCATTCGCCGCTTTGACGAAGAGATCGCCACCTGGCGCGTCCGCATCGAGCAGAGCGAGGCTGAGAACGCCCGCTACGCCGAGCAGATCGAATCCCAAAAAGGAGCCATCGCCGCCATCGAGGACCACCTCAACTCCAAGACCGACGAACGCGCCGGCTTGTTCGAGCAGGTCAGCCGCCTCGAATCGCAGCTCACCCAGCTCCGCCAGAGCTACAACGGCCTCAACGAATCACGCAGCCGCGCCGAGGTCGCGCTCACGCGTGTGGACCTCCGCCTCGAAAACCTTATCAATCAGGTGCAGGAGCGTTACAGCTTCCACATCAGCGCCTTCGAGCCGGACTACCACGTCCTCATGATGACCATCGAGGAGCAGAAGAAGAATCGCAGCCGTGGCAAAAAGGCTGCTTCTTCCGCCGAACAGTCCGACTCGTCTGACATGTCCGACCCGTCAGACGCTGCAGAAGACACCGCAGAGGTCGAGGAGCCCGCTGAAATCCCCGCCATCTCCAACCGCGACGACGATGAAGTCTCCATCGACGACGTCGTCATCCCGGACGAGCAGGCGGAGCCAGACTGGGCCTTCGTCATGGAAGTCGTTTATGAACTGCGCCAGAAGCTCGAAGGCATCGGCGCGGTCAATTTGGACGCCATCCAGGAGTTCGAAGAACTCGAAGAACGCCACCGCTTCCTCGAAACGCAGCATGGCGACCTCGTGAAGGGCAAGGAAGAGCTGCTCAACGTCATCGCGAAGATCAACGAGACCACCAAGCTCATGTTCAGCGAGACCTTCACGGCCGTGCGGAACTACTTCCAAAACAACTTCAAGGAGCTCTTCGGCCCGCAGGCCAAGGCCGACCTCATGCTCGTCGATGAGGCCGATCCGCTCGAGTCCGGCATTGAGATCATCGCCAAGCCGCCCGGCAAGAAGCTGCAAACCATCAGCCTCCTCTCCGGTGGCGAGCGCAGCATGACCGCCGTCGCGCTGCTCTTCTCCATCTATCAGGTGAAGCCCTCGCCCTTCTGCGTGCTCGATGAGCTTGATGCTCCTCTCGACGAAACGAACATCGGCCGCTTCCTCAAGATGCTCGACAATTTCATCGACAACTCGCAGTTCATCATCGTCACGCACAACAAGCGCACGATGAGCCGCGCCGATGTCATCTACGGCGTCACCATGCAGGAATTCGGCGTCTCCAAGCCCGTCGGCGTCCGCATGACGACCGAAGACACCCGCACGCTGAAGAAGTCCCAGCAAGAGCTCGCCCTCGAAGCCAAGCATCGCGACGAGGATGCCGACGAGGAACCCGTCAACGACCTCGATGCCGAGCAGGAGCGCCTGACGGAGATCGAGGAGCGCGAAGAACAATCCCCGGCCGTCCTCGTCTGACCGGCTAGGAGCCCAAAGTAGCCTTGTTGCTGTGCAACAAGGCCGCCCTGTTCCGCAGGAACAGGGCAACTTGGGGGTGAATGTTTTATTGCAGAATCATCGGCGTTCATGGCACGATGAGCGCATGTTCAGGCTCTTCGTGATCTCAGCCGTTTTGAGCGCCCGGTTTGCGTTGGCGCAGACGGCATCTTACTCCCAGGGCGTCGCTTCCACGCTGGATCCGGGTGAGACATTCAAGCCGGGTGCGAGCTTGTTTTGGTCGCCGACCGCGCAGGCGGCGTGGGACCAGCTCAAGGCCTACCATGGCGTGAAGGCCATTGATCTCGATCCGCCAACACCTGTGGCGGATGTTTTGAACCATTTCGTTTGGGATGCGGGCAAGACGTTGCCGGATGGAACAGTCGTTTACGGTGGCGATGATTCCGAAAAGCTCCGGGCAGATGTCCGGGAGATGCTTCGCAAGAAGGTGGGTGCCAATGCTGCGGCGATGATTGGACCTTACCTGCCACCCGGTCCGGTGAATGAGCGTGTCACAAGGCTTCACTCGGCGTTGTTTGTGAGCTGTCTGGCTCATGCGCCGCGCTTTCCTGCGTCCTTCAAAGCCTCAAACGCGCCGTTCCGGCTTTCGAATGGTGAAAAGCCACGAGTGGCCGGTTTCGGATGCGAAAAGGATGAAGTTCTCCCGCACTTTGATGTGATCCAGATCTTGGCGGATGACCGTCGTGGCTCGTTTCTCCTCAAGATCACCTTTTTCACCGGTGAGAAGGGGCGGCCTGAATTCATGCTCGTTGGCACCAAGCCGCACATGACCTGCCTGTCCGAAGCAATGGAATGGATGAAAGCGGCGATGAAGCGCCCTTTGCCCGTGGATCAGGTCGTGATCCACAACAATGCTTGGTGGCGCTACCACAACCAGCTCACTCCGGCGGATGTCTTTTGGATGCCCAAGCTAAAAACGACCCTGGCCTGTGATTTCGGTGAACTGATCGGAAAGTCGTATCTCAAGCAAAAGCTGCCAAATGGTATCCTGACTTGGTGGGAGATCCGCGATGCGCAGCAGTTCATCGTTTTCAAACTCGACGAGGAGGGTGCGCTGGCTCATGCGGTTTTCAAAGTAGCCACGGATTTCTTATCAGCGGAAGGTGGTGGCGGTCTCGGTCCCAAGCCCGCCGATGCGACCAAGCTGCCTCCGCTGCCGAGACGGTTCGTGTTTGATCAGCCGTTTGTGATGTCACTGTGGATGAAAGGCTCGGAATGGCCCTACATGGCCGCGTGGGTGGATAGCGAGGACGTGTTGATCAAAAAGTAGCCTTGTTGCTGTGCAACAAGGCCGCCCTGTTCCGCAGGAACAGGGCAACTTTTACGCTCTCCGCGTCTCCTTCGCCAAATCGCGGAACTTCACGGCCTCGGTGCTGAGTTCGGCTTTCTCACGCATTTGCTGGGCGGAATAGGGGAAGCGGGTGCGCCAGTTGGCATCGCTGACGACGCCGGGGACGTTGAAGCGGTCGGTCATGCTGAAGAGATCGGTGATCATGATGGCGGCGTAGCGGCTGGCGCTGGCGAGGAGGCCGCGCATGAGCTGCCATTTGATCGTGTCGTTGTAGGGCGGGTAGTCGCTGGTCGGCGGCATGCTGGCGAATTCGGCGAGCAGGCGCAGCTCGCGGCCTGCCTTCATGCGGTCCTCGTGCTCGGGAGCATGGTGCATGTTGTGGCGGCAGCCGTCCCAGATCGCGGCCATGGGCGGGTGATCGTGCGTGGCGTAGGTGGTGAAGCTGCACTCGTCGTAGGTGAGGCCGGAAATGGCCTTGTCATCGGGCGTGACCTCCCACTGCGGCACCTTGAAGCCGGGAATGCCGCGCTCCAGCAGATGCGGGCGAACATAATCCGGCACCGCGCCGAGATCCTCGCCGACGACTTCGGCACCTTGGGCGGCGTCTTGGATCATGCGCAGGTATTTGTCGCCCGCGGCTCGATTGGCGGCGCAGTGCTCCGGCGTGTCGTCGGCGTGCTCGATATAATGCGGCAGCGGGCCGCC
>CALMTT010000251.1 GCA_937872615.1 uncultured Verrucomicrobiaceae bacterium | reverse complement strand
CTGAAGCCAGCCTTGAGGGAGGTGTTGAGCTTGGTGAGTTTCATAGTGTGGATGTTACTTTCTTTGTTTGGCTGTTGGACTTCTTCGGTCCCTAGCGGTGAGGCTCACCATTCGTTCTCGAATTATGGTGATTGTAACAAACATGTCAGTTGCTGCAATGAAAAGTATGAAAATTGTAATTAATAAAGCCTTATGGTCTAGGGATTCCACTCATCAAGGTGTGGCGGCGACTTTTCCGGGCCGTGATTCACCCTCTGCGGATGGCAGTTCATAAAGCATGAGTCCCGGCCCAGCCCAGACAGGCATGCACTGCGCTTTGACCCTCTTCGGAAGGCGGTCTTCCCACGTCTCGATGACGTGCCGGATGCCCAGTTTTTGAGCCAGTCGTATCGACCAGTCCGAAGACGGCTCGTCCTTCCCCGGCGGGAGCCAGTCGAATGGAATCTTGTAGGCCGCTTCGGAGAAGTGGGAAGACTTGCGTTCATCGAGCGGATTTAGTCGCACGATGCGTGACTCCACCAGACCGCCAAACAGCGCATGTTTGGGAATCCACCAGTTCCGGTCCGCCTTGGCGAAGTAGCCAATGGGAGCGCCATTGGTGTGTTGTTGGAGTGCGGCCAGGTCAGCAAGTGTCCAGGTCTCCTTCTGACGCGAGACCGCTGGCAGGAGCAATGTATGCAATCCCATGATGCTCACCGCCACGGTGAGCCCCAAGGCCACCAAACGCCCGCGCCCTTCAAGGCTGCGGAACATGGCCGCGAGTCCGCAGGCGCACACAGGCATGATGAGCACCGCGTGGCTCATGACGACAACGTGAAAGCGGTCCGCACTGTGGAGGGCTTGCAGTGCAAACGAGGAGCCGATCACCGCGCAAAAGCACATCCAGCCAAGAGCCCGCAGGCGGCCTTCAGGCTCGTTTTGGCCCTGTTTGATCCAGAACACTGCGCCGACGAGGAGGAGTGTGGATAGCAACAGGGTCACCAAGCTGTCGAGCAGGCCAAATCGGACGATCTGCCACATGTGACTGAATCCCATGAATCCCACGATGGACTCGGATTTCGGCGCCGGGAGACTGGAACGAAAGGCAAAATGGACCAGCGCCCATCCCGCAAGCAGGGCCAGCGTGGCGAAAGCTCCTGTGCGCAGCATCTGCCGGTCACGCAAGACGAGCCCAGCCATCGCGAGAGTCCCCGCAGCGGCCCCCGCGGCTGCCACCGTGTGCGGAGCGCTGCAGGCGGCGAGGAAGAGCATGCCCAACGCTGCTCTGCCGAGCCCGGCCTGCCACAGGGCGAGACTGGTGAGCATGAGCACGCCCTCGAACTTGTAAGGGAAGATTAGTGCCAAGGGCACGCGGGCATGGTGAAAAATGTCATAGGGCAGCCAGAGGGCCAGCATTTCAAAGACCTGCGGCAGGCGCAGGAGATGCACACAGGTGATGGCGAGGGCACCGATGGCTGCGGAAGCAAATGCGCCCGTCCTGGTCACACGCTCAGCCAGTGCGCCCGCACTGACGATCAGCAGGATGTTGAGCAGGGCATTCACGATAACCAAGGTGACCGGGGCCGCAGGCAGTCCGCTGACGGCCCGGATGCCGGTGGCGAGCATCAAAGCCCCCCAGTGATACCAGGCATCTTTAACGCCGCAGGCCGCCTCGGAGTCCTTGCCCATGAAAATCGCCCATCCATTGGCCGCTTGAGATTCCGGCAAGGCCACGACCATGTCCACGAAGTAGCCGAGATCTGCATGGAGTTGAAGCACCTGCCCTTCGGAGTCGCTGTATTGGTAGGGAACTTGGTAAACAGGCAGAAGCACCGCCAGCAGGCCCAAGACGCAGCCAGCCTCTTTCCAGGTCCACCGGTCAGCAGGAGCATCTGAGGGGGCTTGGGGGCTTCGGAGGGCCTTCCATTGCCATGCTAGTGCCAACGCCACCTGTCCCACGGAAAGCCACGTCATGTAATTGAAGTGCCGGAGGCAGGCAAAAGCGGCTATTCCCGTTGCAAAAACCATCCCGGAGGCGAGACGCACGGCTAAGCGGAGCATTTTACCCTGGGATGCCAGCAAACGGCGGGGCACAAGCAGCCAGCCACAGGCAAAAAGACATGCCCAGGCAGCAAAGGTGACCATCGAGAGCTGGAACAGGCTAGTTGGGTGGGTGGGAAGAAAAGGAGCGGCGTCCATAATCACTAATAATATGGTAATTATCAATAATATCAAAATAAATTTAAAACCTGCTTGAGGACCCAATTGCTCCGCTGGGCCAATTCCCCGTTGCCCGATGCAGGCGAAAAGCAGTAGGCTCCGCCGCCCATGACCGCCTACATCATCGACGCTCTCGTTCTTCTGGCCTACTTCGGCCTCATTTTGGGTATCGGCCTGTCCCAGCGCAGCAAGAGCGGCAGCATGGAAGGATTTACCTTGGGTGACCGGCAGATCGCCTGGTGGGCAGTGCTGGCGTCCATCCTGGCGGCTGAGATCAGCGCTGGCACCTTTTTCGGTGCGCCGGGAGAGGGCTACGCCCTGCGAAACTACACCTACATCCAGCTCATGGCGGGTTACCTCCTTGCCCGCGTGGTGGTGAGTGCCTTCTTCATTCCAGCCTATTACCGGCACAATGTGGTGAGCGTTTACGAGTTCCTAGAGATCCGCTTTGGTCCGCGCACGCGGCGCATCTCGTCGGCGGTCTTTTTGGTGACTCGTCTGCTGGCCAGTGGTTCCCGCCTGTGGGTTCCCACGGTGCTCTTGGTGCTCGGGTGGAAGGTGTTCATCGATCCGCAGACCACGCCGATGCAGGAATTCTGGCTCTACGCGGCCGCCTTGGTGGCCATCACGGTGCTGACGGCC
>CALMTT010000250.1 GCA_937872615.1 uncultured Verrucomicrobiaceae bacterium | reverse complement strand
GCTGGCGGCGCTGCATGCGCCCGGACTTACGCTGACGTTTGCAGAGCTGGATTCACAGGCGAGGGCGTTGCGGCCGGATGGGGATGTGTTTGTGGCCCGTGGTGACACGCCGGACATTCTCCGCGCCACGCTCGCCGGCCTGCTGCAGGGCGTGCCGGTGCAGTGGGTGGAGAAGGACCGCTCGCGACGAGTGCCCGCGATGCCGCCGCCTGCGGGCACGGCCTTCATCAAGCAAACGGTGGGCGGCTCCGGCGTGCGCCGCTGCCAGTTTTTCACCTTCGAGCAGATCGCGGCGGATGTGGACCGGCTGCATGCGTTCTTCGATCTCGAAAACCGCGGCGTGGCGGTGGCCGCGATCTCCTGCGCTCATTCGTATGGCCTGACGATGACGGTGTTGCAGACCCTTTTGCATGGCGTGCCGCTGTGCTGGGCTCCGCAGCCGTTTGCCCAACCGCTGATGGAGGCGCTGCGACCTCACGCTCGCGTCTTCCTGCCCGGTGTGCCGGCGATGTGGAAGGCGTGGTTGATGGGGCAGGTGAGCTTTGAGAATGTCTCGCTCGCCATCTCCGCAGGCTCGCCACTCACACCAGAGCTCGCGACGATGGCTCGCGAGAAGCATGGCCTGCAACTGCGCAATCTTTACGGCACCAGCGAGTGCGGTGCGATCTCCTGCGATGACGTGTTGCTGCCAGGCGTGGAGGCTGAAACGGCTGCGGAGGGCCGTTTGCTCGTTCACAGCAGCTCCACAGGCCTGGGTTACGATGAAACACTGCCAAGCGAGGTTTTTGGCGAAGGCCGCTTTTTGACCTGTGATGCCGTTTCACTCGAAAACGGCCGTTTGAAGCTTCTATCGAGCCTTGGTCGCGGCATCAACGTGGCAGGTCGCAAGCTCAGCCCCGATGAGATCGCGGCGAAGATCAGCATCGCCGGTGGTTTGAGCGGTGTGGAGGTCTTTGGCGCACCCAGTCGCGATCCGGAGCGATGCCAAGACATCGTGGCCCGCGTGCCGCTGCCGCAGGCGGCGATCGATGTGACCTTCAAAACCAAAGTCTGCGCCGCTCTGGCGCCCTGGGAGGTGCCACGCCGGTGGATCGGTGCCTCATGAAACACCTCGCGACACTCCTGACGGCCATCGCCTTGCTCGTGACCTCGTCACGCATCGAGGCTCATCCCGCGGATCAAAGCGAGATGACGGTGAAACCGGCACCGCATGAGCTGGAGGCACGGTTCACTTTCAATGTGCTCACGATCACCAAGATGATCGTGGTGGATGCCAATGGAGATGGGAAGCTGGCCTTTGATGAGCTGAAGGCCGCGGAACCGGCGCTCACGGATTACTTGAACAAGCATGTTAAGCTGGAGGTAAACCAAAAACCTTCCGCGTGGGGCTCGAAGGTGCGTTTTGACTACCTGTGGCCAAACGCGGCCGCGACGCCGCCGATGCCGGAGATCGAGTATGCGGCACGTTATGTGGACGTGACCTTCACCCTGCCGGTGGAAAAGCTGCTCGAGGACTTTTGGATCGCTTTTGAGATCTTTGAGCAAACCGGCACGCTGCAAACCATCCGCGGCATGTTTCATCAGAACGGCGAGGTGCTCGAAGTGCCTTTCAGCTTTCAGGAGCCGGAGTACACCTATGACACGGGTTTCGCTGAAGATCCGTTTGTGCAGGAAGCGGAGAAAAACGCACGCGAGCAGGCCGTGAAGCCTGCCGAGATGACATCGCAGCCATCGTGGTGGTGGCTCACGCTGCCAGCGCTCGGGCTTCTCGTGCTTTGGCGCAGCAGAGCCGCACGCCATCGGCGCACATAGCGGTGCTGTTTGAGTCCTCGCACTTCTGCCACTGCTCCGCGGTGAGCCCGTCACGCAGCGCGATGGCATGCTCGGCCTCGCGGTAATGCTGCCGGATCTGCTCCTCACTCCATCCTGCGGCGACCCAAGCGTCCACGCGGGCATGCACCTCCGCGATGCGTGCACGGTAAGCCTGCAAATGCGCAGTCACATCCTGCACGGGGCCAAAGTGCGTGAGGTAGAGCGTCTTGAAACCCGCCGCGAGCAGGCGGTCCACGGACACGCGATACGCTTCAGGATCAAACTGCGGCGGCGCGGCGGTGACGCTGAGGTAGTTCGTTCCTTCGAGGCGTAGCCCGGCGGTATCGCCGGTGAAGCAGATGTCATCGACGACAAAGGCATGATGATGCCGCGCATGCCCCGGCGTGTCCCACGCGATGAAGCGGATGTCGCCATGCGTGACGCTCTCGCCATCCTGCAAGGCGATCACTTTGTCCGCCGGAGCCGGCAGCATCTCGCCCCAGAGCGTGTCCATCTGATCGCCATAGACCATGCGGGCACTGCTCATGAGCTTCGATGGATCGATCAAATGCCTCGCGGCATGCGGATGGCAGTAAATCGTGGCGCCTTGCTGTGCGAACCATCCCGCGGCACCGGCGTGATCGAGGTGAATGTGCGTGACGAAGACCTTCGCGATGGCTTTTTCATCCACGCCATGTGCACGCAAAGCCTCGCGCAGCACAGGAAGCGTGGAGCCGGGGCCGGTTTCGATGAGCGCGAGCTCTCCAGCGCTCTCGACGAGGTAGGAGGCGATGAGGCCGGGCGTGCCGCAGAAGCGGAGATCGAGGGTGGTGATGCGCATGGAGGTCACTTCTTCTTCGGCTTCGGCGGCGCGGGCACGAGGTTTTTATCGCAATCGGGATCCTGCGGCACGGCGAGGCCGGTTTGATCCACGGGCTGCGTGAACAGATACTCCCACACAGCCTCGTGAAGGAAGGAACCGTCCGCGGCCTTCGGCGAGGCACCGCCGGGCACCACGCAAGAGTGCGCACGCTTGTCATCGCCCTTCACATCCGCATCGGTGATGAGGCGGCGCGTGTTTTGATACGGCGGCTTCACCTGATCGACATTCACGATCGGACCAAAGGCATGCAGGCCGAGCAGTTCCCACGAGCGGCAGTAATGATCGCCACTCCAGCCGCCATCAAGCACATGCGAGAAGCCAAAGAAGCGGTTCGCGGGCGTGGCGGAGGGCAGCGCTTGCCAGCTCTCGTATTGATCACGCGGACCGCAGAACATCACGACGCGATCCACGGCCTGGTGCTTCGCAAAACGTGCCGCGGTGGTGCTGCCATGCGAACTGCCGCAGATGATGACCTTGCTCCAGTCGATGCCTTTGCCATCCGCGGCGATGAACTGCTCCCACTTGCCCTCGGGATTGTTTTTCGAGAGCCACTTCACGAACTGAAACGAGCGTTCCATCATGCCATCGGGCTTTGGAATATCGACGAGCGGGCTGAAGTCCTCGCCGGTGGCTGCTTCGAGGCGGATGTGGCCGTTTTGCTGGCCATCAGCGCCAGGCGAAGAGTTTCCAAATTTGCCGAACCAGCCGTTCGCGTAGTGCACGCGGATGGCGTGGAGGCCGAAGCGGTTCACCCGCTCAAACAAACCGGCGCTGTGACCCATGAGCCAGATGACGAGCTTGCCCTTTGCCTTCACGCGAGTGTCCACGCTGGCATGCTGCACGTCCGCGGGCTTGCCTTTGGACTCAAACACGAACTCGATCTCCGGATGCGGCTTTGCGCGAGGATCGATCTCGCTGGCACGAGCAGTGAGCTCATAGCGTTGGCCGTCCGCGGCCATCGTGAGAGTGGGAACGAGGGCCAGCAGGAGCAGCGGGAGGCGGTGGAGGGCTTTCATAATCATGAGAGGATTTCGGTCAGGTTGGCGCGGATGGTGTCGCTGATGGAATCGGTGGGCAGGTCGTTCGCCTCGCGGCCAAACGGGTCCTCAATCTCCTCGGCGATGACTTCGATGGAGGCAAAGGCGTAAAAAACGAAGGTCACCACTGGCACCGCCCAGTAGCCGTAGTCGAGCACGAAGCCCACCGGCATCGTGAAGACATAGATGAAGATGATTTTCTTCAGGAAGAGGCTGTAAGCATACGGGATGGGCGTCTTCTTGATGCGCTCGCAGGCACCGAGGTTGTCGGCAAAGGATTGCAGCTCGGCATTGAGCACGATGAGCTGCTCGCCGGAGATCACGCCGGAGCGATGCAGCCGCGTGACCTCGACAAAAAGCGCCTTCAGGACCTGGTTCGGCACGTGCGAGACCTTCGCATAGTAGTCGGCGTCATACGGCCCGGCCGGCGTGAGCTTGTGCGCCTTCACGCCATCGCGCAGGTGCTCCTTGGCAGCGTGGATGAAGTTGTGAATCAACGTGCGGAAGAGGTCTCGCTCGGCCCGTGCCTCGGCCGGGAGGAAGGCGTTGAGCTTCAGCGCCAGGTTGCGCGAGTTGTTCACGAAGCTGCCCCAGAGCTTGCGACCTTCCCACCAGCGTTCGTAGGCCGTGTTCGTGCGGAAGATGAGCATCATCGAAAGCACAAAACCCACGAGCGAGTGCACCAGCGTGGAGTTTTTGAAGGAGACGTGCAGGTAATCATTCTCGACCCATGCCACCAAGCCCGTGTAAACCGCCACGGCGATCATGCCGGGCAGCAGCACGCGAAACGAATCGCTGCGGTGAAAGGCAAAGATGAGCTTCCACCAGTCTTTGGGGTTGTAGGTGATCATGCAGTGCCAGCTCTTCCGGGAGGAGCGGCACGGTGTCAAGATTCCGCCAGTGAGCAGCCGCCCGCATCGCAAGCTGATCGACGATCACTTCCCCGCGGCGTTGCCACCGGTCTCGGCGGGCAGCGACTTGCCATCGAGCCAGACGTATTCTTTCCACGAGCCTTCGTAGAGGCGGACGTTCGGGTATTTGAGGACGTGTTTGAGCGTGAAGTAGATGAGGCTGCCTTCGCGGGAGGTGCCGCAGTAGCAGATGATGTTTTTGTCCGGGGTGATGCCGGCGGTTTCCAGCTCGGACTTCATCGCGTCGAGCGATTTGAACTGGTGGGTGTTGTCGCTCTGCATGAGGCGGGCCCAGTGGAAGCTGATCGCGCCGGGGATGTGGCCTTTGCGCAGCCACACGTCGTCATCGCCTTGGTATTCATTCAACGGACGGGCATCGACGAGCAGGTTGCCGGGCTTGCCGACGTGGGCCTGCACGGTTTTGACATCGACGCCGATGCTGGCATCGCCTTTTTCGGGCAGTTTTCCCGCCGGATTGCCGAAGTAGTCCTTTGCAGGCTCCAAGCCGGCCTTCACCCAGCCCGCGAGGCCGCCATCGACGACGCGGATGTTTTGCACGCCGAATTTCTCCAGCACATACACGACCATGCTGGTGCTGAGGATTTCATCATTCGGCAAAGCGGCTCCGGTGGCATAAACGAGGTGCAGGCGGTCTTTGTCGGCACCGGCGCGGATGAGCAGGGCCTTGGTGATGTCGTCAGGCAGGTATTGTACCGGCACGGCGTCGTTGGTGCCGCGCAGCGTGTCGAAGTTGATGTGATGCGCGGTGGGCAAATGGCCGCGGAAGTAGTCTTTGTAGCCGCCACGCGTGTCGAGCACGATGGGGCGCTGCGCGGCGTCCGGGTTCTCGATGAGCTTTTTGGCTTCCAAAGGCGAGATGAGGCCGATGTCGGCCTGCGCGGCGGTGGCGATGAGGAGGAGGGTGAGGATGGATTTCATGCGGTGGGTGATTGGGGAAAGGTTTCAAGTTTCAGGTTCCAAGTTTCAAGATCACGCCGCTTGGAACGTGAAACCTGAAACTTGAAACAGGCGGTTTTTTAGAAGGTGAAAACGAAGTTGATCTTCGCGATGAGGCTCACGCGGTCGCGGTCGGGGAAATTGGCCCACGTTTCGAGGACGATGTGTTTGGAGAGATCATACTTCGCGCCGATGGCGGTGATGAGGCCGCGCTGATCACGCGACTGCACGAGGTCGGCGTTGAGGTTGAAGTTGCGGTCGAAGAGCTTCCAGGTGCGGTCGATGCCGGCGAGAAAGCTGCTGCCATTCGTCTGATAGCCGTAACCGGCGTGCAGACGTGCGAAGCCGAAGTCATGCGCCAGCATCGCGTAGCTGAAGGGATCGCCCGCGCGATCAATGTCAGTCAACGCGATGCCTGCGATGCCGACGGCGAACATGCCATGCTCCCACGGGGAGAAGCGGGCCTTTGTCTGGAAGAAGAGCGGACCGCTCACGCCGGTGCCGAGCGGGCTGTCGAGACCCCATTCGACATGCACGGGCTCAAAGTCCCAGCCCGTTTTGAAACCCATCCAGTGGCCGGATTTGCCCGGCTCGGCCGTGCCAAACTGATTCGCGCCGCCGAAGCTGCTGAAATACTGCACGGCGACGGTGCGATGCGGCACGGTGTCGGCGGTGGGGATGTTGTTGAGGCCGGTCGGGGTGCCGAAGGCCGAGGAAATGACCGCGAAGGCAGCCAGGACGAGTGTTTGTGTATGTTTTCTCATGGGGAGATGGTTTTGAAGAGCAGCGCCGCGACGAGCGCCGAGCACGGCAGCGTGATGACCCACGCAGCGAGCACGGGGATGACGGTGCGCCACTTCGCCTGCCGTGTGGTGATGCCGATGCCGAGCAATGCACCGACGCTCACATGCGTGGTGGAAACGGGCAGGCCATGCAGGCTCGCCGTCGTGACGAGCAGCGCGGTGGCGAGGTTCGCGGCGAAGCCCTGACCGGGATTCATGCCGGTGATCTTGTGTGCGAGGGTCTCCGCGACTTGTTTGGCACTGATGAGGCCTCCGAGTGCCATCGCGATGGCGATGAGGATCATGCTGGCACTGCCTTGCAGCCAGCCGATGCCGAGCAGCAGCGCCGCCATCTTCGGTGTGTCATTCAAACCGCGAGCAAAGCACACCGCGCCCGCACTGAGGAAGTGCAGCGTGTCCAACACTCGCGAGCGCTTGGCTGGAGGTCGCAAAACGAGCTGCAACACGCTGCCGAGCACCACCGCGAGCACCGGACTGAGCAGCAGCGGCTTCAAAAAGGCCTCCCACAGCTTCGTCACGTTCACATCGCCTGCGATCCAGCCTGCGCCAAGCAAGGCACCGGTGAGCATGTGCGTCGTCGAAACGGGAAAACCGAGCCGCGTGGCCAAAAAGCCCGTCAAACCGGCTCCACCGGCCACCGCGAGCAAAAACGCCGGTTGAGCGATCAAAGCGTCCGGCACGAGTCCTTTGCCCGAAAAGGCCTTCAGCATCGAACTCGCGAAAAACATCGCCGCGACGCATCCAGCCGCCGTGGTGACCACCGCCCAGTTCACCGCCGTGCGGTAACTCGTCGTCCCGCTGCCAAACAACGACGCCACGCCTTTGAAATTGGCGTTCGCGCCATTGGCATAGGCGACGACCAAAACGGCGATGACGAGAAGAGTGAGCATGGCGTTTTTATTTGTCCAATGAGGCAAATATCAGGTTAAAACTCGGGCGTGTTGTTTCATGAGGGAAAAGCACTCAGCAGCAGCCGCTGCCGGGTTTGCAGCCGCCTTTGGTTTCCATCACCACTTCGCCATCGCGATGCGTCGGCGTCGGTTTGCCGGGGCGGAAGTGTTCCTCGTGATCGAGCGTGGCTTTGAGGCCGAAGAATTGTGCGGCGGTGGCTTCGACGCCAGCTTTCACCGCTTCCATGAGCGACGCGGGATCGGCCTCGGCACGCAGATTGATGATGAGCTGACCGCCGGTGCTCGGTTCGTCGAGTTCCATGCCGAGTTCGGCCACGTAGTCGCTGCGCACGAGATTGATGCTCGCCAGTTCGCCCGCGATGCCGTCGTCGGGGCTAAAGGTCATCTTGAAATGGGCGATCTCGACGCCGGCGACCTGCAAGCGACCCTGCACGTGCGTGGCGAGCTTTTTGAGGAAGTCGTTCGCCTCGAACTCATCGTCGGATTTCAGCGTGATGGTGGCGTTCAGCCAGCCGAGGAGGGCTTCACCATCGGCATAGACTTCGTAATCGACGGCCATCGGATTGCGCCGCGCTTGCTCGTCAGTCATGAGGCTGGCGAAAAGCTCGTCGAGGCCAGTTTCTTGTCGCGGTGAGGCCGTGACTACCTTCGCGAGCGGGAATTCCTTCGCCAAAACGGCCCGCAGTTCCTCGCGTTGCGTTTCGTCGATCAGATCGCTTTTGCTGATGACGATGATGTCGGCCTCCTCGAGCTGCTTTTTGAAGATGTAGGCCACTTTGGATGAAAAGGTGCCGCCGTCATCGAGTCCGAACACACGGCGGGCGCGGATCGGGTCCACCAGCACACTCAACGGCGCGATGGTGAAGGCATCGCCATACATGCGGCGCAGCGGATACGTCACGGTGGCGACGAGGTCTGTGCAGCTCCCCACCGGCTCCGCGATGAAGACATCCGGCTTCGTGCTGGTCGTGAGCTTGCTGGCCGCATCGACGAGCGTGTTGAAGCGGCAGCAGAAGCACCCGCCCGCGATTTCCTCCGTGGCATAGCCCTGACCGCGCAGCAGCTTCGTGTCCACGAGGCCACCCGCTTGATCATTCGTGATGAGGCCGACCTTGAGCCCCTGATCGCTCAAATGCCGCGCCAACCGGCCGACGGTGGTCGTCTTGCCGGCTCCGAGAAAGCCTCCGATCATGATGTAGCGTGCGCGTTGGGACATGCGGGCCCGTTTATTTGCCAGTGATGGCAAATACGCAAGAGCCAACCACACATCTTGCGCAAAAAACCTCCGCGCTGTATTTCCGCCGCATGCCCGCCCGCAAAACCTTCGACTGCCTCAGCGCCATGCGTGCGTTGGGCGAGCCGACGCGGCTGCGCCTCGTGCGCCAGCTCATCAGCGGAGCGAAGCCCGTGACGGAGCTGTGCGAAGCACTCCACGTCACACCTTACAACGTCTCCAAGCACCTCCGCGTGCTCAAAGAGGCCGGACTCCTCGAAGTCGAAAAGCAAGGCCAGCAGCGCATCTACTCCCTCGCTGCCGCCTTTCGCGAGAAGCTCTCGAACAACGCGAAAACGCTCGATCTCGGCTGCTGCCAGTTTCATTTCGACAAGCTGCCGGAGTAGCGGAAAGCAATGCTCATACGTTGAAAACGATGTCGTATGAAAAACAACGTGTTTTGACCGACAAAGCGCGTTTCGAGCGTCCACACGCTGAGTGATCATGCAGACGAGTCAATCATGCGGCTGAAAGGCAGGTGAAGGCTCGCGACAGCGTCCTGGAGGGCACCGGTCCTCCGGCGATTTCGAGCGTCTCGCGGCCTGCGGAAAGCTCCAGAGGGCTGGAGCAGTCCAAAACGCTGCCGCGACCTATGGGCACTCCAGCTTCATCGTCACAGATGAAGTGTCATTGGCCCCGAGTGACCGCTTGACCTTTCATCCCTCTCCCGCTTCACCTCTCCTCATGCTTTCACCTCTTTCCAAGCCCCTGTTCTGGCGTGTCGCGGTTCTTGTCTGGGGCGGCGTGTTGTATGCGCTGTCAGCTCAGCCGAGCACGGCATTACCTGGAGGCTTTCCGGGCATCGACAAGGTCGAGCATGCCACCTACTTCACGCTGGGCGGGATGTGCTTTCTGCTGGGTTTGCGGCTTGCCGGTCTCGCTCAGGGCAAGACGACCGCCATCGTGCTCACGGTGCTGTTTTGCTCTATCGTGGGTGTTTTGGATGAGTGGCATCAACTCCACGTCCCCGGCCGCAGCGGCGGCGATGTGTGGGACTGGCTCGCCGACACGCTTGGCGGCTTTTTAGGCGCTCACGCGGCGTTTGGGGTGGAGAAGCGGCTTGGTGTGCAGAAAGACAAGAGGCTCTTGGTCCTGGATAAATCTTTTGCACGAAAGACCCCTGCACGAGGTTGGAAAAGTCTGGCTAGGCAATTCGATCTGTTAGTTCCTTCAGCATTCTATTTTGAAACATTAAAGGACAACTCACTTGATCAACGCCGTGTTTTTCTTGGCTTTCCGGAGTTTCAACGAATGGACATTATGGGCATGCTCAGAGTCGAGGATGAGAGAGGGAAACCAGTATCTAGTTGGCCAAAACGGATACTACGTTTAAGCAAAGAACTAGAATCTGGGAGTTGGAAGGCAACTGATGAGCAAAGCAGTGCGATTGAACGCTATCGTGCATATGTTGACGGGTGGGCTTCTTTTTTCTCAAGTGTAATTACAAGCAGGGCGGTGGTTGGCTTCACGAGCAGCGACCTTGCCGATATTCATAAGGAAGAGGTTTTGTTGCGACTATGCGGTGAGCTGCACAACAGGGATAGAATCCGTGCCATTGCCAAGGCGCTAGATTCCGCTCACTGGAATATTATCACGGAGGAATGGCTGCGATTTAGGTATTACCAAGGTCTAGTTCAGCATGCATTGTTGCTGCTTTACCGGCATTCAAATAACATGCCTCCCAACTCAGAGGTTATGAGACATGATGTATGTGATCTTGAATACCTAATCCTTGGACTTCATGCTGGAAGTTTGGCTACCGATGAGAGTGAATCGCATGTCGGAAAGCTGGGATGGCGCTTCAAAAACCTCTTGCCGCACGGTAACCTGATTTCGACTCCGAAGGATCGGCGACATTGATTGCAATTGCGCACGCTGCCTTACTTCTGCGTCCACCACAGCAGCACCGCGGTGAGGAAGACGTTCGCGAGGGCGAGTTCGAAGAAGACTTTCCAGCCCAGCGCCATCAGCTGGTCAAAGCGAAAGCGGGGAAGAGTCCAGCGGATGACGATGAAGAAGAGGATGAAGGCGAACACCTTCGCGAAGAAGGTGGCGATGTGCAGCAGGCCGAGCCACCAGGGTGTGTTTCCGGCTTCAAAGGACAGGCCGAGATAAGGCGCAAAAGGAATGCTCCAGCCGCCGAGGAAGAGGGTGACGGCCATGCCGGAGCCGATGATCATGGCGGCATACTCACCCATGAAGAAAAGGGCGAATTTCATCGAGCTGTACTCGGTGTGGTAACCGGCGACGAGTTCCGTTTCGCACTCCGCGAGGTCGAAGGGCAGGCGGTTCGTCTCGGCAAACATGGAGACGGTGAAAATACAGAAGCTGATGACGATGGGGATGAGCAGCACCCAGCGCTGGAAGCTGAGGCCCTCGCCCCAGAAGGGTAGCAGGAGCCAGCCGTTCGCGTCCTGGTAGGCGGCCATCTTGCCGAGATTCAGATCGCCGAAGATCATGAAGACGGGGATGATCGAAAGGCCGAGGGAGATCTCATACGAGATCATCTGGGCGCTGCTGCGCACCCCGCCGAGGAAAGGGTATTTCGAGTTCGATGCCCATCCGGCAAGCACGATGCCATACACACCGATGGAGGCGATGGCGAAGGTGAAGAGCGGGCCGACGCTCAGATCAGCGATGACGAGCTTCACGGGCTGGGTGAAGCCGCTGCCGCCGAAAACCGAGGTCACGATGGGATTGAGGAAGCTCAGATCGATCTCGCTGCCGAAGGGCAAAACCGCGCAGGTGAGCAGGGCGGGCACCACGACGAGGCAGGGAGCCATCCAGTAATAGGCTTTCCGAACGTGAGCGGGCACAAAGTCCTCCTTCAGGATGAACTTCAAACCATCCGCCGCGGCCTGGGCGAGCCCACCGATGCCGAGGGGCTGCCAGTCTTTCTTGAAGCCGAAGAGCGTGAGTGGCACGCCGACGCGGTTTGGCCCCACGCGGTCCTGGATCACGGCGGAGAGGCGACGCTCGAAATACACGGAAATCGAGACAAGCGGCAGAATGACCAGAAAGCAGAGGAAAACGATCTTTCCGACCGAG
This sequence comes from uncultured Verrucomicrobiaceae bacterium, assembly GCA_937872615.1. Taxonomy (GTDB): domain Bacteria; phylum Verrucomicrobiota; class Verrucomicrobiia; order Verrucomicrobiales; family Verrucomicrobiaceae; genus Prosthecobacter. The sequence goes on along the minus strand of CALMTT010000250.1, from coordinate 2,932 downwards.
ACGGCGAGGGAAAGCAGGTCAATGGCAGCAAAGGGCAGCGAGGGGGTCATCTGGAGGCCGATTATCCGGTCGAGGGAGGGAGGGGCAACCCGATTTTGTGAAAAATTTCACAAAGTCCCTTTTCGGGGCTCTGCGCCCTCATTTCATGTCCCGGATGTGCTTGAAGGCGGCCTGCTGCATGAACTTCTGCGCGGCGGGTGTGTTCGTGTGCCCGGCGAGCGTGTCAAAGTGGATCGTTTTCGGCACCGTGAGGGCATTGTAGGCGGCATAGACGCTGGTCGGCGGGCAGGTGGTGTCGATGAAGCCGACCGTGACGGCCGCGCCCTTGCATTTTGCCCGCGTGGCGAAGTTCACGCAGTCAAAGTAGCGCGAGGCCTGGAGCGCGGCGGGGTCTGGTTTGCCGTCCGGGCCGTTCGGAACGATCTTTGGCCAGCCGTTTACGCGGTTCGCCTGGCTGCCAGTGTGGTCGCAACCCGCAGGCACGCCGGCGCAGATGAAAGTCACGCGTGCGTCGAGGCCCGCGGCAGCCAGCGCCTGAAAGCCGCCCTGGCTGCTGCCGAAGACGACCAGCGTCTTCCCATCCCACTCGGGCTGCGCCGTGAGGAAGTCGATGGCGCGAATGAGGCGCAGGAACATGCCTTTGAAGTACACCGTCTCGCGATCCTTGTTCCCTTGGGCTCGATAGTCCTTCAGCTCGCCGTTTTGCAGCGCGGTGTAAAACTCCGCCGGTTTGCCGTTCGGGATGCCGTGGGCATTGATGTCGAGCGAGAGCATGCCGCCCTCATTCAGCGCCCATGAGACGCTGCCGAGCCCCGAACTGCGCACGCCAGCGCCATGCACATGCAGCACAGCAGGCAGTGATTTCGGCTTCGCGCCCTTCGGACGGCCAAAGTAGCCTGAAACGGGCTTTCCACCGAGACACTCGACTTGGAGATCAAAGGCCTCGACACCTTTCACCGCGGTCTCGACCGGCGTGAGCGTTGATTTGAGCGGCACCTTGGCCAGCGCGGCCTTTTGCGCGGTCCAGAAGGCATCGAAGTCATCCGGCACAGGCATGCTCGGTTTGATTTGGAGAGGATCGTAAGCCGCGGCGGCGAGCGCCGTCGTCTTGCCGCTGGTGGCACGGAGCTGGAGGAAGCCGGGCTCGTCGAGCTTGCTCGTGAGCGAGAGCTTGCCGCCTTCGAGCTTCACCGTCTTCGCCGGCTGCGGCTGCACACCGTCCTTGCTGAAAACGAGCGTCACCTCCGCGGGCTGCGAGGATTCGATGGTGAAGGTCGCTGTCCCGCCGGCCTTGTAAGTCGCGTCAGGTCGGTCGGTGGTGACTTTCAGCGTCGGAGCCGCAGGCTGCTGAGCTTGCGCAACAAACGCGAGGAGGAGAAAAAGGGCCGGGAACTTCATGGAGCGCATCAAACCGGCCTCGTGAGCAGATTCTTGCGACCTCAACCGCCCGCTGGAATAATCTGAGTCAGTCTATACGATGGCTTCTCGACTCATTGTAACATCATGCACACCCTCCGCTCTTGCCTGATCTTGGTGGCGTCTTTGGCGCTCGCGGCTTGTTCCACCTCAACAACCCCCGCGCCTGCGAAGGGAGGCTTGTTCTTCGGAACTTATCGCCAAGGGTCCAACATCACCGAGCCAAAGCCTCGACAAAGCGAATACCTGCAAACAGTCGAAGGAGGTTTCGCAGTCATCAAAGGAAGTGCCGCCTATGTTCTACGGGTTGCGGTGCGCAAGCTGCCGCCCACGCCGTGCTACATCCGGGTCGAGTACACGGACCCTCTCAACAAAACCAAACCGTTCGTCAACGACATGGTTTTCAAGCCTGAAGCCCGAGAATTTGTTTTTAGTTCACCGGGCGTAGTGCCCGGATTGCAAATGTACCAAACCTACTCTGTGCGTGTGGTCGTGCTACGAGACAAGGCCTCCACCACGCCCATTGACGTTCTTGTTCAGCCGATAAGATCATACGTCGATACCACCACCGACAAAGTCCGGGTGTTTGGTGGGCTGCGCCCTACAAACTGACTGGATGATCCCATCATCCGAGAAGCAAACAAAGCGTCCCCCGTAGCGGAGGCTATTCTACCGGTTCGCTCACCACGCCGGACTCTTCCCGTTCGGTGGGCAGGAGCAGGGCGATGAAGGCGGCGGGGATGAAAAGGAAGCTGGCGGTGAGCATCGCGGCACGCACATCCGGTATCGTCTGATACACGCCGAAGAAAATGGTGCCGGCAGCGGCGATGATGCGCCCGAAATTGTAGCAGAAACCGGCGCCCGTGGTGCGCAGCAGGGTGGGGAAGAGCGGCGGCAGGCACATGGTGAACAGGCCAAACACACCCTGGCACAGGCCGATGAGGCCAAACAGCCACAGCGTGGCATTCCAGCTCCAGCTCCATTGGAAGGTGGCAAACATGGCGGCGAAGTAGGCCAGCAGCATCCAGAAGATGGTCTTCCGATAGCCCATGAGCTTCGCGAGGCCACCGGCGACGAAATTCCCGATGATCGAGCCGAACATGATCCACATCAACGCGGCACCGGAGGCCTGCGCCTGGCCTTCCTTCGTCATCGCCATGACCTCAGGCAGTTGTTTCACCACCTTGGCCTGCCAGAAGAGGAAGGCCCAGTGGGCGGTCAAAGACACACCGCAGATGATCAGCACACGCCAGGTGGTGCTGCGCACCGCCGGGCCGAAGAGCTCGCTCACTCGCGGCACGGCCTGGCCCTCGCGGGCGCTTTCCCATGCCTCCGTCTCCGGCACGGCTTTGCGGATCCACACCGTGACGAGCGCAGGCAGGATGCCCACGAGGAAAAGGTAACGCGGCTCCTGGCCGGAGAGCAGCCAGTGCGAGAGCACCGCCAGCAGCACACCGAAATTCACCGCGCTCTGCAGCACCGCGGCGATCCATGGCCGCCACTTCTTCGGCCAGGT
>CALMTT010000249.1 GCA_937872615.1 uncultured Verrucomicrobiaceae bacterium | reverse complement strand
ACCCGCGGCACCCGCCGCTCCGGCGACAGAACCTGCGGCCCCTTTGGCACCTTCCGCGGCGAAGGATCCCTCGCTGGCCGAGCTGCTCATAAAGCCCGCCGCGGACAATCCGATGATGTTTGACCTCATCGAGCTCACCGTGAAGCCTGGCCAGAAGGTGAAGCTCACCTTCGACAATCCCGTCCAGCCCAACGTGCAAGGCCTGCCGCACAATTGGGTGCTCGTGAAGCCCGGCAAAGAGGCCGTCGTGGGCAATGCCGCCCTCGCCATGGCCGCTGATCCGAAGGCCATGCAGAAGAGCTACATCCCCGCCGGTGCCGATGGCGGTGCGCACGCGGACATCCTCGCCCACACCACGCTCGTGCAGCCCGGCACGAAGACCGAGCTCGAATTCACCGCCCCGGCCGAAGCCGGCGATTACCCCTACATCTGCACCTTCCCCGGCCACTTCCTCCTCATGAAGGGCACCCTTCATGTGAAGTAATCCCCTCATCCCTTATCCCTCACCACCAACCCACACCCCAGCATGAAACGCCGTTTCTTCACCACGCTCGCCCTTCTCACCCTCGCTTCTGCGCGGCTGCTCGCCCAGGACGCCGCCATCATTGACGCAGGCGGTCTCAAATTCAAATACAGCTCCCCCTGGATGCTCTCCGACACGCCCGGCATGATGCGCGTGGCCACCCTCCTCGCGAAGGCAGAGGGCGCGGACAAGCCCCTCGAAGCCGCTTTCTACGTCTTCCCCGGCGGCGGTGGTGGCGTCGATGCGAATGTGAACCGCTGGCTCGGCCAGTTCGCCACGAAGCCCGAGTCCAAGACCGAGGAGATCGCCGCTGGTGATCAGAAAATCACGCTCGTGACCGCCACCGGCACCTTCAACGACGGCCCGCCCATGGGCGCGAAGACCCCGAAGGAAAACTACACCCTCCTCGGAGCCATCGTTCCCACCGCTGATGGCAACAACGTCTTCATCAAGCTCACCGGCCCGAAGGACGCCATCGGCAAGCTCAGTGACAGCTTCCGTGCGATGATCACCAGCCCCTTCGCCAAGTAAGCGAAACGCTCCACGATCTTCCCCAAACGCCGCCGCGGACCTCCCGGCGGCGTTTTTCGTTTTCGCCAAAATACGCCCACAGCCCGCCTTTGCTCCGTCGCGTGCCTTCGGCTATGCCACGGCCGCATGTTTCGCCTTCTCACCCTTCTGTTCTTCGCGTCCCTTCTGTCCCTCGGACACGCCTTGGACATCCACATCACCCCAAACCTCCCACCGCACGCCGCGCTGCAAAAACTTCGTGAGGCGCGCAAGGCCGGAGACGCCTCTCCCGCCACGATTCACTTCCCCAAAGGCACCACCGAGCTGCTCACGCCGCTCATGCTTGAGGCGCAGGACATGGACATCACCTTCACCGGCACGCAAAGCACCGTCCTCGGAGCCGCGAAGGTCACTACTTGGGGACCGGTGGCAGGTGCCATCTTCAAAGCCGATGTCTCGAAGCTCCTCCCGAAGGGCTTCCTGCCGAAACAACTGCTCTGCGATGGCCAGCGCCAGATTCTCGCTCGTTACCCGAACTTCGACGCGAAGGACCCGCTGTATGGCGGCTGGGCCTTCGTCGCGCCGTTTCCGCCTGCGGGTGCGCCTGAGGGCCATCTTTGGAAACGCACGCTCTTCGTGAAGCCCGAGGACGTGCGCACTTGGGCGCATCCCGAGGACGTGGAGCTCGACATCTTCGCGCAATACGGCTGGTGGAACTTCATCGAGCCCGTCGCGTCGCTCGATCCCACCACGCGACTGCTCACGCTGAAAAAAGACTGCTCCTACGACCTCCACCCGCACAACCGCTACCACTTCCAAAACGCCCTCGAAGAACTCGACGCCCCCGGCGAGTGGTTTTACGACAAGCACACCGGCACCCTCTACTTCTGGCCGCCCAGTGTGGTCCGCACAGTCCCTGTGCGGTCAGAAGCCGCTCACGGAGTGAGCGGACCACTCTCCGACATCCGCCTCCCCCTCGCCGACGCCTTCTTCAAAATCAAAGGCTCCAAAAACATCACCATCCGCGACCTCACGCTCACGGGCACGCATGGCAGCGCCATCACCTTCGAGCGGGCGGAGGACTGCCTCGTCGAAAAGTGCGTCATCACCCAGGTCGGCGCCTTCCACGGCAGCGGTGTCGGTGTGAGCGATGGCAAAAACGTCCGCGTCTCCCGCTGCGAGATCTGCTTCACCGGCAGCAATGGCGTCAGCCTCAGCGGTGGCGATCGCAAAACGCTCACCGGACCTCGTCACAGCGTCGAGGACTGCCACATCCATCACATGGGCGTCTTCAACAAGAACGCCTGCGGTGTCGCCATGTATGGCGTGGACAATGCCGTGCGGCATTGCCACATCCACGACGGCCCGCGCATGGGCGTGCAGATGAGCGGGAACAATCTCCTCGTCGAATACAACCACCTCCACCACCTCTGCCTGGAGACGCAGGACGGCGGCGCGGTTTACACCGGCGGTCGCGACTGGATCAGCAGCCGCGGGAGCAAATGGCGCTACAATTTGATCCACGACGTCATCGGCTGCGGCCAGGAGGCCGGCGGGTTGAAGCATCCGTGGTTCACCTTCGGTCTCTACCCCGACGACAACTCCGGTGGCCTCGACATCATCGGCAACATCGTCTTCCGCGTCGCCCACACGCCCATCCATCTGCACAACGCCCGCGATTGCCTCGTCGAAAACAACATCTTCGCCCTCGGCGGCAAGTTTCAGTTCGACCTCCACGGCTGGACCAAGGAGCAACGCTTCTACACCAGCCACATCGACACCATGATCAAAGGCTACGAATCCGTCGCCGGGCAGCTCGCCTGGGCCAGCATGCGCGGCATGGATCTGCATCCAAAGGACGCCATCCGCGACGACGGCACCATGATGAGCGGCAACCTCGTGCGGCGAAACATCATGTTCTCCGACCAGCCCGGCATCAAATACGGCGACCTCCGCCACTGCTCCGCCAAGTGGAACGTCATCGATCAAAACCTCGCGTGGGCGAATGGCCACCCCATCACCACCGGCATCAACAAAACCGGCCCCGACAAGCCCGGCCCGTCGCTCCTTAGCGAAACCTTCGACACCACCGAGCCCGGCAAGACGCCCAAAGGCTGGGGCTTCAACCATCGCCCGAACAAAAACGTGCAACTCGTCGTCGCCGATG
>CALMTT010000248.1 GCA_937872615.1 uncultured Verrucomicrobiaceae bacterium | reverse complement strand
CTTGCGCGGTCCGCGCAAATTGCCTTTGCGCAGCCCGCAAAGATGGCCGAGCGAATGGAGCAGGGCGAGCTGCGAGGCGACGACATCACTGGTGCGCACGGCGGGGAAGTCGCGGCCGTAGGGCTTGCCGGTGGCGGGGTTGATCGAAAGCGGGCCGCTGCTGCCGTAGCAGCCGCCGAGGTAGTTCGCGCAGATGATGAAGTAGCGTTTCGTATCGAGCGCCTTGTCCGGGCCGATGAAAAGGTCCCACCAGCCGTGGTGCAGGTCCTCCGTCCAGCGATCAGCCACGCCCTCGACGTGCGTGTTCACCCCGGCAGCGTGCTGGCTGCCGGAGAGGGCGTGAAAGAGCAGAATGGCGTTCGATTTGGAGGCGTTCAGCTTGCCGTAGGTCTCGTAGGCCACCGTGATGCCGGGGAGAGATTCGCCGCAGGCAAAGCGAAACGGCTCCTCCGCACTGCCGGTGTGGAAAAACTTCGTCGTGACTTCTTTGGTGGCCGCCTTGGACATGAGGCGCGGAAGAAACAGGCTCGCGAAGAAAGCGCAAGGCTGCATCCGCGGTGCCCGCGCGGTCGCAAAACACCTGCGGCAGCCCCCTTGTGAAACTTTTCACAAAATCGGGTTGCCGCTCCGGCCAGCGCCCGGATACTCCGCGCCGAAAACCCCTTTCTGGCGGCCCCTGCCGCCCTTCCCGCACCTCATGGCCACCATTGTCGTTCAACGCCCGAAGCTCGCCTGGCACGAGCGCTGGTTCCTCTCCACGCTCGCCAAAGGCCTCAAGATTACCCTTTCGCATGGTTTGAAGACCTTTCTCCAGATCGCCGGCAAGAAGCCGAAGGTCACCATGGAGTATCCCGAGCAGAAGTGGGACGAGCACCTCCCTGAGCACTACCGCGGCGCCCCCACCCTCGTCACCGACGAGCACGGTCGCGAGCGCTGCGTGAGCTGCCAGCTCTGCGAGTTCATCTGCCCACCCAAGGCCATCAAGATCACCCCCGGTGAGATCCCCTCCGACGACCCCTGGGCCAAGGTGGAGAAGCGCCCCCAGGCCTTCGATATCGACATGATCCGCTGCATCTACTGCGGCATGTGCGAGGAGGTCTGCCCGGAGCAGGCCATCTTCCTGCGGAAGGACTACGCCATCACCGGCCTCTCCCGGAAGGAAATGGTCCACGACAAGGCCAAGCTCTACGAGATCGGCGGCGTCCGCACCGGACTCGTGAACAAGTGGAACGAGCTGAAATAGCCTTTTTCCGGCCTTTTGGCCTCCTGAAGTCCAAAACGAGCGGCCAAAGCATTTGACGGACCGCCCGAGGTAGCTACCATCGCCACCCCTTTCCCACCCCCTTACCCATCTTATGGCTAAAGTTTGTCAAATCACCGGCGTCGGCGTCACTCGCGGCCACCACATCCATCGTAGCGGTAAAGCCAAGAAAGAAGGCGGTATCGGTCGTCACATCACCAAGCGTGTGAAGCGCGTCATCCTTCCGAACCTTCGCAAGAAGCGCATCTGGGTGCCTGAGCTCGGCAAGTTCGTCGAAGTGAAGCTCACTGCCCGTGCCTTGAAGACCGTGAACAAAAACGGCGCTCTCAAGACCCTCAAGGCCGCTGGCTTGGTCTAAGACCACTCCAGACAGTTCGATTTTCCATCAGCGGAGCCGGAAACGGCTCCGCTTTTTGCGTTCACGCCATGTTTCCCACCAGCCGCAGGCCGTGCAGCGTCAGATCGGCATCCACCGCGATGACTTCCTGCATGCCGCTCACAATCCACGCGGCATCGCCGCCGGTGGCGACGATTTTGGGGGCGTCGAGTTCCTTGCGCAGAGCTTCGAGGATGCCTTTCACCATGCCGCGATAGCCGATGGCGGCTCCGGCGAGGATGGCGTCCTTCGTGCTGGTGCCGATGGCGGTCACGGGTTCGCTCAAATCGACGCGTGGGAGCAGCGCGGTGCGCTCGTGGAGGTAGTCGGTCATCAAACGCAGCCCCGGGGCGATGACGCCGCCGATGTAGTGCTTGTCCGCGCTGAGGATGTCAAAGGTCACCGCGGTGCCAAAGTCGATCACGATGCCCGGAGCGCCGTGCATGTGCGCCAGCGCCACCGCGTTCGCGAGGCGGTCGGGGCCGATGGTCTCGGGCTTCGGGTAACGAATGCCGATGCCCATTGGCGTGTCATGCCGCAGCACGGTCAAAGCGTGGCCAAACACCTCGCGGAAGGCCTCCACAGCCTTCGGCACCACGCTGCACATCACCACACGGTCAAACTGCCAGCCTGCGGTCACCTCGCGCACGCTTTCCGGTGAAATCTCACGCGTCGCATGCTCGCGGCGGTCGAGGATGACCTCGCGGTCGGCGAGTCCGAATTTCGTGCGGCCGTTGCCGACGTCGATGAGCAGTTGGTGGGCGTTCACGCCGGCAGACTGCCGTTGGCGCGGCCTTTTGGCAAATCCCACAGCAGCTTCATCGCGATGACACCGAGCCATGGCGCGAGTCCGGCGATGACGAGGCCTTCATCATACGAGCCCGTCTTGTCCGCGATCCAGCCAAACAGCTTGTGCAGCGGCGAAGTCACCGCCCACACCCACATGCTCAGCAGGCCCAGGCCCGTGGGCTTGGGCAGGTACAGGTAGAGCATGAAGATGGCCGGCACGAAGGCCAGCGTGTACAGGTAGGTGATCTTGGCGAAGGCCACGATGGGCGAGCCGGAGTTCGGCGACACCGTCTTCAGG
>CALMTT010000247.1 GCA_937872615.1 uncultured Verrucomicrobiaceae bacterium | reverse complement strand
TGCCAGGGCCAACTCGTTCCGATGTTCTGGCCGATGATTCTTAAGGACGGGACGAAGGTTTTCTTCGCGCATACATCGTTCAAGTGGCAAAACCTGGCCGCTAACAATGCGGGCGTGACGGTCGTTGTCGTCGGTCTATCAACCACCGGGGTGACGGGCGCGCGCGTGTTTTCCGCGAGTGCGTCAGGTGAAGTCACTCAAGCCATTGTTCCCAACATCAACGGCTACCTTGTTGCCGGCCCCAACATCTACGTCGATGCCGAGGCAAACGAGCGCATCCGCGGCGCGGCCCAGGGCCTCATCGCCATCATCCTGTGGGGCTTTGGCTCGCTCGTCGGCACCTACCTCGCGGGTTCCGTGATGGAATCGAACAAGCTCGCCACGCCGAAAGGCGACATCGCCCACGACTGGGCCGCCATCTGGAGCACGCCAGCCTGGATCGCCGTCGGCGTGCTGGTGCTCTTCCTGATCTTCTTCCGCGATCCTCCGGCGAAGAACGAGGCGTGAGTCAGACGTGCCATGAAGCAAATCATGAACCGAGTTGGATTGTTGATCGGGGTCGTTGCCACTTTGCTCGGCTCAGCCCAGTTTTACGCACGTAGCGGCGCGGTTGAGTTTGGCAAAGCGATGTCGGCTGCCATCAACGAAGTTGGATGGACCAGCTTCAAGGACACCCGCCAGTTGGTAGAGTTCATGAATGCTGAGCTGGCCGATGAGGAGGAGCAGGCGGGCGACTGGGATCTCCTATCCTTCGGCTACACCAAGCGGATCAAAGCTCTCAAAGAGGGAATGGTCTATTTGACTCAGCAAGCTGGGCTGCCGGAGAATGGGCGATTTGCCCAAGTGCCTGACCTCACTCCTTTGCGAATGCAGGCGGAAGGCCAGAACGACGAAGCATTAGTCCAAATCACACTGAAGCTGTTGGTCGAGTATCAGTCGGGCTTGTGAGGCCACCCGGCCATCGATATCGAAGCCGGCACCCAAACCAAAAACAACTGCGCAAGCTCTCCTCACGCGCTCGCCACGCGGTATCTGAGGCGAGCGTGGCGAAGGAAAAGTAAGCTCACGGCACCAGAACGACCTCGGTGCTCACCATCGCGTCGCGTTCGTCGGAGACGGAAACATACCAGGTGTTTGCTCCAGCGGGTGGTTTGGGCGCGGTGATCGTGCTTCCGTTGATCGTCGCGGGCACGCTGGTCCATTTGCGCTTCGAGCGAAGGCCCGTGTCGGTTGTATAGTTCAGCTTCGCTTCCTTCAAAGGCAGGCTGGAGGCGCATGAGACCACCACCTGATCGCCATGAATCTCCGGTTTGCCGGGCACGGGCAATGCCGCGCCACCACGGCACTTCGAATCGATGAAGAGCCCGATCTCCTGCGGAGCCCAGCCGGGCGGATGACCATGCGGCATGTTCACCTGGATGCGCATCTGCTTCTCTCCGGGCACCACCGCGTAGCTTTTCATGTAGCTGTCGAGCACGTAGTGCACATCGTTTGTGCCGTTCACAAACAAGATGGGCACGCGGCAGCGCACCAGCAGGCTGCCCGGATCATACTCCTTCACCCAAAGAGCCCGATGCTCGGCATCCAGCTTGTCGATGCTCGGCTTCTGCACGGATTCACCCTCGTGGAGAAAGCCGCAGCCATACACTGGCACCGCCGCCTTGAAGCGATCATCCAGCGAGGCCGCGAGGCAGGTCGTGTAGCCGCCCCAGCTGATGCCGGTCACCGCCGTGTGCTCCGCGTCCACCTCTGGAAAGCTGCGCAGCAGCGAATGCGCCCGCATCACGCTCGCGGCAGCATGGAAGGGCCAGTCATCGCTCGTGTCCGGTGTCAGCACACAATCAAACTTCTCCGCGTGACCATGCGCGGGTCCGCCCTTCGGCAAACGCGTGCGTGTCTTCTGGTCATGCGCATTGCCCTTTGGCGTGCCGTCCGCTCCAAAATCAGGCTCTGGCGGGCGCGAACCATTCAAATCCATCGCGATGGCCGCGTAACCACGCTTTGCCCACAGGTGCACCCATTCCGCGAAGGCCGTGCCACCACCGCCATGAATGCAAACCACCCCGGGAAACTTCGTGCCAGGCTTCACCTCCATCCCCAGCGTGCTTGGCGAGGCATAAAACGCGAACACCTCGGTGTCGTGTCCTTGATACATCTCGCCCGCAAACGTCAGCGACCACACCGGCTCATCCTGCCGAACCCACTTCATCGCCGGAACCGTGCTCTTCAACGCATCAAGGTCCCAAGGACCGACTTTTTCAGCAAACACAGGCATGGCGGCGAAAAGGAAAAGCAGAGCAAACTTCATGGCGCGGCACAAAACGGCCGCGGCAGTCCTGTCTGTCATTCAAGCGATGCTCTTCCAGCTCACGGCATCAACGCCCGCACGCGGTAAAAGCTGCGATTCGGCGATGCCGCATGCTGCACGGTCAGCGTGCGCACCACGCCGCTGCCTTCGGAGATCGTCGCGCTGCCTGTTGGGGCGGCTCCATTCACGGAAGTGGCCAGCGGGGTCCACGTCGTGAGATCGGTGCTGCATTCGACGATGAGCGTCACGCCTCGCGCGGCGCTGTTTCGCGTGAGATTGAGGGTGGTGGTGCCGCCGGTGAGTTGCATCGAGAGCGGTTGCGGGGCGATGAACTCGATCAGGTTCGGGATGCCGTTGCCATTGGCATCTTGCTCGGGGCCATTGAATGAGGGCGGAAGGTTTGCGGCACTCCAGCCGGCATAGCTTTCGGGGTTCGGCGCGGCGTGCAGCGCGGCGATTTCGGTTTGGGTTAAAGCACGGCGATAGACGCGGAAGTCGTCGATCTGGCCCAGCCAGCCGTTCCAGCCGGCGCTCATGCCGCCAATGCGCAACAGCTCGCTCACGGTGCCGCCTGCGCCAGTGTTGAAAGTGGTGCTCTGTGTGCCGTCGTCGTAATACACACGGGTGCGCCAGGTGCCGGCGTCGTTGAAATTCACCATCGTCACGAGGTGCCATTGACCGTCGCTAATCGAGGGAGTCGTGGTGAGCTGACCGCCGTATTGATCGCCGTTGATGCCCTGGAGATTGTTCGGAGCGATCCATAGCCGCTGCTGCACGCGGTAAGGGCTGCCGCCGTCCTTGCCGAAGAGGATGTTGTAGCCCGTGGCGGTCGTGCGGCACCAAACGGACATCGTGAAGGCTTGGCCGCGTGGGTCAAAGTTCAGATCCGCCTGGTTCGCGGGAACGAAGTTCGTCATGCCACCATTCGTGGCCGCCGGGCCATACGCGCCGCCGAAACGGCCATCGGTGATCCATTGGGCACCGGTGACGGTGGTGGCGTGATTGTTGCCGCTCGTGGCGCTGTCCCACACTCGCGTGCCGCTGCCTTCATCAAAGGTGTAGTGCAGGATGAGATCCGGATCGTTCACAAAGCCGCCCAACTTGTAGATCACCGTGTCGGCCGCGGTCAGGTTCAGGCCGACCCCGCCTGCCTTGAGGCTAAGCAGGAACAGAGGCACTTCGCCGTCCTGGAACCGCGCCACCGGCCTCGCGCGGTCCTCGGTGTCGCCGCGCAGCTCGACATGCTCGATGCCGGCGCGCCCCAGCTCCGGCACGATCAGGTCGAGCATGCTGGTGAACTGCGAGAACAGCAGCACCCGGCGCCCGGTCTCGATCAGCTCCGGCAGCATCTCCATGAGCTGGGCGAGCTTGGCGCTGCCCTTGACCTTGGTGGCGGCCGAGAGCTTGACCAGCCGCGGATCGCAGCAGACCTGGCGCAGCTTGAGCAGCGCCTCGAGGATGATGATCTGGCTGCGTGCGAAGCCCTTGGCGGCGATCTCGGCGCGCACCTTCTCGTGCATGGCCAGCCGCACCGTCTCGTAGAGATCGCGCTGGTCGCCCGTGAGCTCGATCCGTTGCAGGATCTCGGTCTTGGGCGGGAGCTGAGATTCCACCTCGGCTTTCGTACGGCGCAGGAGGAAGGGTTGGATGCGTCGGGACAGGAGCAGGCGCCGCTCCTGGTCGCCCAGCTTCTCGACCGGCGTGCGGAAGGCGCGCGAGAACCTGCGCTGCTCGCCGAGCAGGCCCGGCACGAGAAAGCTCATCTGCGACCACAGCTCGCCCAGATGGTTCTCGATCGGCGTGCCAGTCAGGCACAGGCGGTGCCGCGCCTCGATGCGGCGCACCACCTCGGCGCCCTGACTGCGCGCATTCTTGACCGTCTGCGCCTCGTCGAGGATGAGCAGGTGGTAACTGTGCTGCATCAGCTCGTCGGCATCGCGCCAGAGCAGCGGGTAGGTGGTCAGGATCACGTCGTGCCCGGGGATATCGGCGAAGCGGCTCTTGCGTTCCGGGCCGTGCAACGAGAGCACCCGGAGGTCCGGGGCGAAGCGCGCGGCTTCGTGCTTCCAGTTGAAGATCAGCGAGGTCGGAAGGACGATCAATGCCGGCCGGTCGAGGCGCCCGGCTTCCTT
>CALMTT010000246.1 GCA_937872615.1 uncultured Verrucomicrobiaceae bacterium | reverse complement strand
CCGTCGTCTCATGGACCCGCTCGCCGAATTGGTGAAGCTCGATCCGAAGTCCATCGGCGTCGGCCAGTATCAGCATGATGTGGATCAGACGATGCTTCAAGGCAGTCTCGACAACGTGGTCATCAGCACCGTGAACGCCGTGGGCGTGGAGCTGAACACGGCGTCGAAGCAGCTTCTCAGTTACGTTTCCGGCCTGAACAGCGCCCATGCGGCGAACATCGTGGCCTTCCGCAATGAGCATGGTGCTTTCGCGAGTCGCAAAGACCTCCTCAAGGTGCCGCGGCTCGGAGAAAAGGCCTTCGAGCAGGCCGCGGGCTTCCTGCGCATCCGCAACGCGCCGAACCCGCTCGATGCGAGCGCGGTGCATCCCGAGCGCTACCCGCTGGTCGAGAAAATGGCGGCTGATCTCGGCTGTGGCGTGGCCGATTTGATGCAGAAGCCGGAGCTCCGCGCGAAGATCGATTTGAAGAAGTATGTGAGCGCCGATGTGGGCTTGCCGACGCTGCAGGACATCATGAACGAGCTCGCAAAACCGGGCCGCGACCCGCGCAAGCAGTTCGAGGTCTTCAGCTTCGCCGAGGGGGTGAATGACATGAAGGACCTCACCGTCGGCATGAAGCTGCCGGGCATCATCACGAACGTGACAGCCTTTGGCGCCTTCGTGGACATCGGCGTGCATCAAGACGGCCTCGTGCACGTCAGCCAGCTCGCCGATCATTTCATCCGCGATGCCGCGGAGGTCGTGAAAGTGGCGCAGAAGGTCATGGTGACCGTCACGGAGGTCGATATTCCGAGAAAGCGCATCGCGCTGAGCATGAAGTCGAAGCCCGATTTCGAGAAGAAGACGGGGCAAGGCAAGCCGATCGGCCAAGGCGGCGGTCAACCGCGCACCTTCAGCGGCGGCGGTGGCCAGCGCAGTTCCGGCGGCGGCATGGGCAATCCTTTTGGCGGTGGTGGCGGTGGCGTCGATTGGTTCACCGCGGCGGCGCAGAAGGGGAAGAAGTAAGGACAGGGGCAGGCCTTGTGATTTGGTGTGCTTGGCTTGCGTGCGGGCACATCGCTGCTTGCCCGCGGTCGGGATGCCGTGGCAGACTCGCTTGTCATGAACTCCTCCATTTGCCGCACTCTCAGCACGATCTGTTTTCAGGCCGGTATCTTCTCCATCCTGCTCTCCATCTGGATCTGGTGGATTCAGAACGGCGACACGCCCGATGAGCAGGCGCATGCGGAGCGTTTTGGCATCTTTGTGGGCCTCTGGGCTCCGACGCTGCTGATCCTCTCGAACCGTTTCGACCGCTACGCGGACAAGGCGAAGGAGCTTCCGGGCATGAAAGTCGAAGAAGAGAGCGAGCCTTCCTGAAAACAAAACACCGTGACCTCGCGGTCACGGTGTCTGAAGGAACTCTGGCGGGGCCAGTGATTACTTTTTCTTGTCGCGCATGGCGCCAGTGCGCAGGCGCAGGCCGTTGAGGCGGATGAAGCCGGTGGCGTCGTCCTGATTGTAGGCCTTCGTCGGATCGGCCTCCATGGTGGCGATCTGCGGGTTGTAGAGGCTGTAGGGGCTCTTGCGGCCGGCGGCGATGATGTTGCCCTTGTAAAGCTTGAGGCGGACGGTGCCGCTGACCTTCTTCTGGCTCTCGGTGACGAGGGCTTGGAGGGCGAGACGCTCCGGAGCATACCAGAAGCCGTTGTACACGAGCTGCGCATACTTCGGAATGAGGCTGTCACGCAGGTGCATGACCTCGCGGTCCATCGTGATGGATTCGATCTGGCGATGCGCGAAGTGAAGGATGCTGCCGCCGGGGGTTTCATAGACGCCGCGGCTCTTCATGCCGACGAAGCGGTTCTCCACCATGTCCACGCGGCCGACGCCGTGCTTGCCGCCGAGCTTGTTGAGGAGCTTCATGACGCCGAGGGGACTGAGCACCTTGCCATTCACGGCGACGCATTCGCCCTTGTTGAACTCGAGGATGACGGTCTCGGCCTTATCGGGAGCGTTTTCAGGGAAGACGGAGAGGACGTTGAAGTAGTCCGCATATTTCGGGTCGCTGGCATCGAACCACGGATCTTCGAGGATGCCGGCCTCGTAGCTGATGTGCAGGAGGTTGCGGTCCATGGAGAAGGGCTTCTTTGCGCTGGCCTGCACGGGGATCTTCTTCTCCTCGCAGTAGGCGATCATTTCGGCACGGCCGGGGAAGTCGTTGCGGAAGCGCTCGTCGCGCCACGGGGCGATGATTTCGATGTCGGGAGCCAGTGCAGCAGCGGTGAGCTCGAAGCGGACTTGGTCGTTGCCTTTGCCAGTCGCGCCGTGGGCGATGGCGGTGGCGCCTTCGGCCTTGGCGATTTCGACCATGCGCTTGGCGATGAGCGGACGTGCGATGGAGGTGCCGAGGAAATACTGGCCTTCATAAATGGCTCCAGCCTGGATCATCGGATAAATGAAATCGCGGGCGAACTCCTCCTGGAGGTCATCGATGTAGATTTTCGATGCGCCGGTCTTCTTGGCCTTGGCGTTGAGCCCTTTCAGTTCGTCGTCCTGGCCCACGTTGGCGCAGAAGGCGATGACTTCGGCCTGGTAGGTGTCTTTGATCCAGGAAAGGAGGACGGAGGTGTCGAGACCACCGGAGTAGGCGAGGACGATTTTCTTGCTCATGAGGGTAGGGAAGGGGGCGCGAGGATAGGGGCGAATGCAGGGGTGTCGAGGGCTTTTCAGACGTGCGCGAGATGGGCAAGACGGCTGAGGCGGTCAGGCGGCAGCTGACAGATTCCTGAGGAAGGTCACAAAGGACTTACAGCCCACGCCTTTCATATATGGAAATTACTATTGATACTGTTTTAACGCCCGAGTGGCGGAAATTGAAACTTTAACAAAGCAAAAAGCATAATAATGAGAATCAAATCTGCCCTTCGACTCATGGTAGGCGGTTTCGCGGTGCTCTCCGCGACATCCCCCCTGCGAGCGGAACTCATCCCTAATCTCTCGTCCCTGATCTCTTCGTTGCTCTCCGCGACATCCCCCTTGGCACCGAAACCAGCTGCGGAACCTCCGCCGAAGCCTGAATCCCTCCGTAAACGGAAAGTGCCGGAGCCTTCCAACCTGAAAGACTTCATCAAGGACAAGCAGG
The DNA here is from genome assembly GCA_937872615.1 of uncultured Verrucomicrobiaceae bacterium. Taxonomy (GTDB): domain Bacteria; phylum Verrucomicrobiota; class Verrucomicrobiia; order Verrucomicrobiales; family Verrucomicrobiaceae; genus Prosthecobacter. The sequence goes on along the minus strand of CALMTT010000246.1, from coordinate 4,274 downwards.
CGGCGATTGTGCTGGGCAAGGCGTTGTTCTGGGACATGCAGGTGGGCAGCGACAGCCTCACCTCCTGTGCCTCCTGCCACTTCCATGCCGGGGCGGACAACCGGGCCAAGAACCAGGTGAGCCCAGGGCTGCTGATCGTGGATGCCAATGGCAACGCGGCACCTGATTTTACCTTCCAAGTGCGCAAGCCGAACGGCACGCTCCAGAAGGGCGATTTTCCTTTCCACAAGCTGTCGAACATCAACGACCGGAAATCGAAGGTGATCTCGGATGTGAACGACGTGGCCTCTTCGCAGGGCGTGATGCTGGAGCAGTTCCAGAGCCTGACAATGGGTGGCTTGTTTGAGAACCGCACGGTGGTGCCAGACGGTGTTTTCAATGTAAAGGGCATCAACACCCGCCGGGTGGAGCCGCGTAACACGCCGACGGTGATCAATGCGATCTTCAATCTGCGAAACTTCTGGGATGGCCGGGCGCAGGATCGCTTCAATGGCGTGAATCCTTTTGGTCTGCGTGATCAAGGCGCGAAGGTCTGGAGGGCCAGCAAGCCGAATGACCTCAAGCAGGTGGCGATCGATCTCGATAACTCCAGTCTCGCTTCGCAGGCTGTGGGGCCGCCTTTGAGCGATTTTGAGATGTCGGCGATGGGCCGCACCTTTCCCGATCTGGGCCGCAAGATGCTGAACCGCCGCCCGCTGGCACTTCAGCGTGTTCACAAAGACGACAGCGTGCTGGGCAGTCGCAGCCTGAGCCCGCTTCCGGGCCTCAACACCGCCACCTACGCGGAGCTGGTCCGCGCCGCCTTCAAGCCGGAGTGGTGGCAGGGGGCCCTCATGATCAAAAACTACACGCACATGGAGACGAACTTCAGCCTCTACTTCGGTCTGGCCATCCAGCTCTATGAAGCCACGCTGGTTTCCGACCAGACGCCTTTCGACGACTATGCCGAAGGCAAGACAAACGCCCTCACTTCGCAACAAAAGCGCGGTCTAGACCTGTTTTTTGGCGACGCCAAATGCGCCAACTGCCATGGCGGGGCGGAGTTCACCAAGGCGACGGTGCATCACATCAAAAAGGAGCGCCTCGAAAACATGATCATGGGTGATGGCGGCAAGGCTTTCTACGACAACGGTTTCTACAACATCGGCGTGCGTCCGACTCGTGAGGACCTGGGCGTGGGCGGCAAGGATCCGTTTGGCTTCCCGCTGTCGGAGTCGCGTCTGGCGCGTGATTTTGGCGACAAGGCCTTCAAAAAGCTCATCGGCGTGGACCCGAATGAGAAGCCGAAGTCCAAGGACCGCGTGACGGCCAACGGAGCCTTCAAAACACCCGGCCTGCGGAACATCGAGCTCACCGCTCCCTACTTCCACAATGGTGGCCAGCGCACGCTGCGTGAGGTGGTGGATTTCTACAACCGTGGTGGGGACTTCCACGAGCAAAACATCGCCGACCTCGACCCGGACGTGGAGCGCCTCGGCCTCTCGGACTCGGACAAGGACGCCCTCGTGGCCTTCCTGAAGTCGCTCACCGATGAGCGTGTGCGCCGCCGCTGCGCCCCGTTTGATCATCCGGAGCTCTACATCCCGAACGGCCACCTCGGGAACGAGTCCACGGTTTACAATGATGGCTTCGGCCGTGCCCGTGACTCACTCATGCTCCTGCCGGCCACCGGCAAAAACGGCAGCACACCGCTGAAGAACTTCCTCGAGTAGTCCAAAATCCAAAACGGCTTTCAGGCAGCCTTGAAGGGCACCGGCATCCCCGGTGCCCTTCTTTTTTGCCCTCGGAGGGACGAGGCGGGAGCCATCTGTGACCGCCAAAACGACCAAAATCAGCGTCAAAACCCAATTATTTAAGAAAAGCTGACTATTTCGACACTTTATATTGAAATTATAATCAGTATGGCTAAGCTCGATTTAATCCCAAAATTTGATGGAATCCCTTCCAGCACACTTCAGTCCCGTTTTGCCGCCTTCCGAGGCACGAAACAAGGCTGCGATGAGTGCCCGCGCGATGGCGTGGGCAGGTGGGATTTTGCGATTGGGCCGAAAAGCGGCGATGGCGCTGGGAGCCTTGATTTTACTGGGCTCGGCGAGTGCGCATAATCTCAACCAGCGGGCGGATTACATCGGTTTTGATGACGAGACATTGGCGCGAATGAAGGCCCGCCAGGCCGCGGGACAAGCATTGATCCAGGTGGGAGATATTGTGGGCCTTGTGATGAAGGCCACGCCGTCGGTCGGCACCCCGACAGGGGCCGGTGGCTACTCGACTTTCTTCATTCCGGTGGGCACGCAGGTCGTCGGAGCGCACTACGGGCGCATTGATTCGGCCGGAAAATTCATCCCGATAGCCATGAAGGGCCAGTCGCTGCTGGCCTTGGGGGATGGCTCGGTCGGGGCGAAGGCACAAAACAGCCTCAAAGGTCTCGAACTGGGCCCGAACATCATCGGCCAGAAGGGCTTCGCGGTCGATTCGAGCACGGGTTTGATGCGTGGCACCATGGCGGGTGTTTACTCGGACACCGGCATCTTTTACTCGACCGATCCGAAGACGGCCTGGCAGAGCTGGACGACGATGGGCGGCCTTGATGGCAACACAGGCACGGCGGACAACGTCCTCCAGAACAATTCGGGCGATAACATCACGCCCACCACACGCTGGGACGCCGAGCAGCTCATCGCTTTCGGCATCAAATCACCCCTCTCACCGATTCTCGATCCCGATGGCCGTGGCAATACCCCATGGGGCATGGGCAGCGGCGTGGCGGGTCCGCAAAGCGGCTACGCGTGGCACTTCGACTACAGCTACTGGACGGCGAATCCCAGTGATCCGGCACGCATGCGCAATGCCTCGCGCAACGTCGGACCTTGGAAGCGCATCAAGTATCCGGGCAGCATGATCGCGAAGGACACCGCGGGACTTCGCAGCACGGCGCTGCGCCTCCCGCGAAACAGGCCGTCAGGCACATGGTCCGGCCCCAGCGCAATCGCCCGCATCATCGTGTCTTGAGTCCGTTCAAGCGCAGGCATCGGCCAAATCCTCGTTGGATTGGGGGGCTCGGCCAGCCATGCGGTCTCCGGCCTTGGCGGCTTCGGCGACCGGACGGAAGCGCTCGATGCTTTCGGCGATCGAGCAGTTGATGTTCTTCTGCGAGAACGCCTCGGATGCGGCGCCAAAGATCACCACCTCGTCGGCACGGGCCGCGAGCGCGCCTTCGAAGCCCTTGAGGTTGGGCGTCAGCACCGAATAGATGACGCCGGGCTTGCGCTCGATGCCGGCCATCACGTCGGCCGAGGTCGCCATCTGCGGCACCCACTTGGGCGACACGAAGGACCCGGCCTCGACGTTGCGGAAGCCCGCCGCGCTGAGGCGATTGACCAGCTCGATCTTGACCGCAGCCGTGACCTCCTGCTTTTCGTTCTGCAGGCCGTCGCGGGCGCCGACTTCGACGATGCTGACGCGGCTCGGGTACTTCATGCTGACCTCGCTTCGCTGATCAATAACCCACTTTGGGATCGACGATGCCCGACACAAGCTCGCCGCGCTCCATGGTGCCGATCTTGGCGACGATCTGGGCGCAGGCGTCCTTGATCGGCGTGGTCGCGGCGATGTGCGGCGTCACGATGACCTTCGGGTGCGACCAATACGCGTGATCCTTCGGCAGCGGCTCCTCGTGAAAGACGTCGAGCAGGGCGCCGCCGAGCTGGCCGCTGTCGAGCGCCGCGACGACATCGGCATCGACCAGATGGCCGCCACGCCCCGCATTGACGAGGAAGGCGCCGCGCGGCAGCTGCGCGAGCGTCGCCGCGTTGATCAGTCCGCGGGTCGACTCGGTCAGCGGCAGCATCGACACCAGCACGTCGGTGCCCGCGAGGAAGGCGGGCAGTTCGGCACTGCCAGCAAAGGTGGTGACGCCCGCGACCTCGCGCTTCGAGCGTGACCAGCCGCGTACGGCTACTGGGCGTGCTAAACGGCTCATTGAAGCCGATGTGGCCATTGCGGCCGATGCCCAGAAGCTGAATGTCGATGCCGCCGGCCTGCAAAATTTCGTCTTCGTACTGCCGGCAATAGGTGTTGATGTCTTCGATCGGCACCAGGCCGTCGGGAATGTGGATATTCGCAGCCGGGATGTTCACATGGTCGAACAGATGTTCACGCATCCAGCGGTGATAACTTTGCAGCCGATCGGGCCCCAGCCCAAAGTATTCGTCCAGGTTGAATGTGACCACGCGCGACAGGTCGAGCCCTTCTTCGCGGTGCATGCGCACGAT
>CALMTT010000245.1 GCA_937872615.1 uncultured Verrucomicrobiaceae bacterium | reverse complement strand
GCGGCCCAGCGAGATGGTGTAGGTGTCCGAGGCGCCGTCTTCGTTCACGGTGGTGCTGCCGCCGCTTTCCGTGATGACGACACGGGAGTCATCGTTGTCGAGCACGGTGGCGTAGAAGGCGGGCGCGGAGACACCGTTGTTGTTTCCGGTGCTCTGGGTGTAGGCGCGGATGATGACATTCGAGGCCGGCGAGCCGCCGATGGTCACGGATGGGGCCGTGACGTAGCCTGCGCCGGCGTTGGTGAGGATGATGGAGTCCAGTTTGCCATCCGCGGTTAGTTTCGCAAATCCCGTGGCCGTGGTGCCTCCTGTGGGAGCTGCGGTAAAGGAAACGCTCGGGATGCCGGTGTAGCCATAACCGGGATTCGTTATCGTCACCGCACTCACCGCACCGCTGGTCAGTGTCGTGCTGGCGCTGGCATTCACGGGCGGGCTGTCGCTCCACATGCCTTCGTGGATGCCTTCATTGAGATAATCATCATTCGCGGTCACGGTGACATCGACATCAGCGCTCCAAAGATTGCCGCTGGAGCCCGTGGGCACGAAAACGATCGTCGAAGGGCTGAAGGCCAGCTGCGCGGCGCTCAGCGTCACGCTCACCGGAGCGGTGGGATTGCTGCGCAGGCGGACCTTGATGGTGTCCGTGACCTCGCCGCCCTCCATCACCCGTGTTTCTCCGCCGGTGTGCGTGAGGATCACGTAGTCGTCATTGTCATCAATGAAGCCGGCCACCTGGGCCACCGGCAGCGTCGATGGATAACCACCGCCGCTGGCGATGCTGTGGCTCACACGCCCCCAGTGCAGGCCTTCAGAGGTGGTGTCGTTGTTGCCGCGCACGACGACGGTTTGCGGCACATTCCAGTTGGCGTTGGTGAAAGTGCGTGTCGTGCTGCCGGTGGTAAAGGTGGTGCCGGAGGAATTGATGCTGAACTGGCTGGGCGAGAGGCTCACGACCACGTTGGTGGCCGGCTGGCTGGTGAGCACGATGGTATAGCTGTCCACGCCGGACTGGCCCACCGTCGTATTGCCCGTCTCCGCCACCTGCGTGGTGCCGCCGCTTTCCGCAATGAAGACGCCCATGCCACCATCGTTGTCACAGACGCCCACGGGCACATCTGGTGTGACGAGGTTGTCATACCTCGCGTGCGTGCTGCTGGAGGTCGTGATGATCACGCGGTCATCGCCAGTGCCGGCATTTTCCACCTCCGCGTCATCCACCGCGGTGATCGTCACAGCCTGCGGCGTGCTCCAGTCCCCGTCGGTGAAGGTCAGCGCGGCGGGCGAGATGCTCACCTCGCCATTCGCGGAGGCCAGGGAGACATTCATGCTGGCACCAGGCGCCAGCGGCGCGGAAAGGCGGATGAGCAGCGTGTCCGTGTCCGCGCCGGCGGTGGCATTCTCACGCACCCAGGTGGCGGAGCTGGTCTCCGTGATGATCAGGCGCTCGTTTTGAAGCTCGTTCTCCACCACGCTCACGGGAACCGGAGGCACGGCCACGCCATTGTAGCCAGGCGCGGAGCCGGTCGCCGCGAATCGCACGCCGCTGTAGGCCAGTTGGCTGAACTGCTGGTTGTTCACGCCCACCATCGTCACGGTGATGCCGGTGTTCCAATTCGCGTCCGTGAGCTGGATCGTCGCCGGCCAGCCCAGCAGGCTGCTGCCACCATTGATGGAGAAGCGCACCGCGGGCGTGGCCACGGCATTGCGGAAGATGAAGTCCGCGCCGCCCACACCCGGTGTCGTGCTCATCGGCCCCAGGGTCATCCAGGTGTAGCTGTAGAGAAGGTTGATTTTGGAAACCTCGGCCGCTTCCGTCGCGGTTTGCATTTCCGGCGCGAACAGACCCGCCTGGGCCAGTTTGCCCGGAACGGTGAAATCAGGGTAGAACCAGTTAAACACCGTCGGTGCATCGAGAGGCGACTGGCCGAGGTTCGTGCGCAGCGAGTCGATGCGGAAGCGGAAGGGGCCATCAGGCCACGCAGCGGGTTTCGCGGGCGGGGAGAGGTTGTAGTTGCCAAATTTGGCCAGTTCGCCCGCGTCCAGCTTGCTCATGGGTGCGTCTGTCTCGCTGAAGCCGGTGTTCATGTTCACGAGGTTCGCCACCGGGGCGCCGGAGTAGCCTTTGAAGAGGCGCAGGAGGTGCGCGAAGTGGATCATCGGCTCTTTGATCTTCCCGTGGGAGACCGCTGTGTCGGCGAGCAGCAGGCTGCGTGCCTCATAATCGAGCAGAATGGCCTTCACGACGTTCCCGAGGTTGCCGTTGCTGTCACGGTAGGCCTTCTGCACGCGGTAAATGTAGCCCGCGGAGGGGTTTGAGGTCACGAGACGCTGGATCAGCCAGCGGGAGATGTTGATCGGCGTGTTGGTGTGGCCCGGGCGGCTCGGCGTGAGGTTGTCCGGATCGAAATCTGGATACGTCGAATCCGTCGCGACGCCGGCGAGAGCATCGTGCGCCTTGACCACCTCCGCGTAGGCGGCGGCGTGCGTTTGCGCGTCAGAGAGGCCGGTGATGCTCGTCACGCCCAGCGGCATCTGCTGATGCTTGCCGTTGAAGAGCGTCTTCGCGTTGAAGTCATGATACACCGTCGTGCCCAGACGGCCCATGACCACCATGGGCGTGGTCCACGCAGCCTGGAAGTACAGGTGCCCGTTGTCCCGCCCGAACCACGTGTTGTTCGTGGTGCCGTTCGGATAGATCGTGGGTGAGATTCGCTGTGTCGTGGTGCCGGTCGTGCCGTAGCCCTGCATCACGCCCGCCACCGCGTTGCCGTGCCGTGCCCCATGTGAGAAGCCGGTGAACACACGAGCCAGTTCCGTGATATCATTGTTGTCATACGTGGCGATGGGCAGGCCCTCGGGGCTGAGCATCAGGCTGCCGTCCGGATGCCGCAGCACGAGGCCGATCGAGAAGAGCTGCATGATCTCACGCGCGTAGTTCTCATCCGGGCTGATGATGATGCCGCCGCCCGCGTCGTAGGTGGCACGGTTCGCGATGCTGGTGAGGTAAATGCCCATCATCGGGTTCAGCGTCACGTCTTCCAACAGCTCGCGGTATTGGCCAAAGGCGCCCGCGGCCAGCATGTCCCACCAGTTTGCCGCGCCATACTGCCACTGGAGCACCCCGGCATCACGCTCGGAGATCACGGTGATCTCACTTAGCGCCTGGGTCACCCTCTGGCGGAGCTGGTCCTTGCTCTGCAGCACCATCGTCCACCATTCGCGGCGGCGGTTCGGGCTGTTTTGCGGGTAGTTGCCGCCGGGGTCGTTGGTGTTTGGGTTGCCGCTGTTCGCCACCGGCATGCCGTTCACAAAAGACACGCCCACCGTGCCGCCATTTTGATTCGGATCAGCGTTGTAAGTAATCGGCTTGTTCCCGCGCAGGGCGAACTCCTCCATGTCCGCCGCCATGACGAGCTTTTGGTAGTTCAGCGAGGGCGTCAGCGTCGGATTCATCTGCTCGTCCATCCAGGCGGAAAGCCCGTCAATGTAGGTGCCGCCGCCCGCGATCGCCGCATCCACCTTGGCGCGGATCTCCGTGTAAAGCGCTGTTGTGCCGCCCATCGTCGCCTGATTCATGAAACGCCAGATCTCACGCTCCAGTGCCTCGCCGGTCGGATTTTGCCAAAGCATGCTGCCGAGCTCCGGCTGGACCAGATCCGAGCGGTTGGGATCAAACTGCTCCGAACCGGCCGCTTTGTTGAAATAGCCCCAGATTTCCTTGTCCGGGAAATTCACCGTCGTGATGGCCACATACACTTCGCCGTCCGCCAAGGCATCCAGCATGCGCTGATCCGTCGGAAGCGTCTGCGCCGCACGCACATTCCACGCGGCACCGCTCACCTGGCCCACCGGCAGCACCTGCACCTCCAAATCCGGCCCGATGCGGATGTAAGCCGTGTTTTGATCGGACGAGAGATTGTTGAAAACCACCGAAATGCTCGCCGTGTTGTTCGCACCATCCACCAGCGCCGTCGCGTAACCGCTCGCCGTGCTCGCCGCACCAGCCTCACGGCCCAAAAAGGCCACATAAAGCGTCTTGTTCGCCGGATCGGCCGGATTCGCATCGCAGATCGAAACCGTCGCCGAAGCACCACCACTGGCTCCGGCGGCACCCGGAAGTGCCACAGCCACTTTCAGCGCCTCGGGCACCTCCTCCGTGCCATCCTGCAGCGGCACCACCTTCGCGATTTCATAAGGTTCACTCACCCCCGCGCCTGCTGG
>CALMTT010000244.1 GCA_937872615.1 uncultured Verrucomicrobiaceae bacterium | reverse complement strand
CCCTGCAAACCGTGGTTTCGCGCAATGCCGATCCATTGCAGTCCCTCGTGGTCAGCGTCACCCGGTTCCACGCGGGCCATGCCGACAATGTGCTGCCGGGGCGGGCCATCCTCGGCGGTACCGTGAGAACCTTGCGTCCCGAGGTCAAGGAACGGGCCATCGCCGGCATGAACCGCGTATGCCAGGGCATCGCCGCTGCCTATGGCGTCAAGGTGGACCTGCACTACGAGCATGGCTATCCGCCGACGATCAACGATGCCGCGGCGGCTGCGCTTTGCCGGGCGAGCGCGGTCGCGGTCGCGGGTGCCGGCCGCGTGCGCGCCGATCTGCCGCCGAGCATGGGCGCCGAGGATTTTTCCTACATGCTTCAGGCGGTTCCCGGCTGCTATGTCTGGCTCGGCAACGGTGCCGGGGAGGGAGGGTGCATGCTGCACAGCCCGCACTACGATTTCAATGACGAAATCATCGCCACGGGCATCCGCTATTGGGTGGATCTCGCCGAGCGGGCGCTGCCCCTGGGGGACGGATCCTAGCGGACCAGTCCTTCGTCGCGCATCACCTTCAGGACGGCCGGCCGTTGGCCGATGCGGCCGTGAAAATCCGCAAGATTGGGCCAGCGGGCGATGTCGATGTCATGCACGCCGTCGTTTCCGAAGTCGCCGGCTCCAAAATGATGAAACCAGCGCCAGTGAGCCGGATGGTAGGTCTTCTTGAACGGCACCTTGGGCACCGGACCGAGCCACAGGTCGTAATCGAGCTCTGGCGGTGGCTCGCTCTCCGGCTGGTGGCCGTGATTTTTGCGAAGCTGGCTGTTCCAGGCCTTCGCGACCAAGACATCGCCAATGATGCCGCTGCGGAGTTTTTCGATGATCGCGGCCACAGATGCTGTGCTGCGGCTTTGGGTGCCCACCTGCATGCAGACTTTGTTGTGAGCCGCCGCCTCGATCATGAGGCGTCCTTCGCGCAGATTGTGCGAGCAGGGTTTTTCGACGTAAACGTGTTTTCCGGCCTGCGCGGCCAAAATGGCGCCCGGAGCATGCCAGTGGTCCGGCGTGGCCATCAGCACTGCCTGCACGCTTTTGTCCTCAAACACCCGGCGCATGTCCGTGACGACCTTCGGCGTCTGTCCGCTGAGCTCTTGAATGAGCTTCGCGCCTGCTTCGGCCCGTTTTGAATCCGCATCGCACACGAAGGAGAAGATCACGTCGTCGCGCTGGCACATCGTCTTGATGTGATTCGTGCCCATGCCACCGGGACCGATGAAGGCGAGATTGATCTTGTCGCCCTCGTTCTGCGCTTTGAGCAAAGCAGGAGCAGCAAGCGTGGCGAGGGCGAAACGGCGGCGGGTGAGCGTTTGCATGGCCCGAAACCAACGCTGCAAGGTGTCTGGTTCTTGGAACTCAGCCCGAGATCAAGTCAGACACAGGATACAGCAGCAGTTCGCCCGAAACATTCTTCGGCAGCGCCGTCAGCAGCACAAAAGTCGTGTCCGTGGCCGGATCAGCCCACGCTAGCGTGCCGGTGGAGCCGCTGTGGCCGAAGGTGCTCGCGGAGCAGCCTTTGCCGAGCCCCGTGGGGCCCACCATGAAGCCGATGCCGCGATGAGCTTCGAGCTTCGGCGTGTGATCGGTGATCATGAGGCGTGCAGTGGCCTCGCGCATCGCTTTGCCCTCGGGATGCATGAAGCTGCGCAGAAACGTGGCGATGTCGGCTGCCGTGCTGTGCGCACCGCCCCATGGCGCGGCGAGGTTTCGCCAGTAATCGCTGTTCCAGTCCCATTCGCGGGCTTTTGGATCGCCTCCGCCTGCTTCGGACGCGGCGTGCTCGGTTTGCATCGGCACCATGTCGGCCTTCGCGAAGCCTCCGAGGCCCAAAACGGTGCGTTTCATGCCCAGCGGCGCGAAAACCTGCTCCTGCAAAAACTTCGGCAGCGGCGTTTTCGTCACGCGCTCGACGATTTCCGCCGCGAGGAGGATGCCCATGCTTTGATAATGATACCGCGTGCCCGGCGCAAAAAGCAGCGGCGTGCGCACCGCACCCTTCACAAAGTCCGCCAGCGGTGCGTGCTTCGCACGCAACTCGGCATTGTTCTCCAATTGATCCGGCAGGCCGGAGGTGTGCGTCAGCAGTTGCTCGATGGTGATGTCCTTCCGCGCACCTTCGTTGAACTCCGGCAGATGCTTCACCGCCGCATCGGAGAGCTTCAATTCACCCCGGTCCACCAAAACCATCACCGCCGCCGCCGTGAGCGGTTTCGTGATCGAGCCGAGCAGGAACATCGAATCGGCCTTCGCCTTGCCAAAGGCCCGATGCGTCACCTCGCTGCCTTTTTGCACATGCAGCACGGCGTGGTTTAGCGTGCCGTTGTCGATTTGGGCCTGGATGATTGAGAAGGCGTTTTGCATGGCTGTGGAATCAGCCCGCGCTGGCGAGGCGAAAGCAGCGAGGGAAAGAGCGAGAGTGTCGCGGCGGGTCATGCCGACTTAACGCGGTTTTTGTATGCGTTCATGCCGCGAGGCGATGGTTCGAAGGTACGTTGTTCACGCTTTAGCGTGTCAGGGGGATGACGCACAGACACGCTAAAGCGTGAACAACGTACTTGTTTCAATCATCCCAGCCGGAGCCGTAATCGAGAATGGGAAAGGCTTTCCAAATCCTCACTGCCTCATCGCGACCTATGGAGGCCAAATAGTCCGCCGCGCTGCTGAAGGGCCAATCCTGCCAGTGTTTCACATAACCATGCTTCACCGGGTTGTTGTGAATGTAGTTCAGCGTGGCCCAGAAGTGGGCGTCGTTGCGGATGGCGCGATCAGCTGGAGCACACCAGACTTTGCGTCCGCGCTGGCCGTCTTCGCCGTTCCAAGCGTGGGAGCTACGTCCATGCAGCCTGCCGAGGGCGGTGATCACCGCTTTCAGGTCGGGCACTTGGACAAGCAGATGGTAGTGATTGGGCAGGAGGCACCAAGCGTGCGTCTGGACGCCTGCATCGGTCAAGGTGGTGAGTAGGTCGCTGCTGAAGTGAGTCATCCGCTCCGGTGAGGTGCCGATGATGTCTGCGTGTTCATAGCAGGCTGCCGTGAGATGAAAGAGCGCCGGGCCTTCGACGAAATGGGGCGGGCTGTGCCAGGGGCGTTGAAGCTGCTGCCGGTGGTGCAGGAGGGCCGCTTGATCGTCTTCGGATAGCTTCCGCCAGCGGTACATGGTGAGTAGAGAGTGCGTTGATCAGGAAAGTACGTTGTTCACGCTTTAGCGTGTCAGGGGGAGTGTCGCCAGAGCACGCTAAAGCGTGAACAACGTAATTTTCTCAATGATTAAACAAAAACTCCTTCGTGTTCAGCAGCGCCCAGAGGAGGTCCTCGTAGCCGTTGCGTTTGGCGCGTTGGGAGTCGAGGGGCTTGCCGGTGGCGTCGATGCGGGGTTTGGCGAGGTGGGTTTCGGCGATTTGGACTTCGTCGGCAGTGGGTTCGCGGGAGAAGGCGGCGAGGTAGAGTTCGCGGATGCGTTTGGGCTCGGGCATCTCGGCTTGGGTGAGTTGCTCGGCGCGGCCTCCGGCGGCGGTGAGCTTGGCTTTGACGTCGGGGGCGTTCATCAGATGAAGGCTCTGGGCGAGGCTGGCGGAGGAGACGCGTTCGCATTCGCAGACGCTGGTGTTGTCGGGGCGACCGAAGACTTTGAGGAAGGGCGAGGCGCGGGTGTAGCTGTTGTCGGGCAAAGAAATGGCGCGGGTGCCGGCGGGGAGGTCGGCGAAGTCGGTTTTTGACGCGGTGACCATGTCGATGCTGTCGAGCAGGACCTCGGCGGTCATGCGTTTCGGGTAAAAGTGGGAGAAGGCCTGGCGGTCGATGGCGTTGTGCTCATTCGGCATGGCGCTGAGCTGGTAGGTGTGGCTCTGCGCGATGACGCGGACGAGGGATTTGAGGTCGAAGTTGGTATCGGTGAAGTGTTTCGCGAGGGCTTCGATGAGCTCGGGGTTCGTCGGCGGGTTGGTGTCGCGGAGGTCGTCTTCGGGTTCGATGAGGCCACGTTTGAAAAAGTGCTTCCAGTAGCGGTTCACGAGCGCTTTGGCGAAGAAGGGGTTTTTCTTCTGCGCCATCCAATCGGCGAGCGCGAGGCGTGGATCGTCATCGGGCGCGATGTCGAGCGGTGGCTCGCCGAGGCCGGCGGGCTTCAGCATGACGCGGGTTTTGCGATGCTCGGTCTGCGCGGTGCCGCGCTTGTGGAAGATGAGGTCTTCACCGGCGATGGCGGTGGGTTTGCGGCCGATCTGGCTGAAGAAGGCGGCCATGTGATAGTACTCGGCCTGCGTCCAACGCTCGAAGGGATGATGATGGCACTGCGCACACTGCATGCGCACGCCGAGGAAGAGCTGCGCCACGTCCTCGACCTGCGTGGTGGGTTCTTTGACGCGTTTATACCAGGCGACGGGCGGATTGGAAACGATGGTGCCGGTGCTGGCGAGGATCTGGCGCACGAGTTGATCGTAGGGCGTGTTCGCGAGCAGGTTGTCACGCATCCAGGCGTGGAAGGCGAAGTTCGCGGTGATGTCGGCGGCCTCGGTGCGCTGGTTTTTGAGCAACGCGGTCCATTTGTTCGCGAAGTAGTCGGCGTAGTCGGGTGAGTTGAGCAGCGACTCGACGGCGCGGTCGCGTTTGTCCGGCGCTTTGTCGGCGAGGAAGGCCTTCGTTTCTTCCATGGAGGGAAGTCGGCCGCCGATGTCGAGCGAGACGCGGCGGAGGAAGGTGCTGTCGTTGCAGATGGGCGAGGGCGGGATGCCGATCTGCTTCAAGTTCGCGAAGATGTGCTGGTCGATGAAGTTCTTCACCGGCGGCAGCGAATCGACCGGTGCGCCGAGCGGGATGAGCACGCTGCACACGCTGACTTTGCCGCCGAAGCGCACCATGACGGCCACATTGCCCGGCAGATCGAGCGTGTTGACGAGGCCGCTATCGGTCGCGGTGGCCATGGCGGTGTCGTTGGCCTCAAAGAGCGCGAGTTTCGTCACATCGCGGCTGCTGCCATCGGAGTAGCGGGCGGTGACCTTGAGCTGCTGCGCCGTTTTCGGCTTCAACGTGATGCGCGAGGGCTCCACGGCGATCTCTTTGAGCACGGGCTCATTCGGCTGCGTGTAGGGCATGCCCTCGGCGATCCAGCGCACGAGCGTCTGATACATCTCCGAGCCGGGCTCCAGGTGCTTCCCACCCGTGTGCGGCACGATGGCGGCGCCTTTGGTGATGAGCAGGCTTTCCTCCGGCGCCGGCGGGAAGACGCGGCGGCCCTTGCCCTGCTTCACGATGGCCTCGTAGTCCTCCTCCGGCTCGAAACCGAGCACGCTGAGGCGAAAGCCGCGCTGACCGGTGACCGCCTTCGCATGGCAAGCGCCCGCATTGCAGCCCGCCTTCGTCAAAATAGGCTGGATGTCCCGCACGAAGCTCAAAGGCTCCGCGGCGAGACCAGCCGTGACGATGCAGATAAAGAGAAGGGCTTTCCGAAGCATGATGCAAACCTACGCGGCGAGAGCGTGGTTTTTGGCAGGGGAATGCGAGGGATGGAATTGCCGCCAAAGTAGGAAAAGCTTGTTGTTGTCTCACGCAAAGGCGCAAAGCCGCAAAGGTCCCAGAGACTCTCTTTTCTTTGCGGCTTTGCGGCTTTGCGCCTTTGCGTGAGTCATTCTTTGAGTTTTCTGGCGTTCTTTAGCGGTCATCACCAATTCTCATGAAGAATGCTATCCTCGCCCTGCTCCTAGCGCTTTGCCTTCCAAACATCCTTCTCGGCTGGGGGCAGCCGCATCATGCGATCACTCGGGCAGCGTTGGAGACGTTGCCGGGGTGGCAGAAGGAGTTGCTGGGGGAGGAATTGAAGGCGCTGGGGGATGCGCATTGCATGATCCCGGACAATGTTTACTCCGACAAGGCGAACGCGAAGTATGCGGCGATGGAGTCGCGGCCGGGGGAGGTGTATTTGCAGGTGCTGCATCTGCCGACGGTGCAGACGGAATACCTGGAGGTGATGACCTACTTCATGGAGCGGGCGGTGACGGCGCTGCGGGAGGGCCGCACGGGCGATGCGGCGCGGTTCATGGGGACAATGTGCCACCAGATCGAGGACTACGGCAGCCCGTCACACACGATGCCGGGAGACAATCAATTCACGCTGCTCCAGCAGTTCCTGCCGCCGAGCGATGGCCTGAAGGATAAGCTCATGCACGGCCCCATCGAGAATGGCGACTTCACCGTGAGCATCGCGGGCTATCAGCCGCGCTTGCTCGGCACGAGCGTGAATGAAGCGGCGTGGCGGCTGATGCATCGCGTGCATGAAGGCATCCTCAACGCCCGCTCGACGACGATCCCGATCATGCAGGCGCTTTACGCGGACGATGCGGAAGCGGTGACGAAGCACCAGATGCGTGCGGCAATCGTCGATGCGCAAATCGTGGCGGATGCGATGCACACGATCCTATGCCTCGGGGCGCAAAAAGTGCCTGAACTGCCCGCGGAGGTGCCCATCGACACGTTTTGGCCGCTGGAGGCGGAGAAGTTGCATTACCCGCAGACGCAGTTTTTCAGCTCGCCATATTGGGGGCATCCGCGAGTCGGCTCGATCCTAGCCGGAGGCACAAAAGCGGAGCCCCTGAAGCTCAAGCTCGATGCCGGAGAGAAGGCATTCGCGCACGGCATCAGCGCCGGAATGGGCAAGCCGCTGACCTTTGTGCTGCCAAAGGGCGTCTTCACGCGATTCACCGTGCTCGCAGGCCTGCATCCCGAACTGGGAGCGAAAGGCCGCGTCGAATTCACGATCAGCGGCGATGGCAAGGTGCTCAAAACGATCACACTGAATGGCAGCGATAGCGCGCAGAAGCTCGAATGCGAGGTGAGCGGCGTTTCACAGCTCCAACTGCTGCTCACGGGCCGCGGTGTCGATTCGAAGAGCAACTACGCGATCTGGGCGGCGCCGGTGCTGGTGCGATGAAAACAGGCGGTGAGGTGCGTTTGGTTGGTCATGACCACCAGCCGCCGTTCCTTCATTGCCACCACGCTTGCTGCCGCCTGCTCGAAACTGACCGCGCAGGAGGCTGGGGAGCCGGTGATCGATATTCATCAGCACATGAACTACCATCTGCGCAGCGACGAGCATCTGCTGCTGCATCAAAAGGCGATGGGCGTGACGAAGTCGATCATCCTGCCCGGCGGCACGTATGTGAACCAGCCCTCCACACACAACGGCAAATCGAACGGCTTAGCGGCGAAATGCGTGGGTACAGCCTGGGCGCGAGATTTTGCGCAGTTGCATCCCGATGCCTACCTGTGGGCCTGTAACGAGGTCACGGACCTCGCATCCGCCCCGGCGGAGCTGGAGCATTGGTTGAAACAGGGCGCGTGCATGATCGCCGAGCAGAAATTCATGGTGGAGTGCGATTCCGCAGCGAGCCAGAAGCTCTACGAACTGGCCGCGGCCTACAACGTGCCCATCCTCCTCCACTTCCAGCACCAGACCTACAACCTGGGCTACGACCGCTTTCACACGATGCTGGCGAAGCATCCCAAAACGAACTTCATCGGCCACGCGCAGGCCTTTTGGGGCAACATCGACAAGAACCACGACCAGAAGGTCAACTACCCGAAGGGCAAGGTGACGGCCGGCGGGCTCACCGATCGCTACCTGGCCGATTACCCGAACATGTTCGCGGACATGTCCGCTGGCAGCGGGCTACTCGCGCTGACTCGCGATGAGGAGCACACGCGCGGTTTCTTTGACCGGCATCAGGATAAAATCCTCTACGGCAGCGATTGCGCCGATCATCTGGGCCGCGGCCCCGGTTGCCAAGGCGCGGCCACGCTCGCAGCCATTCGCAAGCTGGCCTCAAGCAAAGCAGTGGAACGGAAGATCCTGTTTGAGAACTCGCGGAAGCTTTTCCGGCTGTAACGCTTAGCCTGCGTTTCGCACACAACGGGTCAAAGCAGGTCACAATGTTTACATGTGCCTATTATCGGAGTGCTCAGTGCTCAGTCGGATTCGTGCTTCGTGATTGCCACTGAGCACCAAGCACTGAGCACTTGGGGCGCCGCAAAGTGCGCGACACGCGAGTTAGTCCTCCTCTTCCCATTCAGCCATGAGACGGGACAGCTTGCGCTTCAGGCCCACTTTGGCAGCGGCGGACATGCGATCGATGAAGAGCACGCCGTTGAGGTGATCGATCTCGTGCTGGAAGGCGCGAGCGAGGAGGCCGTCGGTTTCCCAGGTTTCGGTCTCGCCCTTCAGATTCATGAAGGTCACGGTGGCGACCTCCGAGCGGCGGATGTCGCCACGCAGGCCGGGGAAGCTGAGGCAGCCTTCCTCGCCGGTCTCCTTCGCGTTGCCGAGTTGGAGCTGCGGATTCATGAAGACCACGGGCATGTGCTTCACCATCTCCGCGGGCTGGCCGTTCACTTTGAGGAAGGTGATGCAGTCCGGGTTGTGCGAGCAATCGATGACGGCGAGCTGCACATCCACGGCCACCTGCGGGGCGGCGAGACCCACGCCGTTCGCATCGCGCATGGTCTCGATCATGTCATCGGCGAGCTTGCGGATCTCGGGCGTGACTTGGGACACCGGACGGCATTTGGCGCGGAGGACGGGTTCGGGGTAGCGGACGATGGGCAGGACCATGCGCGGCCCATATCATCGGGAGCCGGGACGCTCAAGCCTTCATCGTTCGATCTCGATGCTGCGCGTGACCACATAGGGGAACTCGTGCGCGATGCTGCCGCTGCCGCCTTTTTCGAGGCGCACGGGGTATTCGTCTTTGAAGGTGCCCTTGATCGTCGTCTCCACATCCACCTGATCGCTCAGCCGCCGCGTGAGGGCGATACCAAAGGTGGCCTGCGCCGAGGCCAGGTAGCCCAACGGACGCTGCACGGTGAAGCTGCCGGAGATGAAAACACGGGCGTGAGGGCCGTCCGGTCGCTGCTCGATGCTGCCAAAGCCCACCTCCACGTCTTTGAAGATGGCCACGCCGTTCGCCTTGCCGCGTGGCATGGGCAGATCGGGCTTCCAGCTCTCGCCGGGCCGGTGGGACTGTGTGCCGAGCGCGGCGGGGATGACCTCGAGGATGGCGGAAAAGAAGGCCAGCTTCAGCAGCGCATCGTTTTCCTCCACCGTCGGCTTTCCCTGAGCCAGCCGGAAGTCCCAGCCGCTCGTCAGGCGGCGGGCGAGGAGCTTTTTGTTCATCAAAGGCCCCCGCTGGATCGCGGATTCGGGCTGCGCCCCCCCGGGCACGAACTGCGCCTCCTCCACAGCGTGATCACGCACCTCCACCTCTTCCGCGGAGTTGCCTTGGAGACGGCGCACCAGCGTGTGCCGCTGCATCCACCGCATGCCGATGACCTGCTTTTCCGCGCCTTGGACTGTCACGGTGCCATTCGCCACCATCACCTCGCGCTTCTCACGCAGCACGGTGCCGGATCGCAGCGTGCTTTTGCCATTCAGGACCACCGGTTTCTCCGGCGGAGCGGCCGAAAGAGACACAGACAGACCGAGCAGGAGCATCAGGGCGGGCAGTTTCATGCCCTGCCTTTAGCACAAGAGCTGCCCTTTGCCGCTGCATTCGTGGTGGGCACCCGGGCCGCGGCACACGCGGCAGCGACGGCAGAGATCGCACACGGCCTGCGGATTCTGCCGGCACTCACGGCAGGTCACGCAGAGGGAGCAGACCTTGCCATTGCGGGGCGGACAGGCCTGCGAGGACGCGGTGCGGGCCTTCTTCGCTGGCGGGCGGGGAGGCGGGGCTGCGCCGGAGACCTGGGAGGAAAGGGCCTTGGACATGGAGGTGATGGGGGGGGAATGGGGCTTCCCCCTCTTCTTCCCAAACCGCGGGCGAATGTTACAGTTTTTCCCGGCGAAAGCGACAAGACGCCGCACCAGCCGCAGCACGGCATCGGCATGAAGTCGAAGGGCTGATGGTTTCGAACGCGAATCCCAGCCGAATGACGATCCGAATGGGCGCAAAGGCATCAAATCGGGCATTCGTGGTCATTCGGATGGACATTTCGTTCCATTCGCGTTGGAATCTTTGCTCGATCGCCGGCCTTTCGGTCGTCGCTGCCCTCTGTAAAAGCATCCGTGGGATGGGGCTGACAACCAACCGCAGGCGCCGCACGATTCGCATTGCCCAATTCCCTGCCCTGCGCTCTAAATGGGCCGCTCTCTCCCTCCCAGCCAGCCCGCATGTCCGACCCCGCCGCCGCAGCCACGCCGTACCCGGCGGCCGCCAGCCGCGCCCTGACCTCGT
>CALMTT010000243.1 GCA_937872615.1 uncultured Verrucomicrobiaceae bacterium | reverse complement strand
CTTGTCCGCGGCCTCAAACACCAGCACGCCCCCCTCCGGATCCACCGGCCCCGCCGGGCGATCCTGCGGCGTGAGCTTCTGCGGCTGCCAAATGGCCTCCGGCTGGCCCTCACGCAGGATGCGGCGGTTGAAGCTGATGCCCTCCGCTCGGCCGATCGCCACACGAGCCCCCACCGGCCTCAGGTTTGCCTTCGCCTGCTTCACCGACTCGACGATCCACACCGGCAACTGGCTCGTGTAGCTCACTCCCGCGGGCGAGTTCACCTTCGTGATGTCATCCATCATCGAGCCGCGCGGCTGCTGCGGTCCGGTGTGCGTGTGCGTGCCGGAGATCAGCACATGATCCCCCTCGATGCCGCACTCCTGCTGGATCAGCTTCCGCGCCGCCGCCACGATGGGCCGCACCGTGCCCGAGAGGTCCAGCACCACGATCACCGCATGCGTGCCGTCCTTCTCCATGACGATCGTCTTCGCATAGAGCGGATCGAGCACGCCCGCCGACCCACGGAACTTGTAGTATCCCCCCAGCGGCGTCCCGTCCTTCGGCGTGATCTCCACTCGTGCCGCTCCCACCCGCAGCTCCCCGGCGATCGACGATGAAACAAGAACCAGCAGGCAGGCGAGTAAGCGAAGGGTCATCCTCCTCATACGCGGTTCAAGGCTTCCCTTTCGCCCGTTTGTCAGGGCGAAGAGTCAGAGGTCAGAGGTTCAGAGTTCGGGCTGTTCTGGATCTCGTCGATCCCCACCAGACCGATCCATTTCACCACAGAGTTCACAGAAGAGCACAGAGAGAAGGTGGAACAGGATTGATTCCAGTTCAGACGCGGGCGCAAAAAGCGCTGGAGTGTGATGCAGACATACCTGTCTGCACGAACATCCCCAGGAAAACATGCTCTCCCAAGGCAGACAAGGATGTCTGCCACACGCTGCGTCAGGTTTAGCTTACTTCATGGAGCAGCCGCAGCGCGGGAATCTAGCTGATGAGGTCTTCTTGGAAGGAATGTGTCATGCCTTATCCTACCACGGCAGACCCAATGCATGGAAATAAGGGCGGAAGCCTTCCTTCACGATCTCTCCCACCATCGTCACAAAGCCTTCGGTTTCACCCCGCACGTGGTCGGCATCCAACGCGATGTAGTAGGCCAGGCGCCTGTCCACCGGCAGCACCGCCGGTGGAAACCCGGCCTTCAAGAGTTCCAGGTTCATGAGCAGGCGTGAGGTGCGGCCATTGCCATCCACGAAGGGATGAATCTTGACGAAGTCACTGTGCACGCGGGCGGCGCGTTCCACCGGGTGCAGGGCCATCCCTTCGGTCTGATACCAGGAGATGAACTGCTCCATCAGCTCCGGCACGCGGACCTGATCCGGCGGCAGATGCTCCGCGCCGGAGATGCGCACGTTCACGGTGCGGTAGCGGCCTGCGTTGTCGTCGTCGATGCCTTTGAGGATGAGCTGGTGCAGGGATTTGATCGTCCACTCAGTCAGCGGCTCGTCCTTCTGCACCATTTCTTCCAGCAGCAGGATGGCGTTCATGTGGTTCACCGCTTCCAGATGCTCGCGGATGGACTTCCCGCCGATGGTGATGCCCTCCAGCGCCACCTTGGTTTCTTGCAGGGTCAGCGTGTTGCCCTCGATGGCATTGGAATGGTAGGTCCAGCGCACGATGAGGTCTTCCCGCAGATTGCGCACAATCGCCGGGTTCAGCGGACGATGCTGGTCCAGCGTGGCCTTGAGGCGGTCGATGTCGGGGAAGGCATGCATGGCTTGTTCAGGTTATGTTGGCTAGTCTATAACCCGCTTGTGGGATTCTGGTCTTATCATCTTGGGTAAGTCGTAGTGAGGAATGCCATATCCGGCATGCATTCGTGACATTGATTGGCGGTAAGCGCCTGCGACCCATTTTGTGCTCTGATGCATCCATTGGTTCCAAAGCTCAGGTAGTTCAGTCATCGGAATTTCGTTCTCCGAAAACAAATCAATGAGAAAAGGTGCTATGCCGGACAATAGATGCGCCGATTGACGTCGGACCTCGTCACTTGAAAACCAGAAGCACAAGGGCACGATGGGCTCCCGCATTTGATCGCTTGTTCTGAGGGCTTTCACAGCCGACACGAAATCAAGAGTGTTTAGAAAACTATAATATGCCACGATTGCCGCTTGTGTGTCATCTTTAGTTCCGAAGAGCTTCCAGAGCCATTCCCACTTCTCGATCAGAAAATTCAAAAAGGTCCAAGCGACTGTGCAATCCTCATCCATTGATTCCGGCCACCCCATGGCCCAATAGCATTTAAACAAAGGCCTGGAATCTGAGTCGCCGCGATGATCCGCGAGTGGAGTCATAGCAAGTTTGTAGGCAAATTCAGGTTTCTGGCGGCTTAATGCCAGCGCACCCCAGAGAGCTTGGAAAGCAAACAAAGCCAACTTTGGAACTCCGTTCACAATGGTGTAGCCGCTCTGATTCCATCCAACCGGATTTTGAAACCAATCGAGCAAAGCGAGTTGATTGTGAAATCTGGCATCATTGGAATCAAAGCCTGCAAAAGCGATCGCGAAGATACCCGCGTTCGCATCAATTCCCGGAAATACATATTCAGGAAGTTCTGTTTTCAGCTTTGG
>CALMTT010000242.1 GCA_937872615.1 uncultured Verrucomicrobiaceae bacterium | reverse complement strand
ACAATCGCCTGCGCGAGATTCTGGACGGCCCGGTCGCGACCTCCGGGCCGCGCGGCCTCAAGGTCGGCGTGCCGGTGGCAGGCGACACGTTCGAGGCGCTGCAGCGGCGGCTGTGGTGGGAGATCGGCGTCGACGACGCCGATCGGATGACCGAGGTCCAGGGCCTGAAGCGTCAGCTCGACGACCGGCGTGTTGCTGCTGGCGACTTCCTTCTTCACGATCTTCTGCGGCGTGGTGAGGCTGCTCATGACGTCCTCCTTGGAACGGGTCGGCTGCGAATCGACGAGCGGAGCATCCGGTCCGGAGGACGGTACGGAGTCAACGGCGAATACGAGTCGGAACGAAATGGGCCCGGCCACGGAAGCAACACGTTCGGGCCCATGCGGTTACACCGCGAACGCTTCCGCCTCCAGCCCTTCCAACTGCTTCGCCGCGTCCTCCGTCAGCGTCGCGCCGAGCACGATGCCGAGATCGTAGATGTTCAGCTTCGCCTGCGAGGCGGGCATGAAGCGGTCATTGAGATAGGCAAGCGGTTCGCTCATGGGCTTGGCGGGTTCGGCTTCGACCACAGGATGCGTGCCACAAAGGTCGCGCCCTCGGCACCACGGGCTTTGGAGTCCTTCATGAACATGCCTTCGCAGACGGTCACCCACGATTCGTTCTCGTTGATGCGGGCGCAGCCGAAGTTGCCCATCTCCGCGCCGCGTTCCGGCACGACGACTTTTTCGCTCGCGCGGATGACTTGGAGCTTCTCGGGATCGACACGGGCCATGAACAGAGGCGCACGGTGGCGGATGATGTGGTCGTTGTTCGCGCCGCGGCGGGTATAGACGAGGAAAAGGCCATCGCGATGCGCCAGCCAGTGCTGCTGCGTGTTGTAGCTGCCGAGTTCCGCGCCGTCATTGAAGGTCCACGGCTTCGGTTCGGCAAAGTGAAGCCCGTCATCGCTCACGCTCACATAACCGCGCTCGTCATTGCGCAGTGTGAGGTAGTAGCGACCTCCAAACGCGATCAACGACGGCTCATAAAGCCCGCGGGCCACGTCGAGGCGCAAAACGTTGCCGTTTCGCTCATAGACGAGCTTTTCGCCATCGAAGCGGCATTCGGCCACGGTCGTGCTGTAGCGGTCTTTGGCGCTTTTGCCAATGTAGAGCGGCACGAGCAGCTTTCCGTCGTTTTTGACGACCCATTGCGCGCAGGCGTTGCGGGCGAAATTGAACTCCTCGAGCTCCGGCAGCTCCAAAATCTTCCACGGCGTCCATTTCGATGTTTTCGGTTCGAAGACGGCATACACGGTCTGATGCGAGCGCTTCACGTCATCGAGTTGCTTGCCCTTTGGGCTGTAGCGCACGCGGCACCCGATGGCGATGAGCTTGCCCGTCTGCTCATGCCAGCCCGGCGTGACATCGGCCACGCTGAGCGTCACGCCATCCGCCTGCGGCTGCCAGTCGATCTCCGGCGGAAGAATGGGACCGGTCCATGCGCCATCCACGTCCTCGCGTCTCATGAAATGCAGGCCTGAGTAGTAGTCGGAGACTTTGAGGTGCTTTTGAATCGTCATCACGACTCCACCGGGCACTGGCGCGGCGCGTGGATGGAACCACAGGAACTTGCCATCATCATGCTTCATCACCGTTTCGAGCTTCACCGTGAAGTCGAGCGACTCGGCGGCGGGCAGAGCTTGCACCGCTGAGATTAAAAGGACGCAGAGAAGGTGTTTCATGGTGTTACTCCATCCAGCGAATGCACGAGGCCATTGGCACTTCGACGGGATCGCCTTTCGCAGCGATCGATCCGGTGGCGGCGTCGATCTGGAAAACCACGACATTGTTCCCCGGCATGTTCGCGCACAGCAGCCAGCGGCCATCGGGGGTGATAAGGAGGTTTTGCGGGCCTTTGCCGCCGCTGGGTTGGATGGTGAGCAGCGTGAGCGTGCCGTCGGGGGCGATGCGGTAGCTGGCGAGGCTGTCGTGGCCGCGATTGGTGCCGTAGAGGTGTTTTCCGTCGGGTGTGATCTTCAGATCGGCGGTGTAGCTCTTGCCGGTGAAGTCCTTCGGCAGCGTGGCGATGGTTTGTTTCTCCTTCAGCGTGCCATCGGCGGCGTTCCAATCGAAGACTGTGATCGTGTTGGCGAGTTCGTTGATGACATAGACTAGCTTGCCGTTGGGATGAAAGGTCAGATGGCGCGGGCCGCTGCCGGGCGTGAGTTTGACGAAGGGCTGCGTGGCATGCGGCGCGAGTTTCGCGGTGGCGGCGTCGAGCGTGTAGATCATGACCTTGTCGATGCCCAGATCGCAGGCGAGAGCGTGTTTGCCATCGGGGCTGATGACGAAGCAGTGCGCGTTGGGGCCATTCTGCCGCTGCGGATCGGCGCTGGAGCCGCTGTGCTGGAAAAAGGAGACCGCTTCACCGAGCGAGCCATCGTTCTTCACCGGAAACGAACTCACATTGCCGCTGCTGTAGTTCGCGATGAGTACCGATTTGCCTGACGGATCGACTTCGACGAAACACGAAGCCGTTCCGCGTGTGTTTTGGCGATTCAGCAGTCGTAAATCGCCGCCACGACCTTCAATCGCAAAAGCAGCGACGTAATTGTCCTTCCCGCCGAATTCGTCGATCGAATACAGGAACCGTTTGTCCGGCGAGATCGCGATGAAAAACGGACTCTGCATGCCCGTGGCACGCTTCAGCGGCTTTAGCGTGCCTTTTTCTGAATCGAAGCCAAAAGCATGAATCCCGGCCTTTTCGCCCGAAGCGAAGGCCGAAACGAAAACAACAGGTTCAGCGGCAAAAGCAGGCACGGCGAGCAACGCGAGGAATAGAGAGCGCATGAGGTCCAAACGGACTTGGGCGGCTTGTTTTGCGATTCCGATGACGACTGGGTCGGGAGCACCTCATCATAATTCAATCGAAGGTTGGTAGAAAAATTAGGGGTAGAAAAATTTCAGGCCAAATCTTTCTACCCCTAATTTTTCTACCAAACTCTGCCTTCCCGGAATGACCTGGACTGTAAGTGAAAATAACCCGCCGCTTCATTTGGACGGTGGTTCTTCCTGGCTGCCGAAAGCACGTTCCAGCTCCTCCATGTAGGCACGCATGTTCTCTTCATTGATGGCGGCTTGGGCCGCTTGTTCGTGCTCGTCGGGCTGCCAGTGCTTTTCGGAGATGGTCAGGTCGTAGTCACAGGTCTGGATGACGACGCGCCCATTGCTGCCGCTGAACCATTCGAGGTAGAGTGAATTCGCCAGCACCCAGGGCATTTCTTTGAAGCGGCCTTCCTCCATCGCCTTCAACCAGACATCCTCGGGCACGAGGAGCTTCTTGCGCTTCTGAGAGGCGGTCATGTCACCAACCGAGCCCATTTGCAGCATGGAAAGACCTTCCATTTTATCCGGCTTCGATTGAGGATTCGTGTTCACAAAGGTCAGCTTGCTGCCCGCGAGGTCCGCCCACGCATCGCCATCGAGATCGAGCACGATGGGCTCATCTCGGTCGATCAACCATAGCTTCCCGGTGACGCGTCCGCGCACCGTGTTGTCGATTTCTCCGTGGGTGATGCATTCATGGAATCTCCAGGCCATGCGCAGGCATACGGCTTGATGGTGGGTGTTCAAGCAGGGCATTCCCGCCCAAATTCGCCGACGAGATGCCTCAAACAGCAAACATCTCCGCCAGCGTGTCGAGGACCACGTCTGCTGTCCTTGAGTCGAGCTTGCCGAGGCGTTTGACGAGCCGGGCCTTGTCCACGGCTCGAATTTGATCGAGCGCAATCTCGCCGACCTTACCTTGGAAGCTTACGCCGACCCGCGTGGGCCATCGGCGTCGCACCGTGGTCATGGGAGCGATGATCACAGTTTGAAGGGCCACATTTGCCTCGTCAGGTGACACGATGAGGCAAGGACGCGTCTTGGCCGTCTCCGCGCCCATGACCGGGTCCAGATTGACGAGGCAGATGTCGAAGCGTTTCATCACCATTGCCACTCTTCGCGGTCGAAACGGTTCTCCATGCCTCGCACGCCGGCCAGTTCATCGCTCTTCGGGGCAGTTTTGAAGGCCTTGGTCCAAGATTGGCGCGGTTTGGTCTTGGGCTTGAGCAGCACACCCGCCTCAGAGAACTCGACGCTGACGCCGTGAGGCCACTGTTTGGATAATGAAGCTGCGGTTTTGATTTTCATGGCAGGAGTTTGCTGTCTGTAGGGCAGATCGTCAACGGCTCGCTCACTCCCCCTGCAACGCAAACCAAGCCTGCATCTGGTAGCTGCAGTGGCATTTGGAGGAGCCATCGGGGACGAGGACGAGGCCGGAGGCGGGGATGGCGTTGATCCAGCAACTGGGGCGGATGCCGCCGTAGTTTTCGGTGCCGGCATCACGCGTGAGATCGACGTAGCCGAGTGTGGCGCTGCGGAAGAGCATCAAGTTCTTGCTCGCGGCGATCTGGCCGCAGCCATACGAGCGCTTCAGCTCCCATTCGACAGGTGAGCCGGTTTTGAGGTCCCACGCGCCGCCTTGGGCGTAGATGGTGCGGTCGTTGATGAGCGGGCGCGTTTGATACTTCGCGTCCTGGTCCCACAAACGCTTGCCGGAGGTGATGTCGAAGCCGGCGATGCGTCCGCCGACCTCGGAGGGCAGCTCGAAGAAGTTATGCCGCACGGCTTTGTAGTTCATGAGCAGCACGCCGTGCTTGGCGCTGACGGCGAGCTGCGTGCCCCACACGTCATCGCGGTTTTCCCACAAGACTTTGCCGGTGGCGGCCTCGATGGCGAGGAGAGTGCCGGGCGGGAGCTGGTTGTGCGTGAGCTTCGGCGCGGACTTGCCATCGCGTCGCGGATTCGTGACGCGATCCGCCTCGACGATGGGGCGGTCGATCAAATAGACACGCTCACCGGCGATGGCGATGGCATTGTGCCGGAGGCTGCCCTTCGGCTGATACTGCCACTTCACCGCGCCGGTGGCGGGATCGACAGCAAAGAAGAGCATGGACTCGGTGCGCAGGTTCGTGAGCTGGTAACGCGGGCTGACGTTGTGCGCGGCGTTTTCGACGGAGCCAAACAGCAGGCCGTTTTCAAAGGCGAGGTAGCCCCAGTTGCGGTTCGCGGCGTCGGCGGGCACGGGCGTGGCGATCTCGCGCACGAGCTGTCCGGTGGCGAGATCGATGCGGAGGCAACGCGGGCCGTTTTTGACATAGACGGAGTCGCCACCGAGGCAGAAGGGGCTGCCGGTGTCGCCGATGCCGACATCGTGATGGATGCCGTCGTAGTCGATGAGCAGGTTTTCGATTTTGTATTCCCAGAGTTTGCGTCCGTTGTAGGCATCGAGGCAGCAGAGGCCGTGCACGCCGCCGACGACCATGAAGCCGTGAGCGATGAGCGGCGCGGGCCCTTGCCCGTGGCGGTTCGCGACCTCGAACTCGACATCGCGGAACCAAAACATGGACAGCTTGCCCTTCACGACCTCGTCATCGGAGCAGAGCGTGTTCGCGGCGCTGCCGTTTTGATGCGTCCAATCGCCCGCACCGGCGAGCGTGGCGGCTTTTTCGAGTTTCAAACTGCCGCGATGGCAAATGATGCCGCCGTAGGGCCTGCGAAGTCGCTCGAGCTCTTTTTGAATCGCGGGCGTGATGTCCTTTGGTGCGATGACGAGGTTCGCGAAGTGCTTGGGATACGTCGTAGCCTCCAGCGAGCCGCTGTGAACGCTGACACGCGTGCCGTAAAGCCCCGCGGCGGCGATGCGATGCCGCGCGGCATCGGCGGAGGCTTCATCGGCCTCTATCGCGATGATGTGAAGACTCGACTGACGGGCCAAAGCGAGCGCGAAATCGGCGTGCGCGGCTCCGAGCACGACGGCGTAGCCTTCGGTGACTTTCGTGGCATCGAGGATGGCTTTCGCTTCGGCGGCGATGGCGGCATCGAGTGGTTTTTCTTCCGCAGGAGCTTCAGCGATGGGCAGCGGCGCAGGATCGCCATCGAAGAGATACACGATGCCCGCATCGGTGGTGGCGACGAGGCGGCCATTGCCCGCAGCGAGGCCGAGCACGCGGCCTTCGACTTTGTGCTTCCACCATTCGGTGCGCTGGCCGGTGTAGTCGATGGCGCTGATCATGCCGTCCGCGCCCACGACGGCCTCGGGGCCGGTGATGATGAGTTCGAGCACCTCGCGCTCGACGGGCGCGACCTTGTCCTGCTCGAGCACGCGGACTTTGTAGCTCTGGCCTTTGCGGTCGATCTTTTCGACGTCCTTCCAGCGATACGTCGCCAGCGAGCGGCCCTCGGCACGCACGACACCGCCGTTGATCGCGACGCTTGGCCCACTGCCGAAGTTGCCCGAGGCCTCGCCGGTGGCGATGTCGAAAAGCGTGCCCGCATTGAGGAAATTCGACTCGGTGACGAGCACACGCGTGCCGCCGCGCTGCTGGTTCTTTTGCAGGTGGTAGTAGCGCAGTTTGCCATCCGCCCGCTCAAACACCGCAGGCACCGCGCGACCCGTTGGCACGATGAGCGAGCCGCCGCTGGCGAGCAGGTAGCCCTGCGGCGCGACTCCGCTCGCGGCCTCCGCGCCACCGTGCGGCTGCGGCATGTAGATCGAGCCTGTGTCGCCATTTTGCCAAACTGGAGCGCCGGTGTCCGCATTGAGCGCATGCAGATACACGCCATCGCTCGGCCAGATGCCGCCCGCGTAATAAACGATGTCATCCATCACCACCGGACCGCCGCGAGCAGGCCAGTGCGAGATCATGCGCTCATTACCGAGCACCTGACGCCCCGCCGGACCGGCGCGATGTTTCCAAAGCACCTTTCCATCCGCCAACGCGAGCGCGTAGAGATGCCCGTCATCGCTCACGACGAAGACGCGGTCCTTCCACGCCGCTGGTGCAAAGCGCACGGGCCCGCCCGTGAAGAAGCGCCACGCCACGCGGCCGCTTTTTGCATCGAGCGCATACACCTGATCATCCGCCGAGCTGCCGAAGAGCACCAGATCGCCCACGATGATCGGCTGAAAGGCGCGGTCATACTCCATGCGCTCCGAATTCGGCCACGCGATGCGTGGTCCGCTCGGCAACCGGAAGGCCCAGCGCTGGCGCAGTTGATTCGGGATCGTCTCGCTCGTGTAGCCGCTGCGCGAGGCATCAGCGCGATACGCAGGCCAATCGGCGGCGATGAGCGATGAGGCGAGGGCGAGGAAAAGGAGCGGGCGCATGAAGCCATTCATACGAGACCAGCGTCCGCTCTCACGCAGGGCAGGGGATTTGTGGCGCTTCGCGGGCAAAAAAAGCCCGCAGGTCTTGTGAACCTGCGGGCGTGGAAGGGGATGATGATACCTCGATTAGGCAGCGGCGGCTTCGGCGGCCTCGGCGGGCTGTTCAGCCTCACCGCGTTCGTCGCGATCACCACGGTTGCTCGGCTTGGCACCGCTGATCTGGAGCGGGCGGCCCATGAATTCCTTGCCGCTGAGCTCACCGACAGCGCGGCGGGCTTCTTCGAGGGTGGCCATGGTCACGAAGGCAAAGCCTTTGGAACGCTGGGTGCGGCTGTGCACGACGACCTCGGCATTGCGGACGCTGCCAACGCCGTTGAAGAGCTCAAAGAGATCGCTCTCGGTGGCGTCGTAGGAGAGGTTGCCGACGTAGAGACGCTCGGTGGTCACCTCGGCGGGGTTCGCAGGGGCGAATTCGCGGGCGGGCTTCGGCTCGCGCGGCGGGCGTGGGGACTGGCCGCCTTCAGGGCGGGAGGACTTCACCACGGTGGTGTTGGTGATCGGGGCCTTGGCGGGCTGCTGCTTCTGCTTGGACGGTGCTTTGCAAAGCAGGCCAAAGGAGATGGCGTTGAGGAACTTCTGGAGACCGGAGCGGTCATCAAGGCGCGGGGTGCGCTTCGTGAAGTTCTCGCTGCTGGGGCCGCGGTTGTTGCGATTGCGGCCGCCACGACGGCGGCGGGGACCATTGTTGGAGTTCGGGTTGTTCGACATGTGTTCGTTGCGTTTTGGGCGTGTTCGGGTTCGTGCTTGGGGTGGGCAGCTCACGCGGACGCGGGGCGGGCAGGCGGGGAACAGTCGAAAACCATTTTCCGGGGCCGGGCGCGGCGTCGCCGTGGGCTGTTGCAGCGGAGTCCATTGCTGGCGGGAACCTCCCCGGAGAGCTCTGACCGCCCGCGGGCGGTCATCACAAGGCTTCCCAGCGGATCAAACATCCGGCGAGCAGTCACTTGGGGCGCCTTCAGGTGGGTCGGTCGGCGCATTCAGCTTCTTTCGCGGTCAGGGGACGGCCTCGGAGCTGTGAGGGGATGCTCTGGAGGAACTGCGGCGTGGATTCTAGGGGAGCCCCCCCGGATGGTCAACCGGGATTCCCGATGCCGCGGAAGCCGTCCTTGCCCTCGGAGCCCATCCATCGCATGCTCCGCCATGGTCAAACCGATACTCTACGTCAAAACAGGCTGCCCGTGGTGTGAGGAAGTGCTCGACTACCTCGACGCCCGCCGGATCGCGTATGAAAAGATCACCGTCTCCGGCAATCGCGAGGCCATGCAGGAGATGATCGACCTCAGCGGACAGTCGAAGGCCCCCACGATGGACTGGGATGGCGAGGTCTTGGCCGATTTCGGCGTCGATGAGCTCGTGCCCTTCTTGCGGGCGCACGGTGTGACGGTCTGAATCCGGCCACAGCGGGCCAAAATTCGCCTCAACTCGGCCATTGCAGCTTAAGTGGCTTTCGTTAGTCTCGCGTCAAACTTTGCGACAGAGTCTCAATTGCAGCCGCGTTCTCTCTCCCATGCCTTCCACCCTCGCTGAACTCCCCATCGGCACCGATGCCATCGTGCAGGCCATGCCTACCGGCCGGTCCTGCCTCACCCGGCTGCGGGAGATGGGCATCGTTCCCGGCACCCGCGTGCGGGTGACACGTCGCGCCCCGATGGGCGAGCCGATCGAGATCAGCGTGCGCGGCTCCCAGCTTTCCATGCGCAACCACGAGGCGGCCTTCATCGCCATCTCCCCCGCATGAGCACCGCCGTCGAGACGCCGCTCATCGCCATCGTGGGGAACCCGAACTCGGGCAAGACCACGCTCTTCAACCTGCTCACCGGGCTCAAGCAGAAGGTCGCGAACTACCCCGGCGTCACCGTCGAAAAGAAGATCGGCGAGTGCTACAGCCAGCATGGCAAAAAGCTGCGCCTGATCGACCTGCCGGGGGCTTACAGCCTGAATGCCCGCTCGCCCGACGAGGCCGTTTTGCGGGACGTTTTGCTCGGCCGACGCCCCGAGACCCCGCGGCCGGACCGCGTAGTCTGCGTGGTCGATTCCGCCAACATCGAGCGAAACCTCTACCTCGTCTCCCAGGTGCTCGAGCTTGGCCTGCCGACGATTTTGGTGCTGAACATGGCCGACGTGGCCGAGCAGCGCGAGTGGCGCATCGACGCCGCGAAGCTCAGCAGCCTCCTCGGCATTCCCGTGGTGCAAACGCAGGCCGTCACGGGTAAAGGCCTCATCGAGTTGAAACTCGCGCTCAGTCGCGATGATGTGCCTGCCACGACTTGGCAAAGCGCGGTCATTCCTGCTGGCGTGCGTGCGGCTTTGGAAAGCAGCCGCGGGCCGCTTTGCGAAACGGGGGCCATTCATGCCAAGGCCTCGCTGCTGGAGCCGCTCTACCTTCTCTCCGGCCACGATCCCACGCACTACGGCCTCGCCGATGCGCAGATGGCCCGCATCCACGAGCTGCGGCAGAGCATTGATGCCGCCTTCCCCGGCTGGGAGGACGAACTCGTCGCCGATCGCTACCGCAGCATCGAAAAACTCTGCGCCGAGGTGCTGAAACGCCCCGATCAGGAGAAGGAAACGATCACCGACAAGCTCGACCGCGTCTTCCTGCATCCCGTGCTCGGCTTTGCGAACCTGCTGCTCGTGCTCGGCATCCTCTTCTACCTCATCTTCCGCGTCGCCGAGGGGCCGATGGGCTGGATCGAGGGCATCTTTGGCGATCTCGGCGCTTGGGTGGAGACGCTCATGGGCCCCGGCGACCTTCGCGATCTCATCGTCAATGGCGTCGTGCCCGGTGTGAGTGGCGTGGTCATCTTCCTGCCGCAGATTTTGATCCTCTTCTTCTTCATCGGCATCCTCGAGGACACCGGTTACATGTCGCGGCTCGCCTTCATCATGGACTGGCTCATGAGCAAGGTGGGGCTCAATGGGAAATCCTTCCTGCCCTTCCTCAGCTCCTACGCCTGCGCCGTGCCCGGCGTCATGGCCGCACGCACCATCGACAATCCGAAGGACCGCCTCGTCACCATCCTCATCGCCCCGCTCGCGTCGTGCTCGGCGAGATTGCCCGTTTACTCGCTGCTCATCGCCGTGCTCTTCCCCACAAAGGAAGTCGGCGCGTGGACGCAGGCGGGCATCATGCTCTCGCTTTATGCGCTCGGCACCGGCGGCGCGTTTGTGTTCGCGTGGATCTTCAGCAAGACCGTCATGAAGGGCGAGGCCAGCCCCATGATCCTCGAGATGCCGCCGTATAAGCGGCCCGCGCTCAAATCCATCCTCCTGCTCGTCGGCCAGCGAGCCAAGGCCTTCCTCGTCCGTGCCGGCACCATCATCCTGGGCATCTCCATCCTCATCTGGGCCGCCTCGACTTACCCCAAGACCGACACCGAGGACAAATCCCTCCAGCTCGCCAACAGCTTCGCCGGTCAGGCCGGTCATCTCATCGAGCCCGCCATCAAGCCGCTCGGCTACGATTGGAAAATCGGCATCGGCCTCATCGGCAGCTTCGCCGCCCGCGAGGTGTTCAATTCCACCATGAGCGTCGTCTATGCCGTCGAAAGCGAAGACGACGAAAACCTCGACCCGCTGCGCGACAAGCTCATCTCCGAGCGCCGCCCCGATGGCAAGCCCGTCTATTCCCCGCTCGTCTGCATCAGCCTGCTCATCTTCTACGTCTTCGCCATGCAGTGCGTCAGCACCATCGCCATCGTGAAACGCGAGACCGGCTCCTGGAAGTGGGCGCTCCTCCAACTCGGCTACATGACCGGCACCGCGTATGTGCTGAGCCTCCTCGTCTTCCAAATCGGCACCGCGATGGGGTATTGAAAGTTGCCCTGTTCCTGCGGATCAGGGATGGGCGCTGTTGCACAACAACAACGCCACTTTGCCAAACTGGAGGGCAGGATTGCATTCCTGCCCAATTTTCTGGTCTTTCGCCCACGCTACATCCCTCGGCTCCGCACCTCCTCCGCCCATCTCAAGTGGGCCGGAATGCAATCCGGCCCTCCTGCATCACCTGGCGGGCATCACAAAGCGGGCGGCTTGTTTTTGAAACTCGGGCAACGAGGCTCCGAAGGCGCCGTAACGGCCTTCGGCATACAATTGGGCGAGATCGTGCAGCGCTGATGGGGTCGGAGACACACGCTGCGCGTAGGCGAGAGGACCTTCGCCGGGATGACGGGGCGGATGACCGGCTTTGGCGAGCTTGGTGCAGAGCTTCAGCCAGGCTCGATGCCACGGATCAGCTTCGCGACGTCGGCGCTGGAGGAAGATGGAGATCAACACGAGGCTCAAAATGAGAAAGAGAGCGCTGAGCACGAGCAGGTGCCACCAGCGACCGTCCTCGAATCCCAGTCGCGCGAGCCAGTCACGCTGAAAATCCTCGTTGAACTCCACTACGGCATCCTGCCACGCGTAGTTCACACGGTCCCAGAGCAGTCGCGTCTCAAACAGGGCGAGTCCCCACCAGCTCAGGCGCCGGCGCTCGATGGCCGCGCCGTCGAGATCGAGGTAGCGGCGGTAAGTGTTACCGATGCGGTCAGGGGCGAGCGCTGCGGTGGGATCGACACGCGTCCAGCCGCTTTTTTCGAGCCACACCTCCACCCAGGCATGCGCATCACTCTGGCGCACGATCATCTGGCCGGTGCGGTCGTTGTGTTCACCACCGAGGAAGCCGATGACGACACGCGCTGGCACGCCCGCCACGCGCATCAGCGTGGCAAAGCTGCTGGCGAAATGCTCGCAGAAGCCGTTTTTGCCACGCACGAGGAAATCCTCCAATCCACCCGGGCCGGAGTAATCATCCGGCGTGAGCGTGTATTGATACCCGTTCTGCTGAAGATGCAGAATGCCGAGCTGCACGATCTGCACATCATTCTGCGCACGCGCCTGCCAGTCGTCCGTGAGGTCAAAAACGACCTGTGGGAGGTTTTCGGGATATTCGAGGTAGAGCTGGCGATGGTGGTCCGGCAGCGGCTCAAATTGACGCTGCTGCAGCCGTGACCAAGTGGTGACCTTGGTCACACCGCGTAGCGGAATGGGTGAGATTAGCACATCATCAAATTCCGGGATGAGCGGAGCGCCGCCGGCGCTGACGAGCAGCGGCACATCGAGTGCGGGGATCCATCGCATGCCGTGCGGCTCGATTTGAAGCTCCTGACGCACATCGGTTGCCGCTTCGGGACGTTTGGGCCGCAGTTTCAGGCCGAAACGCTCGCCACGGCGCCAGCGCAGGCCATCGCACTCGCTGAGCGTGAGGCATCGCCAGTAGCGCAGGTCATTCGGCGGGATATGGCCATCAGGAAAAGAGGCGCGGAAGGCACGCTCCATGCGCAGCGCCACCTTCGTGATGCTGCCGGGATCGAGCTCGTTGGAGATGCCGCTTTCCATGAAACGCCCGCCGAAGGTGGTGCGCAGATCCAGCAGGCCACGTGGCATGATGACAAAGAGCACGAGCACGATGGGCAGTGCCTGGGCAAACAGCACACCGGTGAGCCTGACCGGCCGCCACAGGCCGGGCGTGCTGAGGCGGAAGCGTGTCATGCACGTGGTGATGAGCAAAAACACGCCCAAGGCCCACAGCATGCGCGGGAGGCTGTTGTCGATCACGATGCCACACAGGCACAGGAACCAGCCGATGAGCGCCAGCACCTGAAACTCGCGTGGGGCGCGGCTTTCGAGCAGCTTCACACCCGACAGCGCCGCGAGCAGCGCGATGCCCGCCTCCATGCTGGCCTGCCCTCCGTGCCCGGTCCAGATCAGTGCCACACTGCCCAGCAGGATGAGCACGCGCAGCACGATCGGCGGCACGCCGCGTCGCAGCACGACACGCCAGGCAAAGCACAGCAGTGCGATGACAAGCGCGGGAACCGTGATGACATCGGTCAATGGCAGGAAGGTCGCCGTGAGCGCGAGGCTGAGCGCGAGCAGCGGACCGTTTGGCAGATGAAACGAGCTCTCGAACGCGGAACGCACGGCGCCACGGCTCTCACGCAGCGTGTCGCGGCCTTTGCCGAGGCTTTCGCCACTTTGACCAGCGGTGAAATCAGCGAGCGCATCGAGGCAGCGGCGGCGATGCAGGTCTCCGCGGCCTGCCTCGATGTCATGCGTGGGAAGCCGCAGCGCGTAGAGCTTTTCATCACGCTCACAATCCTCGATCCAGCGGGCGATTTGCGCCGCGCGAGTGCTTTCATCGACCGGAAGAGAGTCCCAATCGAGCAAAACGGCTTCGTTGGCATTCGATGCCCATGTTTTGACAACAAGCGGACGACCGCGCGCGACGGCCCGCCAGTCGATGTGACGTGGTGAGTCGCCTGGCTGGAACTCGCGTGTGCCAGCGAAGTCATCGCCACCACGCCCGCCGATGGTGGTGCTGCGTGAAGAGGCTCCGGCTTGCGAATGCGGTGAGAGAGGTTGTGGCGCAGGCATCGGCAGCGAGCCCGCGGGTCGCGGATGCACGCGGCGCGGTGCGGCGGTTTCGACGACGGCTTCGATGTTGTAGAGCCCGAGCGGATACACGCTGCGGGCGAGAAACTTCAATGTCGAGCCTCCGCCAGCTTTCGCAGCCACTGGCAGCTCCACCACTCGCGACTGTCCGCTGCTGATGCACTCGACGAACTGGCTGCCACCCCCTTCCAGCGACTGAATCTCGATGCCGCACGCATCCTTGGGGCCGACGTTCGAGAGTTCCAATCTCACGCGAGCCGTGCCGCCCTCGCGCACCGTCGTCACGCCGCGCACGCGGAGCCGCAGGCCTCTCAAATTAGCCCGCGCATGCAGCAGCGATACCAGTGCCAGCACCCCTGCCAGCAACGCGAGCAGGTAAGCCGCTCCATTCGACTGCGCCTCCGCCGCATACCACATCGCCGCGAGCATGCAGAGCAGCGCAAGCGTATGCCAATTGGCGCGGAGGCGGAGACGCGGAGGCATGAGAGTAAAAGGAAGAAATAGACGATAAACGATAGACGATAGGCGCGGTGAGCCGCAACGACGCAGTTGGAGCGTTGCCGGTGCGGCAGCATTTTGGAGTGCTCCAGTCCTCTGGAGCTTTTCGTGGGCCTAGAGACATTCGAAAGCGCCGGAGGGCCGGCGCACTCCAGGACGCTATCGCGGGTCGCGAGCCTGTTTAAGGAATGCGCAAAATGCCCGCACCCACGGCCGTCTGCGCGGCACCGGTGGGGCGGGCGGAGCGGATGAGGACCATGGGGATGTTCGAAGGCTGGTAGCCGCGTCCGGCGAGGTAGGCGGCGACGCCGCTGGTGATGGCGGCAGCTTGAGAAGTGCCGCTGCCGATGACGAGCTTGTTCGCGTTGTAGGCGGAGACGATGCCCACGCCGGGTGCGGCGAGTGTGAGGCCCTGGCCGGAATTGGAGAACCATGCCTGCGTGCCGGTGGCATCGATGGCAGCCACGCTGACCACACCGGAGTAGGCGGCAGGGTAGGAGAGCGCGTTTGATTGCTCGTTGCCTGCGGCGGCGATGATCACCGCCCCGCGGGAGATGGCGTATTGCACGGCTTGTTCGAGCACTGGAGAGGCCTGCGAGGAACCGAGGCTGATGTTGATGACCTTCGCGCCGGCTTCGATGGCACGGATGATGCCGCTGGCGAGCAGCGAGGTGTTGCTGTTGCCCTGCGGATCGGCCACGCGGATGTCGATGATCTTCGACGCGGGTGAGATGCCGGCGATGTTCGGATCATCGCCCGCGATCAAAGAGGTCATCGCGGTGCCGTGACCATGAAAAGCCTGCCCATCCTCGACGAGGTCGATGTGCGTGATGGAGGCATTGCGCAGCGAAGGATGGTCCACCACACCGCTGTCGAGCACGGCCACGGTCACACCGGAGCCCCAGCCAGTGCGGTTGGCGGGTGCGCCGATCAAATCGAGGCCTTGCGAGCGAAACGGCGTGCTGCCGCCAGCGTTCGCGGTGTCCTTTTGTGGTGGCAGGCCGGGAATGCGGGCGACGAGATTGGGGCCGGCGTTGGTGTAGTCACTCGCATGCTCGGCGAGGTCTTTTTGCAATCCATCGAGGCTGCGATAGCGCACGCGGGCGGTGAGCAGCGTGGGATCGATGCTGATGATGTCGAGTCCGGCCTGCGCGGCCCGGGCGCGGAATGCGGCGAGCGCGGCGGCGTTCTTGAAGGTGAGCAAAGCCTCGCCTGGGACGGCTTCGGGGTTCAGCAAGTCTTCGGCGATCGTTTCGGCCAGCGGTCGCTCCTGAGCGGTTGTGGCAGTCGTGGGTGTCACAAACGTGGCAGGGACTTGCGGCCCGGGTTTTGTCACCGGTTTGCGCACGGGCTGTGCGGGCATTTCAGCCACGGGCGGCACTTCCACGGCCACCAACATCTCGCGGAACATCCAAGCGAGAGCCGAACTCATGGCGATGAGCGCGAGCGAGAGAAGAAAGACGGCCAGGCGGCGTGACATGCGGGAATTCTACCTGAGTCCCCAGAATCGCGCAGCAATTCTCCTGAGAAATCTCAGCCCCGCATCAGGGGCTCCAGCAGGTGCTCTTCAGTGAGGAGTCCGGCGGGCAGGCCTCGCGTGTCCGTCACGATGGCGAGGCGGCGGCCTTGCTTGCGCAGGCGTTGAAGGGCCCGCAGGGCTGGCTCGGAGGCCTGGATGGTATCAAGAGTGCGCATGTGCTGCCGCACGAGACGGTCTGGCGGCACCGAGGCTGGCAGCTCGATGGTATCGAGCACACCGATGAAGGTGCCGTTTTCACCGAGCACGGGCAGGACGGGCGTGTTCTGCTCGCGGGCAAGGATCAGGGCTGTTTGCAGCGGCAGCTCGGCGGCGAGGGCCACGCTTTGAGTGAGCGGCTGCATCACATCCGCGGCAGTGAGGCGGCGAAAGTCGAGGATGTGCTCGATGAGCCGCGTGGCGGAGCCAGAGAGCTGCTGCTCGCTGGCGAGCGAACGGGCCAGATGCTTCAAATCATCACGACGCTGGCTGTCGGCGGACGTGCTGGCGATTTCGCCATCGGCCATGCTGGTGCCTTTGGCGGGCGAAAAAGCCCTGAAAAGAGGCCTGGCGATGCCAACGACATGCAGCAGCATCGAGACGCTGCGCAGCGAGCGGAACGGAAAGCGGCGAAAGAGCTTCTTTGGCATCACTTCGAGCCCGATGAGGAAAACGGGCAGCGCGAGCAGAAAAGCCATCGAGGCCTCCAGCACGCTCGCATGCCGCACCAGCGGCAGCGCGATGAGCAAAAAGACCGAGAGATTGGCGATGTGATTGGCCACCGTGATGCAGCCGAGCAGTGCATCACGGTCCTCAATCAGCGTCAGCAGGCCGCGGGCACGCGGATCACCATTCGAGGCCGCATGCCGCACCCGCACACGGCTCACCGCCATGACCGCGCTTTCCAATCCGGAAAGCAGGAAGGATAGCAGCAGGCACAGGCCGATGGCGAGGTAGGACATGCTCATGATACGGTGGAAGACGCGGGATTCGGGCCAGCGAGAGGAAAATTCTTGGTGAAGCTCCACAAGCTGGAAAACAACACGCCATGATCCTGCTCTTCATGATGAGCCCGTGAAAAGCCGTTCGCAGCCAGCAGCGGTGCGGGATCGACGAGCCTCGATGCGGAGATGCCGGTCATTAGACGAAAGAAACGATACAGGAATCCCACCACGATCCGGCTGCGCAGCCTCCTCCAGCCGTGGCGGGCGATTTGAAAGTCTGCCACCAGCCACCAGGCATTCTCTGTGGCCGATTGGGCGATGACGGGCATCAGATGGGCGAGCTGGTCCTCACGGAAGCAATCGAGGAAGAAGCATGTCACGATGAGATCGTAGGTTTGTGCCTCCGGTTGCCACCGCAAGGCATCGGTCTCGATGAAGCACACGTCGGCGTTCTCGAGATTCGCGTGGCGGAGACGTTCGCGTGCCTGGCGGATCATCACGGAGCTCATCTCCACCACGGTGAGGCGTGCGTTTGGGAACTGCCGGAGCATCTCCACCATGAAACGGCCGTTTCCCTCACCATAAATGAGCACACGGTCCGGCGGAGGAAGCCGCGGCAGCATGGCGGTGCGGCAGCGTTGCAGGCGGTCACGAGCGAACCATGCCTCGATCCAGGCGTAGTGCGGCGCGAGCGTGTCGAAACTCATGCCGGTCGGCTCACGAAGGTTCTCCAGGCTGTGTGAGCAGTCTGAGTTTCTTTTCCACCAGCGGCAGCCAGAGGGTGATGCGGGTGCCGTGGCCTTCGCGGGACTCGATGTCGATCTCGCCGCCGTGCTCGCGGATGATGCGACGGACAATCAGCAGGCCCAGGCCGGTGCCGGTGCTCCGCGTGGTGGCGAAGGGCTGGAATAGCTTGCCCATCTGCTCGGCGCCGATGCCCTTGCCGGTGTCTTCAAAGCTCAGACGCACCTCGTAGTCGGTGAAGGTGCCGCCGATGGTGAGCTGGCCGCCTTTCGGCATGGCCTGGCAGGCATTGCGGATGAGGTTGTGGAAGGCCTGTTTGATCTGCGCGGCATCGAGCGGCATGGCGGGCAGATCGGCACGGAGGTCGAGACGCACGGTGACTTTGGCCTTTTCCATCTCTGGCTGGAGCACGCGGAGGCATTCATCGAGCAGATCGCGGATCTGCACGCTTTGAAATTGTGGCTTGGTGGGCCGGATGGCGGCGAGGAACTGGCCGATGATGCCGTCGAGCCGTTTGATTTCGCCGGAGGCCACGTCGAGGTGCTCGCGGAGTGGATCGCCCTTGGTGCCCATTTTCTTCAAACGACGCTCTAGGAGCTGGAGGTGGATGGTGAGGGAGTTGAGTGGATTGCCCAGCTCATGCGCCACGCCGGCGGCGAGCATGGTGAAGGCATTCAATCTCTCGCTCTCGATCTGCTCCTCGGTGCGTTTGCGTGTCTCGGTGACATCGCGGATGAGCATGACAAAGCCCATCGAGGTGTCCTTGTCGTCGATGGAGGTGATGTAAAAGTTCAGGAAGCGGTTTTCCGGATACAGCACCTCCATGTCACGGCTGATCACGGTGCCCGGGTCCATCACGCCATCCCAATCGAGGCCTCGCACGCCCTGCGCCAGCCGCTGGCCGATGACGGCCTCCTTTTCCATGCCAAAGAACTGGCAGGCGGCGCGGTTCACATAGGTCACCTGGCCTTCGGCATCGAGGAGGATGACGCCCTCCTGCAGGGCCTCGAAGACCTTTTCGAGCAGGCCTTTCTCCCGCAGCAATTCCAGCACGATGCCTTGCACCTCGCCGGGTTCGAGGCGGTCCATGCGTTTGATGAGCTTGTCGATGAAGGCGGATCTCATAGAGTGGCGGTCATGAACAATGTTCTCGTCGTTTTATGCACCTTTCCAGATGTGGAGAAAGCACGCCAGACTGGCACGGCCTTGGTGGAGGCTCAACTGGCGGCATGCGTGAATCTGCTGCCGGGTATCGAATCGATCTACCGCTGGCAAGGGGCGGTGGAGCGGGCAGGGGAGGTGCTGGCGGTCTTCAAGACGACGTCGGCGGCCTGGCCTTCCTTTGAGCAGCGGCTGCGGGAGCTGCACCCCTACGAGGTGCCGGAAATTGTGGCTTTGAAGCCGGAGCAGGTGGCGGAGAGCTACGCACGGTGGGTGATCGGGGAAACCCGCCCTTGAAGATGCAGGGGCGTGTGGAATCATCGGCCCGTCGTTCTCCCCACTCTCCTCTCAATAGTCACTCATGCCGGACCCGAGCCAATTCAGGCACTACCAGATCGTCCAGGACGCCGACGGCAACAACGTCGAGCTGGTGCGCAATGCCGAGCAGGTGGCGGTGCTGGCCTTTGATACGCAGCGGCTGGAGTATGTGCACTGCCATGTGCTGCTGGAGCCGCTGGCGAACCGCGGAGCTTTCGAGGACACGTGTAGGAAAATCCAGCGTGGTGGCCATCCGGCGATGGCGCGGATGATCGAGCATGGCGAAGACGAGGGAAACCCTTTCTACATCACCTCGAATGTCGATGGTGAGTCGCTGCGCACCTACCTCACGCGGCTCACAGACATGCCTT
Organism: uncultured Verrucomicrobiaceae bacterium; assembly: GCA_937872615.1. GTDB lineage: Bacteria > Verrucomicrobiota > Verrucomicrobiia > Verrucomicrobiales > Verrucomicrobiaceae > Prosthecobacter. The sequence continues at coordinate 4,941 of CALMTT010000242.1, read as the reverse complement.
GCTGGCTCGCGGTGATGCTGGCTTGCCGCTCGCTGGAGACCGCGGTGGCCGTGGCGGAGCGCGGTGACTTCCTCACCGATCAGCCGCTGGAGAATTTCCGCGTCGTGCAAACCGGTCCGCAGGCCGTGCAGGTGCTCGCGGCCGATTTTCGCGTGCTCGACAACGGCAGCGCGAAGAAGCGGGCGCTCAAAAGTGGCTTTGAGAAGCAGGCGAAGTTTTTGAAGACCTTCCTCATGGAGCAGGCAGGTGGCAATGTGACGCTGCCGGATCATCCGGTGCCCGCGCCGGAGTTCATGGAACTGCTTGGTGCCTGTCTTTCCAACGCGGGTCCCGGTGTGACCGTGGCCATCCGTGATCTGAAGAACCAGCTTCTCAAGCTTTCGCCCGAGCATCTCTCCGGCGAGATCCCCACGGCGCAAAAGCCGCGGGCGCTGTTGGCACCGCTGTTGGCGAGTTATCAAGATGTGGCCCGCGGCGTGGTGAATCTGGTGCGCATTCAAAGCCAGCGTCTCGACATGGCGAACCCTTACAGCATGCGCGGCACGCTGACGAAGGCAGGTCGAGCGGTGTTGATCGAGCAGGTGCCGCCAGCACGTGTGTGCGCGGCGCAGGTGCTGTCCGCGGATCAGGCGGCTTTGAAGCTCACGAAGAAGCGCGAGAACACGGCGCTGATCACCCTGGCGCTGGTGAATGAGGCCGAGGGCATCACCTGCCTGGCCGAAGAAGTGGCCGAGGGCATCAGCCTGGCTGATTTGCTCAAGGAACGCCGCTCCATCGAGGTGCAGGAGGCTTATCTCGTGCTCGCTGGTCTCGATACCGCTCTCTCGCAGCTCGACGCGTCGAACCTGCCCATCGCGAAACTGCGCCTGGAGGATATTTTCCTGCTCACCGGTCTGCCTCGCGAGGATGCCCGCTGCGCGAAATTGCTCGTCTCGAAGCTCAATGAGTGGCCGGCCTTCAACCTCGTCGTGCGGGCGCACCCCACGCTGGCCTCAATGGCCGGCCGTGGCACCGATCCGGCCGTGTTGCTGCCACAGGTGGCGGTGAAATCGGACAGCCTGTGGCACGGCGGCTGGCTGGCGGCGCTCACGAAGCTGCTCATCGGCATCGAATCGCCTGTCGGTGTGCAGGCGGAGCCATCCGGCACGGCACGGGAACGTGAGACGATCGCCCGTTTGCTCGATGACGAGATCGCCAAAGTGTTCGACACGAAGCCGAGCACCCGCTCCGACTTCCTCGGCCGCTATGCCCGCGTGGTGCAGCATCATGATTTGGTGAAGCCAACCACGGAACCGCTCGTCACAGCGGACATGGATCGCATCCAGCCCAAGCCACGAACGAAAGCTGTCTCCTCTCCAAAGAACGGCACGAAGAGTGTCTCCGCGCCGCTCAACCGAGATGCGGTGCCGCCTGCCGCGGGGGCTTTGACCAGCGGCAGCATCGTGACCTCGCCCGAGACAAACTCGATCGGCTTTGCCGAGCTGCTTTTCCGCAGTGGTGGAGGCGAGCCAGAGCCCCCTGCGGGTTCTCCCGATTGGGCCAAGGCAGCCGCTGGAGCCCCGCCGACGCTGCCCGAGCATCTCCTGCCAGCCGACGAGGTGCCGAAGTGGCTCAAGACATTTGTGTTCATTGGCGGCTCGATGATCCTCGGGGCCTTCTGCGCCCATCTCTCCGGCAAGGCCCTATGGCTCAAAAAGCAGGCGGAGATACCAAAAGCAACGTCGACATCTGCGGAAGTCTCGATGCCGAAAGCCGCGCCAAAGCCATCGCCGGCCCCCAGCCTGCCTAAAGCCATTCCGGTGCCTGATGACGTGCCGCTCACACCTCCGGCTGAAACGCCCACCAAAGGCCCAGGCATGTCCCTTTCACTACCGAAAGGTGCCACCGGCCTGCGTGAACAACTCGGCGCCGAACCTCCGAAGTAGGTTTGGAGCTCCTGCTGAGCGCCTGAGCGGACTGATTACTCCTTCGGCTTCTTTTTGAACCAGCTTTTGACCGTGTCCAAGACCCCGCGTTTTTCGGGCTGAGGTGTCGGCGTGGCATCAAGGTCCGTCTGCACGCGAGGCTTGTCCTTGGGATAAAAGTTGGGTGCTGGCGGGAGTGGTTCCTCGGGGCGGCCTGCAAAGTCAAAGATGGCGTCGGACTCCGGGCTGTTGTTCATGAAACGTGTCTGCTCGTTCATGTGCGAGGCACCATCGGGCATGATGGCCGGCTGGACGAAGATCATGATCTCCTTGCGGTTCTTGGTCTTCTCTACCTTGCCAAAGAGGTATTTGATCAGTGGAAGACGCACAACGAATGGAACGCCGGAGCTGTTGTTACGATTGTCTTCGGAGATCAGGCCGCCAAGCATGGCGATGCTGCGGTCTGGCACGATCAAAGCATTCACCATCCCTTGCTCGCGAATGCCGGGAACGGTGACACCGGTGCTGACAGTGACTTTGTCACCCTGCGAGTTGTTCGTCTGGCTGAACTCGAGCATCACCTCGTGGTCGTTGAAGATGTGCGGAGTGATGTCGAGCTGGATGCGGACGGGAATGAACTGCGTGGAGGTCGTGAAACCGCCTGCGATGCCGTTGCTGAAACTGTTACCCGCGATGGGAATCTGCTCGCCGATGTAAATCTGCGCCTTTTGATGGTTCAGGGTGGTGAGCACGGGCTTCTGGAGTGCCTTGAACCGGCCCGAACCCTCCACCGTGTTCATGAAGACATGGAGATTGCCCGCGAGCTGGCCGTAGGCCGTGAGACCTCCGGCGGCAGCGGCCGTGCTGCCGAGGAAGCTGGCGGGGTCATTCAGTTTGGCCGGGTCAAAAAAGGTGCCGCGCGTGTTGATTCCGCCTCCTGCGCGTTGACCACTGTCTCCGCCGATGTTTTGCAGCGTATTCAGCCAGTCGAGGCCGAACTTGAAATCATCATTGAGTGAAAACTCGCCGATGACCGCGGAGATCATGATCTGCCGGGGGCGCACATCGAGCTCGTCGGCGAGGTCTTCGAGGGTTTGAAGCTGCTCGGGTGGACCGCTGGCGAAGAATTTGGAGCTGCCGGGATCGATGATGAGCAGCGTGCGGCCGATGAGCACGCTATTCGCCTTGGTGGTGACATCCAGTTTGGGCCCGCCGCCGCTGCTAAAGCCGCTGCCACCACCGAAGCCGCTGCCGCCCAAACCTCCACCAAACGAACTGTTGCCAAAGCTATTGTTTCCGAAGCCACTGTTCCCGAAGTTGTTGAAGCTGGAATTGTTGCTCGTGTTGTTGTTCGTGCTGCTGTTTTGCCCGGTGGTGGTGCTGGTGCTGCCACCGGCGTTTTTGTCGTAACGCATCAGCGCCTTCTCGGCGAGACCGAGGAAGGTGGTGAGGTCGATGTAGTTCAGGCGGCGGGACACAAAACGATTCGCGGTGGCCTCGGCGTCGAGCTCGGTGATAAGCTTTTCGATGACCTCGATGTCCGTCGGACGAGCGACGATGAGCAGGCTGCTCGTGCGCACGATCGGGAGAATGATGGGCTTTGCACCTTCGGAGGTGGCTCCACCGCCAGTGGCTGAGACGACAGGGGCGGCCGCGGCGGCAGGCTGGGCGGCCTGCTGCGGGATTCCCGGAATGGCCGGGGCACGCGGTGCGGCGGCCGGTGTGGCCGGACGGTTCGTGGAGCTCGAGCCGGTGCTGCCACCGCCGCTTTTGAGGTCGAGGAGGGACTCGAGCTGTTTGGCCACATCCTCAGGATCGGTGCGGATGAGCTTGATGGTCTTCTGCACGGTCGTGCTCGGCGGGAGGTCGAGGTGCTTGATGAGATCGAGGTAGGCCCGAATGGTCTGCGAGGCCTCCGTGATGACCAGCGAGCGTGCATTCGGCACGGCGACGATTTTGCCATACGGATGCGGGGGAATGGCGCTTTGCAGTGTGTTGGCCGCTTCCTCGGCGGCGAGATACTTCAGCGTGGTCACGTGGACGACGACCTGGTCTGTCTCCGGCAGCTTTTCCGGGTCGAGAACCATCGGGAGTTGCTGCTGGCCGGGGCTGGAGCCGGTTTCCGCCGCGACGAGCTTCCACAAGTTCGGGCCGCTGGGCACGAGGGCAAGACCGTGCATGTCGGCTGGAAGGCCGCCGATTGCCGCGCCCTCGATTACGCCGAGTTCGCATCGCACTAGCGATGGCAGCGCCCCGGCCAACACGGCGCGTGTTTGGTGCGGGGCTTCTGGCGGCGCTTACCGCCGGGCCAGCAACGGCCGCCAACGGCCAGCCTCCGGTCGATCTTGCCCTGGTGCTTGCCATCGATTGTTCCTACAGCGTGGACAGCCGCGAATACCGCCTGCAGATGCAGGGGCTGGGCGATGCGCTGGCCAGTGCCGACATCTTTGAAGCGATCCAGAAGGGCCCCCTGCAGAAGATCGCCATCAGCGTCTTCCTGTGGTCGGACATCGAGACACAGGTGGTGATCCTGCCGTGGAGCATCATCGCCACGGCGGAGGAAGCCCAACGCCTCGGCAACCGCCTTGCCGTCTCGCCACGGCTGGCCCAGCAGGGCGGCACCGCCATCTCGGCGGCCCTTCTTTATGGTGGCGCGCTGCTTGCGATTGCACCACCCGCCACCCGCCACCCGCCACCTTGTACCCGACCGCGGGTCGCTCGTGCGCTACCCCCGCGTGGGACGCCCTGCGCCTCGTGCCAGCCACGTAGCAATGAGGAGCAGCCACAGGTGGTAGCACACCACCATGACGCGGTTCGGCCAGCCCAAAAGAATGTGTGGACCGACGCGCCCGGCACCTGGATGGGCCGCGCGGGACAGAGCGATGGAGGCGAAGAAGCCCACCTGGCCGAGCCACACGAGCGCGGTCCCGAGGACCAACCGGCGCCGTGCCCCGGCCCACCCTGGAGCGCGCCGCAGGCCGCGAAGGCCGCCAGCAGCGTCCAGATGACCAGCTCGGGCACGCCTTGGGCGGCGTTC
>CALMTT010000241.1 GCA_937872615.1 uncultured Verrucomicrobiaceae bacterium | reverse complement strand
CAGCTCGAACACGTCGGGGTTGCGCTTCTGCGGCATGATCGAGGAGCCGGTGGTGAACTCATCCGGCAGGCTCACGAAGGCGAACTCCTGCGTGTAGAACAGCAGCAGGTCGCAGGCCAGGCGGGCGATGTCCTGGGTCAGCAGCGCAAGCTCGAAGGCGAGCTGCGCCTCGGCTACATCGGGCCGCCCACACGCTCGTTTCTCGGTCCCTTATTAAAAGAGTATGCTCGACGGTTTCCTCGCGTGACGGTGATCCTCGAAGAACGCACACCCGAGCGTGTGTGGGAGATGGTCTCGAAGGGACGACTGTCCGTCGGGCTCACCCGCCCGGTGCTCGCGCATGATTCGCTCGGTCTGCAATCGCTGCTGCTGCGCGAAGAAAAGTTCTGCGCCGCGGTGCCGAAGGATCATCCGTGGGCAAAACTGTCTTCTTTGCCTTGGAAGAAGCTCGCGGGCGAGCCTCTCATCATCCTCGCGCGACGCGAAGGAGCCAGCTCGCACGATTCGATCCGTGCCGCGTGTGCTGATGCGGGCTTCGAGCCGCGGCTGAAGCACACGCCCAGCCTCATCGGCACCATCTTGCAATACGTCGAGTCCTGTGCGGGCATCGGCGTGGTGCCCGAGAGCACCGTGAGCAAGAACATCGCCCTCATCCCGCTCAAACCGCAGACCACCATCCCGCTCGTCATGGTATGGGCCAAAGAGGGCGATGACCCGGCCGTGGCCGCTTTTCGCGATCTGGTGAAGGAATGGCTGCGCGAAGGCAAAATGTGGGCCTGAGCCTCAACTGCCTTTCGGCAGCTTTTCGACGGCTTCGGAAGGCAGTTCGACCATCTTTTGCCGACCGCTCGCTCCGCGGAGAAGGCTGATCGAGCCTTTCGGCACTCCAAGCTCTTTTGAGAGGAAGCGCACGAGCTCCTCGTTGGCCTTTCCATCGACCGGCGGGGCCGCCAGCTTCACCAGCAGCACCGGACGACCTTTTTCATCAGCCGTCCAGCCGGCGAATTCGGACTTTCGGGCGTTCGGCGAGACGCGCAGGGCCAGTTGGGTGGGAGAACTCATCGCCGCACCTTCACGAGAGCATCCGGCGGCGCAACTCCGGCGTCGGCATCAGGCAGGTCTCGTGCTTGCCAAACCATCGATAGCGGTTTTTGGCCACCAAAGCATAGGCCGCATCGCGCAACCCTCGCGGGATGATTTTGCCCAAAAGAGCCAGTTTCCATGCGCCACCGAGTCGTCGGGCGATTTCGATGACCGCGTCACTTTCACGAAAGGCCCGTTCACGCGTCACGAGCAGCATCGTGTCGGGTGCGTCGGGATTCAGGCCATGCGCCGAATACAGCCGACGGCCCAGATCGCTCTGAATCGGGGCAAAATGGATGCGCCCGGCCGCATCATGCTCGACCACGAACCGCACCGCGCCATCGCAGAGATGGCAGACGCCATCAAAGAGCAGCACGCATTCGCAATCGGGAGGCAGATCGGTCACGCGGGCGAGTTACGCGGCATCGGAGCGGCTGGTCAAGCGCCTGCACCTTGACTTCACGCCTCATTGAGAGTCCCCATCCGCCATGCCCGCCGACTTCTCCCACCTGCGCCACCTCCTCCAGCATCGCCTCGACCTGATCGCCGACCACGCCTTCCGGGACCGCGATGCCGCGGCGCACCTCGCTGCCCTGCAAAAAGTCTCCGAGGAACTCACCGCGGAACACGCCAAACTGCGCGAAAGCCTCCCGCCGCGCCTGAATCACTTCCTCACTCAGGCCAGCTTTTCGAAGGCGCTGGAATACCTCTCGCAAGGCTGATAGCGAAACTGCCATTTTTTCGGCATCTGAAGGGGGGCTTTGTAGCGGAAAAAAGGTGGCGGTTTTGGCCCCCAGAATGCTCTTGCACCTGATATGGCTCTGGCCTAAATGCCGCCCCCTTTCCCGTCCTCCACTCTGGTCGGGCAGGAGAGGTGTCTTGACTCTTCCCCCTCAACCTGAAAAATGAACAACCCCGGTCTCCCTCCCGCTCAAGGTCTCTACGATCCGCGAAATGAGCATGACGCCTGCGGCGTCGGCTTTGTCTGCCATATGAAGGGGAAAAAATCGCACCAGATCGTGGCGGATGCGCTGCAGATTCTGGAGAACCTCGACCATCGCGGTGCTTGCGTGGAGGAGAATACCGGTGACGGGGCGGGGATTTTGATCCAGACGCCGCACAAGTTCTTGGCGAAGAAGGCCAAGGAGGCGGGTTTTGAACTGCCAACGCAAGGTCAGTATGGCGTGGCGAACATTTTCACCACTCGCGGCGGCGATTCGTGGCCGAAGGCGAAGGCGGAATTCGAAAAAGTGGCTGCGGCGGAAGGCATGCCGGTCCTTGGCTGGCGTGAGCTGCCGGTGGACAACTCCACGCTCGGCAAGTCGGCGAAGGCCAGCGAGCCGCTGGTGCGCCAGGTGTTTGTGAAGCGTCATGCGTCGGCGCTGGATGATCTTTCCTTTGAGCGGAAGCTTTATGTGCTGCGCAAGGTGGCTCACAACGCCATCCGCGTCGCCAAAGTGGACCCGGTGTGGTATGCGCCGAGCTTTTCCTGCCGCACGCTGGTTTATAAGGGCATGCTCACGCCGATGCAGGTCGGTGGTTACTACCTCGATCTGAGCGATGCGGATATGGAGTCGGCGCTGGCGCTGGTGCACAGCCGTTTCTCGACGAATACCTTCCCGAACTGGGAGCGCTCGCATCCGTATCGCTACATCGCCCACAATGGCGAAATCAACACGCTGCGTGGCAACATCAACTGGATGCTCGCCCGTCAGTCGCTGTTCGCATCGGAGCTGTTTGGCGATGACATCAATAAGATCAAACCGGTCATCAATGTGGATGGCTCGGACTCGACGATCTTTGACAACTGCCTCGAACTCCTCGTCCTGAGCGGCCGCAGTCTGCCGCATGCGATGATGATGATGATTCCGGAGCCGTGGAGCGGCCACGAGTCGATGAGCGAGGCGAAGAAGGCCTTCTACGAATACCACAGCTGCCTCATGGAGCCGTGGGATGGTCCAGCGTCCGTCGCCTTCACCGATGGCACGATGATGGGTGCCACGCTGGACCGCAATGGTCTGCGTCCTTCGCGTTATTATGTGACGCATGATGATTTGGTCATCATGGGCTCGGAAGCGGGCGTGTTGCCGGTCGATCCGGCCAATGTGAAGCTCAAAGGCCGTTTGCAGCCGGGCAAGATGTTCATCGTGAACATGGAAGAAGGCCGCATCGTGCCGGACGACGAGATCAAAGAGAAGATCGCCGCCGAGAAGCCTTACCGCGAGTGGCTCGACAAGAACCTCGTGAAGCTGGCGGACATCGCCGATGGTGCTCCCGCGCCGTTGCCGGACCACGACACGATGCTGAAGCGCCAGCAGGCCTTTGGTTACACCTTTGAAGACCTGCGCATGCTCATGGTGCCGATGGCACGTGACGGCGTGGAGGCTGTGGGCTCGATGGGCACTGACATCCCGATCGCGGTGCTCTCAAACAAGGCGAAGCTCCTTTACGACTACTTCAAGCAGCTCTTCGCGCAGGTCACGAACCCGCCGATTGACTGCATCCGCGAGGAAATCGTCACGTCGCCCATCACGACCATCGGTCGCGAGGGCAACCTGCTCGATCCGAAGCCGGAAAGCTGCCATTTGATCGAGCTGAAAACGCCGATCCTCAGCAACGAGGAGCTCGCGAAGCTCAAAGGCATCGCCAGCGGCGAATTTGCCTCCGCGACGCTCGACATCACCTTTGACCCGAAAAAAGGCGCGAAGGGCCTCGAAGCCGCCATGGACGCTCTTTGCGCCCAGGCGGACGATTTGATCAAACAGGGCCGCAACATCCTCATTTTGACGGATCGCGGTGTTTCGGCCGAAAAGGCTCCGATCCCGGCTTTGCTGGCCGTGGGCGGTCTGCATCATCATTTGATCCGCAAAGGCACCCGCACGCAGTGCGACATCGTGCTCGAGTCCGGCGAACCGCGTGAAGTGCACCACTTCTGCACGCTGATCGGCTTTGGCTGCGGCGCGATCAATCCTTACCTCGCCTTTGAGACGCTCGACGACATGATCCGCCAGGGTCTGCTCGTGAACGTGGACCACAAGAAGGCGGTTTATAACTTCATCAAGGCCGCCACGAAGGGCGTCATCAAGGTGGCGTCGAAGATCGGCATCTCCACGATGCAGAGCTATCGCGGGGCGCAAATCTTTGAAGCCGTCGGCCTCAGCAAGAGCGTGGTGGACAAGTATTTCACCTGGACCGCCACCCGCGTGGAAGGCAGCAATATTGAAGTGATCGCCGAGGAGTGCATCCAGCGCCACATGCGCGGCTTCCCGGATCGCGATTCGCAGGTGCATGCGCTCGACGTTGGCGGTGACTACCAGTGGCGCAAAGAAGGTGAGGCTCACCTTTTCAACCCGCTGACGATCCACACGCTGCAAAAGGCGGTGCGCACGGGCAATTACGACACCTTCAAGCAATACACCGCACTGGTGAACACGCAGGTGAAGCAGTTCTACACGCTGCGTGGCCTGCTCGACTTCAAGTCGCAGACTCCAGTGCCGATCGAAGAGGTCGAAAGCGTCGATAGCATCATGAAGCGCTTCAAAACGGGCGCGATGAGCTACGGCTCGATCTCCAGCGAAGCGCATGAAGCGCTCGCCATCGCCATGAACCGCGTGGGCGGCAAATCGAACACCGGTGAAGGTGGCGAAGACCCTGCCCGCTACACTTGGACGAATGAGAAGGGCGATTCGAAGAACAGCGCCATCAAGCAGGTCGCATCGGGCCGCTTTGGTGTGACGAGCCTTTATTTGAGCCAGGCCCGCGAAATCCAGATCAAGATGGCCCAGGGCGCGAAGCCTGGTGAAGGCGGCCAGCTTCCTGGATCGAAGGTGTATCCCTGGATCGCCAAGGTGCGCGGCTCCACGCCGGGCGTCGGCCTCATCTCGCCGCCGCCGCATCACGACATTTACTCCATCGAGGACCTTGCCCAGCTCATCCACGACCTGAAAAACGCGAACCGCGCCGCACGCATCAGCGTGAAGCTCGTGTCCGAGGTCGGTGTCGGCACCATCGCCGCGGGTGTGGCGAAGGCGCACAGCGATGTGGTGCTCATCTCCGGTTACGATGGCGGCACGGGTGCCTCGCCGCAGACCAGCGTGAAGCACGCGGGCCTGCCGTGGGAACTCGGTCTCGCTGAAACGCATCAGACTTTGCTCCTCAACAACTTGCGCTCGAAGATCGTCGTCGAGGCCGATGGCCAGATGAAGACCGGCCGCGATGTCGTCATCGCCGCGCTGCTCGGTGCGGAGGAGTTCGGCTTTGCCACCGCTCCGCTTGTGACGCTGGGCTGCATCATGATGCGCGTCTGCCATCTGAATACCTGCCCTGTCGGTGTTGCCACGCAGAACCCCGAGCTACGTGCCAAATTCAACGGCGATCCCGAATACGCGGCGAACTTCATGCGCTTCATCGCTCAAGAAGTCCGCGAGCTCATGGCGCAGCTCGGTTTCCGCAAACTCGAAGACATGGTCGGCCGCGTCGATGTGCTCGAGCCTCGCCAGGCCGTCGATCATTGGAAAGCTCGCGGCATTGACCTCAGCAATCTGCTTTACCGTCCGAATGTGGGTCCTGAAGTCGGCACCTTCTGCACAGAGAAGCAGGATCACGGCATCGACCGCAGCATGGACATCACCACGCTGCTGCCGCTTTGCCAGCCGGCCATCGAGAAGGGCGAAAAAGTCACCGCCACGCTGCCGATCCGCAACGTGAACCGCACCGTCGGCACCATCCTCGGCAACGAGATCACCAAGAAGCACTGGCACGGCCTGCCGGACGACACCGTGCATCTCAAGTTCAACGGCAGCGCGGGTCAGAGCTTCGGCGCCTTCATTCCGAAGGGCGTCACGCTCGAAATCTCCGGCGATGCGAACGACTACGTCGGCAAGGGCATGAGCGGCGGACGCATCATCGTCTATCCGCCGGAAGGCAGCACCTTTGCCGCCGAGGAAAACATCATCGCGGGCAATACCGCGCTGTATGGCGCCACGGCCGGCCAGCTCTTCCTGCGCGGTGTCGCGGGTGAGCGCTTCGCGGTGCGCAACAGCGGCGTGGATGCCGTCGTCGAAGGCGTGGGCGACCACGGCTGCGAATACATGACCGGCGGACGCGTCGTCGTGCTCGGCACCACGGGCCGCAACTTCGCCGCGGGCATGTCCGGCGGTATCGCCTACGTGCTCGATGAGAAGGGCGATTTTGCCACCCGCTGCAACACCAGCATGAGCGACCTCTTTGCCCTCGAAGACCAGGCCGAGATCGACAGTCTCTACGAGCTCATCAAACAGCACGCCGAGGCCACGAAGAGCCAGAAGGCCTTCAAGGTGCTCGCCCTCTGGGAGCAGAGTGTGAAGCAGTTCGTCAAAGTCCTGCCCCGCGACTACGCCCGCGTGCTCAAAGCCCTCGACAAAGCCAAAGCCGACGGCCTCACCGGCGACGACGCCCTCATCGCCGCCTTTGAAAGCAACTCGAAGGACGCCTCCCGCGTCGGTGGAGGTTAATTCCCGGTCTGAAAACGCCCACCCGAGACAGACTCACGCATCACTCCTCACGCATCATTTTTTAGACCATGGGAAAACCAACCGGCTTCATCGAATTCGAACGCGAACTTCCTTCTGACCGCGATCCGCTTGAGCGCATCAAGGACTGGAAGGAGTTTCATCTCCATCTGCCTGAAGACCGCCTGAAGAAGCAGGGCGCCCGCTGCATGGACTGCGGCATTCCCTTCTGCCACAGCGGCACGCTCATCAGCGGCATGGCCTCCGGCTGCCCGATCAACAACCTCATCCCCGAGTGGAATGACCTGATCTTCCGCGGCCTTTGGAAGGAAGCGCTCGATCGTCTGCACAAGACCAACAACTTCCCCGAATTCACCGGCCGCGTCTGCCCCGCCCCGTGCGAAGGCTCCTGCGTGCTCGGCATCAACAATCCTCCCGTCACGATCAAGAACATCGAAGTCTCGATCATCGACAAAGGCTGGGAAGAAGGCTGGGTGAAGCCCGAGCCGCCTGAAAAGCGCACCGGCAAAAAAGTCGCCGTCATCGGCTCCGGCCCCGCTGGCCTCAGCGCCGCCGCGCAGCTCAACAAAGCCGGTCACACCGTCACCGTCTTTGAGCGTGCCGACCGCCCCGGCGGCCTCCTCATGTATGGCATTCCCAACATGAAGCTCGACAAGAAAGAAGTCGTCCTCCGCCGCGTGAAGCTGCTCGAAGACGAAGGCGTCACCTTCAAGTGCAACGTCAACGTCGGCACCGACATCACCGCCGAGCAGCTCCGCAAAGACTTCGACGCCATCATCGTCGCCACCGGAGCCACCAAGCCGCGTGATCTGCCGATCCCCGGCCGCGAATTGAAGGGCATTCACTTCGCCATGGACTTCCTCACGGCGAACACCAAGGCCGTGCTCGACCCCAGCGGCAAATACATCACCGCCGACGGCAAAGACGTTGTCATCATCGGCGGTGGCGACACCGGCACCGACTGCGTCGGCACCAGCATCCGTCACGGCTGCAAAACCGTCACGCAGCTCGAAATCATGGCCAAGCCGCCCATGACCCGTGCCGCCAACAATCCGTGGCCCGAATGGCCCAAGACCTACAAGATGGACTACGGCCAGGAAGAGGCCGCCGCCAAGTTCGGCGATGATCCCCGCGTCTATCTCACCACCGCCACCCACTTCGAAGGCGATGCCGATGGCAACGTGAAGGCCGTCCACGTCGTCGATGTCGAGTGGAAGAAAGACGACAAAGGCAACTTCGGCCCGCAGAAGGTCGCCGGCACCGAAAAAGTGCTCCCCGCGCAGCTCGTCCTGCTCGCCATGGGCTTCCTCGGCCCCGAGCAGCCCCTCGTCGAGGCCCTCAAGCTCGAAACCGACCCCCGCAGCAACATCAAAGCCGAGCACGAGAAATACACCACCAGCATCCCCGGCGTCTTCGCCGCCGGCGACTGCCGCCGTGGCCAGTCCCTCGTCGTCTGGGCCTTCAACGAAGGCCGCGGCGCCGCCAGAGAGTGCGACCGCTTCCTCATGGGCGCGACGAGCCTGCCGTGATCCGCTGAAAAGCTGATTCGATCTTCAAAGCCCCGGTTTCGCGAGAAGCCGGGGCTTTGTGTTATTGCCCCATACAACAGCTTCCCGCACGCCTCGAAACGTCTCTTGTGCCGACCAAGATTCGCTTCATGAACACGACTGCTGCGTCTTCCCATCATGAGCAAACCCACTGACATCCAAGTTTCCGCCGCCGAAGTCCATTTCCTCTCCTCGCCCATGCGAGTGCCGCTGAAGTTCGGCCCGGAGACCGTCACCAGCGCGGTGTTTCTTCGTGTGAAGGTCACCGTGCATGATGACAAAGGCCGCACGGCCATCGGCTGGGGTGAGACACCGCTCAGCGTCTCGTGGGTGTGGCCCAGCACGCTCAGCGTCGCCGTGCGCACCGAGCGCATGAAGAGCTTCTCCGAGTTGCTCGCGAAAAAGATCGTCAGCAGCGGCCTGCGTGGCCATCCGATGGAAATCGGCCAGGATTTCATCTCACGGCTGAACCGCGATTACTTTAAGGCTTCGCTGAAAGAGGGCTTCAAGAAAGAAAAGAAAGCCGGTTCGGACGGCGCGTAAGAGGACATCGAATGCGTATATTTTCAGGCCTGCTACGATTGGCGCTGTGGCTAACGTTGCTGCTGATGGGGGCAATGATGGGATTTGCTGCGACTTTTGTTTACGTCAGCAATGCGGAAAGCAATGACATCTACGTGCTGCAACTGAATCCGCAAAGCGGCGAGTTGACCTTAATTGAAAAGGTGTCGTTGCCCGGCATCGTGAAATCCGGGATGTCTACGCCGCTGGCCATTAGCCCGGATCGTCGTTTTCTGTATGTAGCGACGCGGGGCGAGCCACAGATGGTGGTGTCCTATGCGATTGATCCGAAAAGCGGCAAGCTGAAGTATTTGGGAAATAGCCCACTCGTAGACAGTATGCCGTTCATTGCGACA
>CALMTT010000240.1 GCA_937872615.1 uncultured Verrucomicrobiaceae bacterium | reverse complement strand
AGGTAGACGCCGTTTTTCATCGGCCCGACGCCCAGCCCGTGGTCGACCTGACGCTTGGCCGCACGCGACGAGATATCGCGCGGGGCCAGGTTACCGTAGGAAGGATACATCTCCTCCAGGTAGTAGTAGCGGTCCTCTTCTGGAATCTGTTCCACCGGCCGCGTCTCATTGGCGTTGCGCGGCACCCAGATGCGGCCGTCGTTGCGGAGCGATTCGCTCATCAACGTCAGCTTGGACTGGTGCTCGCCTGCCGGGGGGATACAGGTGGGGTGAATCTGCGTGTAACACGGGTTGGCAAAGTAGGCCCCCCGCTTGTACGAACGCCAGATGGCGCTTGTATTGCAGCCCTTGGCATTGGTCGACAGGTAAAACACGTTACTGTAGCCACCCGTCGCCAGCACGACCACGTCGGCCATGTGCGCCTTGATCTCGCCGGTGCGCATGTCACGGGTGACGATGCCGCGTGCCCGCCCGTTGATGACGATCACATCCAGCATCTCGTCACGGGTGTACATCGTGACCGTCTTGGCCGCAATCTGGCGCTGGAGCGCCTGGTAGGCCCCCAGCAGCAGCTGCTGCCCCGTCTGGCCGCGGGCGTAAAAGGTGCGTGCCACCTGGGCGCCGCCAAACGAGCGGTTGTCGAGCATGCCGCCGTACTCACGTGCAAAGGGCACGCCCTGCGCCACGCACTGGTCGATGATGTTCACGCTGACCTCGGCCAGACGATGCACGTTGGCCTCGCGAGCGCGGAAATCGCCGCCTTTGACCGTGTCATAAAAGAGGCGATGCACGCTGTCGCCGTCGTTTTGGTAGTTCTTCGCCGCGTTGATGCCGCCCTGGGCTGCGATGGAGTGCGCACGACGGGGCGAGTCCTGGAAGCAGAAGCACTTCACCTTGTAGCCGAGCTCCGAAAGCGTCGCCGCGGCCGAGGAACCGGCCAGGCCGCTGCCCACGACGAGCACGGTGAACTTGCGCTTGTTCTTCGGATTGATGAGCTTCGAGTCCTGCTTGTGCTTGGACCACTTCATGGCCATCGGGCCACTGGGGATATGAGAGTCGAGAGACATGGCGAAAGAGAGCGAAAAGGTTCAGAATCAGCGACCGTAGCTGAAGAGCCAGATGGAGAGGACGATGGCGGCGTTTCCGGCGAAGATGAGGCCCGCGAAGGCATAACCGGCCTTTTTGAAGAGCGGCTCGGACTTGTCCGTGCTGATGCCGAGCGTCTGGAAGAGGCTGGAGAAGCCGTGACTCAGGTGGCTGCACAGCAGCGCCATGGCGATGAGATAGAAAATCGACGCTGGAGCCCAGGAGAAGCCGTCGATCACCATCTTATAGACATTGTGAACCTTCTCGCCGTGGAGGTCGATCTTGTAGGCGTCTTTACCGAAGTCATTTCCGACACGCACCGTGTAGTGCAGCAGGTGATAAACGATGAAGGCCAGGATCGTCAGGCCGCTCCAAATCATCGTGTGGGAGGACTTCGAGCTCACCTGCGCCTTGTGCTGGCCGTATTTGTTCGGGCGAGCCGCGTTGTTCTGTTTCGTGAGCGACACCGTGGCGACGATGTGGATCAAAACGGCGGCCAAGAGGCCGATTCGGGCGATCCACACACCACCACCATGCAGCGCGGTTTGCAGCAGGTGGCCGTATTCATTGATCGCATCCTGACCGGCGAAAATGAGCAAGTTGCCGACGAGATGCCCGAAGACAAAACCGATCAGCACGAGGCCCGTCAGGGCCACCAAGATCTTCTTGCCGATGGAGGAGGCGTAGAACCGAAAAAAGGAGTCAAAAACAGCGCTCATGTGGGGAGTGGAAATCCATCATGGGCATACGCTGTGTGCGTGCAACCGGGATTCCAAAATTCATGCCCCGCGAACGATTCGGACAAGCACGAACGGCAGCAAAATCGGCTCAAAGATACCAAGTGAAGCGCTGCTTCGCCGGTGAGAGTCACTGCTTCTTCGTGAGCGAGGTGATCTGGTAGGTCTTGGCGAGGTCACCGAGGGCGGCCATGGCCGTGTCCTTGGTCACGTTCGCATCCTTGGAGACGATGGTGATCGTGTTCACGCCTTCTTTCTCGCCCTTGGTGATGTCGATCTTCTCAACGCCGGGCAGTTTGGCCGTGAGCGCCTCGGAAACGTGGGCTTTGCAAGCGGCGCAGACGACGCCGGTAATGTCGCCAGTGTATGTGTGTTTCTCGTCAGCGGCGAAGGCTTGGACGGCAAAGACGGCGAGCAGGGCAAAAAGGACGGCGAGGTGTTTCATGGTGCTTTAAAGATGGAGAGGAATCTGCGCGGCGGCAAGCACGGCGGCGAGATCCTCCGGCAGCGGGGCCTGAACGACGAGCGGCTGGCCGCTGGCCGGGTGCTTCAAGCTAAGCTGGAAGGCATGGAGGAACAATCGCCGGGCGTGGAGGGTCTTTTTCAGCACTCGGTTCTGCTCGAAGGAGCCATAGACATCATCGCCGACGAGCGGCAGGTGCCGAGAGGCTGCCTGGACGCGGATTTGATGCGTCTTGCCGGTGATGAGATCGATTTCCAGCAGCGAAAGACGATGCGCCGCACTGTAATGTAGCAGCCGATAACGAAGCTCGGCATTCGGTCGCGGCCCGCGACGCACCGCCGTGCGCACTTGATGCCGTGCATGCTCGGTGACGAGGTGATCGAGCCACACGCCCTCGGGTTTCAAACCACCGCCGCTGCAAAGCGCGAGATACTTTTTGCGCACCTGCTCCGCCTCAAAAGCCTCGCGGCATCGATCCGCCGTCTTCTCATCCTTGGCGGCCAAAAGCACGCCAGAGGTATCCTGATCGAGCCGATGGATCAAAAACACTTCGCCGGCCGCGGAATGAAAACAGCGCATGTCCGCATCGTAACGGCCCTCAAAGGCGCTTCGCTGCGGCTTGGCCGATTTGGGGTTCGGATGCGAAAGCACGCCGTGCGGCTTGTTCACCACAATGACATGCCGGTCCTCGTGGAGGACCGGGCAGGTGGTCATGGCGGCCGTGCTGCTCACTTTAGTTCCCGCTGCGCATGTAGGCCACGATGTCGGCCACGTCCTGGGCGGTGAGGCCGAGCAGTCCGGTCAGCTCGACCAGGGTGCCGGCCGGCATCGACACCACCCATGGCTCGACGCTGGTGAAGCCGGCCCGGATCCGGCCGTCGACCTCGGTGGTGTCGATCACGATCGGGCCGGCCGGGGTCCGGAACCGGAAGGGCCCGGCGCCGTACTGCCGGGCCAGGGCCACGGCCGTGGCGCGGTAGGCCGAGAACTTGGGCATCTGCACCGCGTAGGCCATCATGCCGCTCAGGGCCAGCATGCCGAAGGACAGGATGAGGATGGTGACGAGGATCTCGATCAGCGAGGCCCCGGACTGTTGGCGCATGGGCTTGTCTCTCATTCGTTGGAGGTCCCGCAGCTGGCGCTGCCGTCGCCGGCGATGCGGCCCCGGCCGCCGGCGCTGACGCACACCGTCCGCTTCAGGTCGGTGGAGAACTTGCTGCCGCCGAAGACCAGCTTGGCGGCCGACGCGGTGTCGCTCAGCCGGCCGGTGGCGGTGAAGCGGAACTTGGTGGAGGCGGTGGCCGTGCCTTCCAGCACGGTGTCGAGGGAGGTCAGGCCGGCCTGCACGCGCAGGGTGTTGTCGCCGGTGGAGTAGGTGCCGTCGCCATCGAGGTCATGGAAGACGATCCAGCC
>CALMTT010000239.1 GCA_937872615.1 uncultured Verrucomicrobiaceae bacterium | reverse complement strand
TCATGACAACTTTTTCCGCGTGCCCGAGAAGTGCGGCGAGCTCGATCAGGCGCTCGGTGCCCTCATCACCGATCTCGAACGCCGTGGCCTGCTCGATGACACCCTCGTCGTGCTTACTTCCGAATTCGGCCGCACGCCGAAGATCAATCAAAACGAGGGCCGCGACCACTACCCGAAGGCCTTCAGCTCCGTCCTCTGGGGCGGCGGCGTGCAGGGCGGCCGCGTGTATGGTAAGACCGACAAAGGCATCTCCGTCACCGAAGACGGCGTCAGCGTGCCCGACCTCAACGCCACCATCGCCTACGCCCTCGGCCTGCCCCTCGACCTCGTCCTTTACTCGCCCTCGAAGCGCCCCTTCACCGTGTCTGACAAAGGCAAGCCGGTGACCGCCCTCTTCAGTTGAGGCGATTTCCGCGGGAAACCTCACGCAGCGTGAAAGACAGAGAAGGCGCGTCCACGTGCTTTGCGGAGTTGACGCCCCCGCCGCCCCCGTTGACCTGTACTCACGTTTTTCATGTCTGACACCGCCACTCCTCCTGCCATTCCTTCCGCCCCGGCGGCTCCCGCCGCTCCGAATGTTCCTGATCAGGACGCCATCGTCCAAGCCTCCTCGTGGGTGGCCCCGCTGCGAAAAGAAATCGCCCGCGTGCTCGTCGGTCAGGCCGACCTCGTGGACCGCTTGCTCGTCGCTTTGCTGACAAACGGCCACGTCCTGCTCGAAGGCGTGCCCGGTCTCGCCAAGACGCTCGCCGTGCGCACGCTCGCTGGCACGCTCAATGCCAAATTCCAGCGCATCCAGTTCACGCCGGACCTTCTCCCGGCCGATGTCATCGGCACGATGGTCTATCATCCGAAGGACGGCACCTTCACGCCGCGTCTCGGCCCTATTTTCTCGAACCTCGTGCTCGCCGATGAAATCAACCGCGCCCCGGCGAAGGTGCAATCCGCGCTGCTTGAAGCCATGCAGGAGCGCCAGGTGACCATCGGCGAGGTCACACACAAGCTTTCCGATCCCTTCATGGTGCTCGCCACGCAGAACCCGATCGACCAGGAGGGCACCTACACGCTGCCGGAAGCCCAGCTTGACCGTTTCCTCTTCAAAGTGCGCGTCACCTATCCCACGCCGAGCGAGGAACGACAGGTGCTCGATGCCATGGCCACCTCCGCACCAAAGCTGGATGTGAACTCCATCACGAACGTTGCCGATGTCGTCGCCAGCCGGAAGATCGTGAACGGCCTCTACATGGATGAAAAGATCCGCGATTACATCGTCGCCATCATCCAGGCCACTCGTTTCCCGGAGA
Organism: uncultured Verrucomicrobiaceae bacterium; assembly: GCA_937872615.1. Lineage (GTDB taxonomy): Bacteria > Verrucomicrobiota > Verrucomicrobiia > Verrucomicrobiales > Verrucomicrobiaceae > Prosthecobacter. Next base: position 3,665 of record CALMTT010000239.1, on the reverse strand, counting down.
ACGTGGCCCCGCACCTCAAGCTGCTCATCCGCTGCGGTGCCTCGCCGCGTGGCACGATCAATCTCGCCCTCGCCGCGAAGGCCCAGGCCTTCCTCCACGGCCGCAACTACGTCACCCCGCAGGACATCAAAGACCTCGCCCCGGACATCCTCCGTCATCGTATCCTCCTCAGCTACGAAGCCGAAGCCGAAGGCGTGACCTCCGAGGACGTCATCAAAACCCTGCTCGACAAGATTCCGGTGCCGTGATGGCGCAAGTCATGCCCGCCGCCGCCACCAGTGACAACGACGCCCGTCTCACACGCATCCTGAAGCGTGTGCGGCGCATCGAGCTGCTCACTCGCGGCATGGTGAAGGAAATCCTCGGCGGCCAGTATCACTCCCGCTTCAAAGGGCAGGGGATCGAGTTCGATGACTTCCGCGAGTATCAGGCTGGCGATGACGTGCGCTTCCTGGATTGGAACGTTACCGCCCGCATGAACGAGCCTTTTGTGCGCAAATACGTCGAGGAGCGTGAACTGACCGTCATGCTCTGCGTCGATGTCAGCGGCTCCGGCGACTACGGCAGCCATGACGACACGAAACGCGAACGCGCCGCCGAGATCGCCGCCGTGTTTGCCTTCAGTGCCGTGCAAAATCAGGACAAGGTCGGCGTCACGCTCTTCTCCGACCAGGTCGAGGAGTATCTCCCGGCCCGCAAAGGGGCCTCGCATGCCCTGCGCATCCTTCGCGACATCTTGAACTGCGAGCCCGCTCATCCCGGCACGGACATCAAACCGGCATTGGAGCTCGCTTTGGGGCGAATCGCCCACCGCGCACTCGTCGTGCTCGTTTCGGACCTCATCACGCCATCGAACGCCTGGGAGAAAACCCTCCGTGCTGCCGCGGCGAAGCACGATGTGGTCGTCGCGCATGTCACCGACCCTCGCGAGTTGGAACTGCCGAATGTCGGCCGCGTGGTGCTGCAAGATCCCGAAACCGGCGAAGAAGTGCTCGTCAACACCTCCGATGCCAACGTGCGTCGTCAGTATGAGGAGCGCATGAAAGCGCATCAGGACTACATCACTCATTTGCTGCGCCGCAGCGGCGTGGAGCGCATCGAGATCCGCACCGACGAGGACTATGTGCCCGCGTTGAAGGCTTATTTCCGTTCCCGTAGAAGGAGGAAGCGCGGATGAAGCTCTCGTGGTTCATCGCTGGCATCGTTTGCCAGGCATCCGCCGTGCTCGCGCAGATGCCTGCCGTGCCGCCTTTGCCGCATCCGGACCTGCCTCCGGCACGCGAGGTCGCCTCGCCGCCCGCGTGGTGGGTGGCCTGGGCCATCGGCGCGGTCGTGCTGCTCTTCCTCGGCATCATCGTGTGGCTGCTGCTGCGTCCGAAACCGGCCGCGCACATCCCGCCGCGCCAGCCGATCTCCTCCTGCCTGCGGGCATTGAATGAATTGCGTGGCCGGGTGGACTTCGTGCCGCCCGCGGAGACCAGCCACCGCGTCTCGCAGATCCTGCGCCGCTACCTCAGCGAGCGCTATGCCGTGCCGGCCATCAGCCGCACCACACCGGAAATCTTCAACGAGCTCCGTGACTTCCAGCCCGGCGTTCCCATCCCGCGTGCGCAGGGCGTGTGGAAGGAGCGCTTCGCACCCGTCGCCCAGTGGTGTGATGACCTTTCCTTCATGCCCGTGCCCGCCACCGCCCAGGCAGCGCTCGCCTTGATTGATCAAACCATCGCCAAAGTCGAGGAGGAACGCCTGTGATCGCCGCTCTCTCCATTCCGGGCATTCCTGACTTCCAGTTCGCGCAGCCGTGGTGGCTGCTGCTGCTCGGTTTGGTGCCGGTGATGCTCGCCATTCGGGGTGGAAAGGCCGCGCGTCCGGCCATCAGCTTTCCGACCGTCTCGCTGCTGCGGGGCGTCGCCTCGCCCGCGCGGGCAGGCTTTGGCTGGATGTGGTTCAGCCTCGTGCTCGCGGCCATCGTGTTCGGTGCAGGTGCGCTCGCCCGGCCGCAGAAGCTCCTCGCCACCGAGGAGGAAAAGTCGGACGGCATCTCCATCATGCTCACCGTCGATGTGTCCCTCTCGATGCTCATCGAGGACTTCTTCATCGGCGGCCAGCCCGTGAACCGCCTCACCGCCGCAAAGCGTGTCATGACCGATTTCATCCAGGGCCGCAAAGCCGACCGCATCGGCATCGTCGCCTTTGCGGGCGAGACCTACCTGCCGTGCCCGCTCACGCTCGACCGTGACTGGCTCATCAACAATCTCGACCGCGTCCAGACCCAGCGCGTCGGCGATGGCACCGCCATCGGCTCCGGCCTCGCCTCCGCGGCGAACCGCCTCAACAAGGAGAAGACCAAGAGCAAGGTCATCGTCCTCCTCACGGACGGCGCGAACAACTCCGGCCGCCTCTCCCCGCAGGATGCCGCGCGCCTCGGTGCCACCCTCGGCATCAAGATCTACACCATCGCCATCGGCACGCCCGGCGTCCACGTCATCCCCGATCCGCGCCGCGGCACCTTCACGCCCGTGGGGCAGCAGTTGTTCGATGAAAAGACGCTCAAGGAGGTCGCCGCCATCGGCAGCGGGCAGTTCTACATGGCGCAGGACTTGAACTCCCTCTCCGATGTCTTCACCACCATCGACAAGCTCGAAAAGACCAAGATCGAGCGCCGCAAGTTCACCGAGGTCGAGGAGCTCTTCCACTGGCCGCTCTATGCCGCCGGTGCCTGCCTGCTGCTCGCCCTCCTGCTCTCCGTGCTCTTCATGCAGACGGCTCCCGAGTCCCTCCCGGCGTGACCCGGCCTTTTCTCTTCGCAAAGCGGACGCAAAACCCCGTTGACGAAGCGCCTCGCTCCCCGACTATCCACCCGTCACGACAGGGGCGTCCCACCGCAGGGACTGAGACGGGTCTTCCTCGACCCGAACCCTCCGAACCTGATGCGGGTCATGCCGCCGAAGGGAGCTCGCTCGGAGGTATCTCAGTTTCAGCGGCGCACCGCGCCCCCACTTGAAACCTGAAACTTGAAACCCTCCCCCACGGTCTCCTACCTCTGACATCTCACGTCTGACCACTGACTCTCCGCCCTCAGCCCTACGCTCTCCGCTTTTTATGATCGCCGACCCCAAGACCTCCTTCGAACCCCATTCCTCCGAGCAGCTCCCCGCCTCCACCCGCGTCTATGTCGAGGGGCAGATCCACAAAGACGTCCGCGTCCCCATGCGCGAGATCGCTTTGAGCCCCACAAAGGCCTTCAACGGCCGCATCGAGGTCAATGAACCCGTGCGCGTCTATGACACCTCCGGCCCTTGGGGCGATCCGTCCTACAAAGGCACCGTCGAGGAAGGCCTGCCCGCCTTGCGCAAAGCCTGGATCCTCTCCCGCAACGACGTCGAGGAATACCAGGGCCGCGCCATCGAGCCCCGTGACAACGGCTACCTCACCGCCAACCACGCCGAATACGCCGCCGCCAAGCGCGAAGGCCTCCTCAGCCCCCTGAAGGCCCCCATCAACGCCCAGCGCAATCCCTTGAAGGCAAAGCCCGGCAAAGTGGTGACTCAGCTCCAGTATGCCCGTGCTGGCATCATCACGCCGGAGATGGAGTTCATCGCGATTCGGGAGAACATGAAGCGGTTTCAAGTTTCAGGTTCCAAGTTTCAAGTTTCGGACCTCAA
>CALMTT010000238.1 GCA_937872615.1 uncultured Verrucomicrobiaceae bacterium | reverse complement strand
CGCATCCTAAGCACAGCCAGGATATGTGTAGTTATTTAAGGGACACTACACTAGCGAAGTATAGCAACCAACAGTGATTCTGCAGTCTCCAACTGCCACCAATACCCCATCCCCCGGGGACTTCTAGCACATTCTGGGTATGGTGCTGCCTAGTCGCGCGGGAATACAGTGGGAAAGTATATGTTTTCCAATGTGTTCATTTCAGTCCGGGCGTTCATAAGCAGTCCACAATGCTACGTGCATCCCATCAAAGTCTTGTCCCCGGGTGCCAGCTTGCAGAATCTAGCACTTGCCGACCAAAGATCCTTCACTCATCTCCTTGCACTGATTGGTTTGTTAGTTTTGCTCACTGGCTACGCACTTAGAAGTGCTGAGCTCACGCTGACGCCCGAAGCGGCGATTCGCATGACTTGGCCATCTACTCCTGGTCACGCATATCAATTGGAGGCTTCCACGAACCTCACCCTATGGTGGAAGATCGGAGATCCGGTTGTTGCATGCACCTCGCAAAGCGAAAGTTACAGCACCGCTGACAAGCGCTTGCAGTTCTTCCGAGCGGTTAGCTTGGGAGCAGCTCCCGATACAGGGCTCAAAGGACTCACGGATGCCTATTCTGAAAGCGCTGGCATCTCTTTCGAGGAGGGAGCGGTAAAAATAGAAGGACTGCGCGTAAAATCGGACTCCCTCAGTCTGAACGACTATTTGACCGCGAGCTTTAAGTGGGATGACTGCAAACAACTGTTCACGGTCGGGCAAGTTAACGTTATTACGAACCTTGGATTCTATGCCACCTCAGCAGAACACATCTATTTCTATAGGGACACTTCTGCGAATCTAAGGATAACCAATGGATTGACGGTTCTGAATGCAGGCACAACCTATTCCGTTACTTCCACAGGGCAGGTAATGAAGTGCTTTATGGAAGCGGGGCAAGTCCTCACTTCCGTCCTTGAGCCTGCTTCAGGTCCATACCGATACATCACGCGAGATCCAGATGGGCGTATTGTCAGGGATGACGACTTCGCCAACTCCTCCTCTTGGTGGTATTCGCGAGCCACTCCAGCCAAGAAACCAGGCATCTACAGTCTGCAGCTTCTCCCGACCGCTGGGCCCTCTGTCACGCTTCGCATGAGAGTCGTAAACGGCAACGAACTAAAGACGATTCAAATGACGAACGACTCCACTTTTAGTGCCGTAGTGAAAGACTATTTCGATTCTTATGCAAAAGGTGCAGTGGCCTTGAAGGCCGGCCAGACCATTAGTTGTTCATTCGGAGCAGCGTCAGATGTCCTCTTCTGCTCCAGCCGAGGAACGATCCTGGGAAACCTGGCGGGGGGCGGGGGGCTTGCACTGGTCTTTAGGGCGCCGTTTGATGATACCTTCTTCTTGATCATTAGACATGGTCCCGTGAGCTTCCCTGGCCAGACGTTCACGTTCACTAGTAAAGTCAAAATAATCTGAGTGAGACTGTGGAAATCTTATAGTGAGAATCCTTAACGATTCGATTCTGTCTGTAATTAGCCTGCAAAAAGAGTCTCCGCTTCCGACGTCTTCATTTGAGCGCACAAATCAGAATCTTACCCGCAAGATGCCAACTTAACCACCCTCACTATGATAGGATTAAATTCCCCCAACCCCATGCACACCCCGTATCTTACTGGATCGCTTCGAGCGGCGGTCGGGCGGGTGCTTTGTTCCTGCCAAGCAACGCGATATGAGTGGCGAACGGGTTCACGCTCATTTTTGCTCCTCGCGAGGTGTGGGATGCCCACCGCCGCTCTGAGGGTGCTCTTCGCACTGCTTTGCTTTTTGCCCGCAGGAGTTGTCTCGGCGGCGGTGAACACTGGCGTCCTGCCCGCAGGATCAGTTCGGATCAGCGGTGTGATTGGTGATTCCATCCTTCAATGGTCCGATCATCAGGGTAGCAACAACTGGTCTTATGGGTATGCCAAATTGGGGGCGGATGAACAATACTCCACCGACAAGTTCACACCATTTAATAACTACAATCGCGATGGCGTGAACACGACGCTTTATCGGCTGACTGATGTCTGGTCTGTTGGCGCGTTGAGAATTCCGGAAATGAGTAGATTCGGCTCGACCCCCTTCCTGGAGAAAAAACCAGGAGTGGGATTAACTTCCTATGTCACCGTCCGCCGGTTCGTTACCGATACCGCCGGTCATCTCCGCATTGACGGCGTCGTAACGGCGCCTGCTGGACTTGGAACAAACCAAATTGCTATCTTGGTGGATGGTGAAATCAAGCAGCAGTTCTTCGCTGGGTATGATGACCATATCCCCTTTTCCATCGCAGTAGAAGTAGCTCATGGCTCTCAGATCGACTTCCTAACCTATCCACCCGTTGCCTCTGCGAATTACAAGCCTGATGAAATACAATTCTGGTGTTCGCTTGTTAATCTTGATGCGCCTCAAAATGGAGTTATAGCAGATTCGGCGCAGGACTGGTCTACAAACGGGATTCAAGGCGTCAATGGATGGACCAATGGCGTAATCCTTGGAAGAAGCTTTGACCTGTCTGCCTTTCTACCCGCAAACAGTTTAAAGAGTAGAACAGTTTGGGACCCTTTGGCGGAGGAGTTTCACGCGACGAACGGAACAACTCCCTGGTTCCGTATCCAGAGGTATTTCACGCATCCCACAACAGACCTAATGGCAGCGTTACCGATTCGGCAATGGGTAAGCGACCGAACTGGCGATCTAGTTGGGGAGTTTGTAATTGCTTCCCATCAAGCACAGAACCGTGAGGGAACAGGTGTAACTGGGCTTATCTACCACAATAACACTTTGGTCGCCTCCGGAGTCGCGCAACACGGCGACCCTAATCCAACCCAAGTGCTAGCACAATTCCACAACGTCAAAAAGGGAGACCGTCTGAGCTTTGTCATGTCGTGCAATTACTTGTTTGACGAAACTGAGCAATATGACTGGTCTATTGCGCAGGCCAGGGTTTTTGGCGATACCAAAACGAATATCAACATACTTAAGCAGCCTGTAGGTTACTCGGCTCCCGTTGGAATAGCGGCATCCATTCCAGTATACGCATTCGGGCCAGGGCTAACGTTCCAATGGAGCAAGAATGGCGTTGATATCGTTGGCTCAACTAATCCTACACTCTCTTTAGCTTCGATGAGCCTGAAGGACGAGGGGTTCTATTCGTTGCGCATTACGGATCTTTCTGGTGACACATTCCGAAGCGACTCGGTATTCCTTAGGGGTGTTGAGAAGCCATTGTTCACAACCAAACCAAAGGGTGGAAGAGTGCTTCAGTATGAGGAATTTGACTTCGATATTAGCGTTTCGGGCACGCCACCATTTTCCGTGAGACTTCTACGCTCGGAGCGTGAAGTGTATAAATCCATCGAAGCTACGAATCGTTTTATTCTGCGTGACACGATCACTGCTCCCACTCCCCTGAATAACACATATAGAATCGTCGTAACCAACGAAGCGGGTCTGGCCACCGCCCAGGCAACAATAAGCATACTGCTCGACAAAGACAGGGATGGCCTCCCGGATTCATGGGAAACTCAATACGGGCTTAATCCGAACAACACTTCAGATAGCACCCTCGATTCTGATGGTGACGGAGTGAGTAACCGCGACGAGTATCTGGCCGGCACCGATCCGACGAACAAGACAAGCGTGTTGCGTATCGAACAATTCCTGCAGCGAGTCGACGGATTTCATATTGGCTTTACTGCTCATTCCAACCGAGTTTACGGGGTTCAGGGGAGCGGAGATCTTCAGTCCTGGAAAACGGTGATTACTCTCGATGCCGCTTTGGGGGACCAGCGCCGGGAGGCATTGATTGCGCCAATATCGAACCTGCCGTCTTTTTTCCGCCTAATCGCTTCACCAGCGCGCTAACAGCATACTATTTGCTGCATGAAACTCTCTGTGTTGGCTCCCGTTCAGATGACCTCAGACCCTTGGCCGTTCCCCGGGAACAACCCATTACACCTGTTCGCCACGACTCCGTGCTTCAATTGTGAAAATGATTAACCTAAATCGTTCGGACGCCGTTAAGCCCACGCAAGCAGTCCCCGGACCATCGCATCCATACTCGGATTTTGGGCCAGGGCGGAATATTTCGGTCACTTGTCAACATGCGTTTGTCGCGGGGTATCGGGACGAGGCAAGGAAAATGCTCACTTTGGCCCACTGCTATCGCAAATTCGGGACAATTGCATTCATCTTCATTGTCACACTCTTGACATCAATGGCGCAAACCATTGTAACCAACGGAAACTTCGACTCCCCGGTAATTGAGCCGACGACACACTATTACCACCCTCAAGGTGGCGGGTGGATCTTCACAAACGGCGGAGTTATTTCTGTCCCTGGATACTGTCCGCCTTATAGCTTTAACGCGACACCATCCCCTTCTGGAGGGCAGCTAGCTTTTCTTCAACTAGTGTAGTGTCCCTTAAATAACTACACATATCCTGGCTGTGCTTAGGATGCGG
>CALMTT010000237.1 GCA_937872615.1 uncultured Verrucomicrobiaceae bacterium | reverse complement strand
AACAACAGAGACCATCAACACGGCGGCACCACCAGCTACCAGGAGTAGATAGAATCTGCCAATGGTGAACCATGACTTTGGCATCAGCTTTTGAAGCGCCGATGAGATAAACCTCTTCAAAGCAGATGCCTCCGTGCCACGGGCAGAAGATTGGGGTTCAACAGGTGCCCCACAATTGGGACATGTTTTTTGCTCTTCGGTTATGGGCTGTTGGCACTCGTTGCAGGTCATGGCGGAAGTTTCAAAAACTCGCCACCGCCAGCAGGACCACCTGAACGAGGAAATCCTGCTCAGGTGGCCGGTGAGTTGATAAGCCGCGCAAAGACGACCGCGACGGTCTTTAAACCGTGAGGCTCTGGACATAACCGTCGCCTCCCGGCCATTTTGCATGGTCGTGAAGCGACGTGTTTGCGGCACACGTCCGCCGCTTTGCGCGAGGTTATCAAGCCCCGGCTTAGGTCTCCCCAAGCTGTTGTGATCGTAGCGGCTGGCCGTGTGGCGTAAAGCCCAAAACTGAGGCATCAAATGCTCACGAACAGCCTGCAGAACCCTTTTTTAGAAAAAAGTCTCAGGTAAATTAGTGTACAAAATCCTTCACGGATTTGGCTGGTTTTCAGGGCATTCTGAACCGTGTGGCATCCCGAAAAACCTCGCTCGATTTAGAGACGATTATAGCAGATCGGCCTTCAGATTGGAACAACGATTTTGCTGGTGATGCGATTGAATCGTGAGGCAAACAGCACAGCTTTATGGCCTCCTGATGGCGTCGCCGAATTCCAAGCAACCTCAGCTCTTCAAGATCGAGAATCCCCTGTCCTCGCGCTTGGGGAATGAGTTCTTCCGTGCCTTGCCATCGGTGCCTGGGGTTTACTTCTTCTTTAGCCGCGAGAATGAACTCCTCTACATCGGCCAGTCATCGGATTTGAGGGCACGACTTGGCAGCTACAGGCATGTCACCCCGGAGAAGAATGCCAAACGAACCCTCCGCCTGGTTCATCGTATTCACCGGATTGAATGGAAGCAATGTGCCACTGCTGAAGAAGCCATTGAGCTAGAGCGGGTTTTGCTGCTCGAAAAAAGACCTCCATTCAATCGCGCTGGGGTATGGCAGGGAGATCCATGGTGGCTGAAAATCGAGGCGGTTGGACCAAACCTGAACCTTGAGCTGGTCCGTGAGGAAAGCGGCACTGGTCCTCATCCATCAGCCTTTCGTTATGCCTATGGAAGCGTGCTCCGGTGCCTGTA
>CALMTT010000236.1 GCA_937872615.1 uncultured Verrucomicrobiaceae bacterium | reverse complement strand
AGGCTTGGGCCTTCCGCACCTGGACGCGGTTGCAGCCCATGCTCATCATTCCTGCTCGTGGCGAGGCCACCGTGTGCGGCCTGATGCATGCCGGTGATGAGGAAACGGCCACCCGCATGACGAATCGACTCGCCATGGCCGCCGTGCGTCGTGGATTGAATTGCATCACCATCTCCGCGGAGGGCCAGTTTGACCTCGAAGAGGCCGTGCGCGATCCCGAGCATGTCGTCACGCATCTTCGTGAGGCGGGCGACACCGTCTGCTCGCTGCGTCCCGGCACCGGCTGGACCTGGACGGCCGCGCAGCGTCAGCAATGGCTCGCCGCGATGAATGTGTGGCGCACCTCGCCGCAGCTCGTGATTCTCATCACGCTGCCATCGGTCGAGCAGCCGGAGGCGCTGCTCATTGCCGAACGCCTGCCGAATCTCATCTGGGCCGGACGCAGCGGCCATTCCCGCGTGCAGGGCGTGAGCGACACGCTGCGCATGTATCGCGACACCGGCTGCCGCCTCGTCGCCGCCGTGCTCGATCAGGCACCCACGCTCAAACCGATGGCGCTGGCACGCTTTGCAACGCTGCTGGTGCTCTCATCCATGTTTGCTCATGCTGCGCCATCAGCCGAACCGCTTCGCCTTGGCCCTGGCGATGCCGTGAACATCAACATGCCCGGCTTTGAAGGTCATCAGCGTGCCGAGGTCTCCATCGGACCCGACGGTCGCCTCACCTACCTGCATGCCCGCGACATCCAGGCCGCGGGTCTCACCGTCGATGAACTGCGAGCAAAACTCACCACCGAGCTGCAACGCTACTACCGCAACGCAAAGGTCATCGTCACGCCTTTCACCTTCCAAAGCCGGAAGGCCTACGTGCTCGGCAAAGTCGTGAAAAAGGGTGCCGTCCAGCTTCATCGGCCCATGAGCGTGCTCGAACTCGTCGCCGAGGCCGGCGGGCTGGAGACAGGTCTTTTCCAGCAAAACACCGTCGAGCTCGCGGATCTCGGACGCAGCTTCCTCATGCGCGGCCAGAAGCGTGTGCCGGTCAATCTGGAGGCGCTCTTCATGAAGGGCGACATGTCGCAAAACGTCCCCATCGAGCCCGGCGACTACCTTTACTTCCCCTCGGCGAACTCGAATGAGATCTACGTGCTCGGCGATGTGAAGATGCAGGGCACGCAGGGCCTTCTCGCCCACACCAGCGTGCATAGCGCCATCACCACGGCGGGCGGTTTCACGCAGAAAGCCTACACGCGGCGTGTGCTCGTCGTCCGTGGCTCGCTCGACAAGCCGGAGCGCTTCGTGGTGGACATGGAGGACGTGCTCGCCGCCCGCACGAAGGGCTTCCGTTTGGAGCCGAAGGACATCGTTTACATCGCCGACCGTCCTTGGGCACGAGCGGAGGAGCTGCTCGGCATCGCCATCAATGCCTTCCTGCAGGGTGCGGTCTCCAGTTGGACGAATCACAACATCGGTCCCTACATCCAGAAGGCCGTGCTGCCGCAGCTTCGTTGATTGTCAGACGTGACGGAGTTTTAGCCCCGGATACGGCAAGGTTTAACAAAAAGACCTTGTCGGAGCCGGGCGGGATGCCGTTTAGTTCCGGCATGCCAGAAACGAACAGCAGTTCTCCAGAACAGAAGATCCTCCGCGTCGGCGTGGTGGAGGACGACGCGACTTTGCGGCTTTTCCTCAAAAAGCTCATTCAGAAGCCCTCGCATGGCTTTGAGTTCATCGGAGCCTGGGAGAGCGCTGAGGACGCCGTGAAGCCCATCGCCGAAATGCGGCCGCATGTCGTCATCGTGGACCTCGAGCTGCCGAAGGTCTCCGGCATCGAATTGATCCGCCAGATGTCGCCACGACTTGGCAACACCGCCTTCGTCGTGCTCACCATCCACGACGATCCCGACAAGGTCTTTGCCGCGCTTCGTGCCGGTGCTCACGGCTACCTGCTGAAGTCCTCCAAGCCAGCCGAGATCGCCGCCGGCATCCGCCAGGCCAGCGAAGGCGGTGCCCCGCTCAGCCAGGAGATAGCGCGACTCCTCATCAAGACCTTCCAGGAGCCCGTCGTGCCGCAGAAGAAGGAAATCCCCGGCCTCACGCCGCGTGAAAGCCAAATCCTCGAACGTCTCGCCCAAGGCATGGTGCCCAAAGAAGTCGCCCACGACCTCGGCATCAGCTACGAAACCGTCCGCGACTACCTCAAGGCCGTCTACACCAAGCTCCACGTCCGCTCCCGCACCGAAGCCGTGATCAAATATCTCGAGCATCAGCAGTGAGCCCGCGGTGCGGGCATAGACGATTACGCTATCGCGTCTGATGTACGTTGTTCACGCTTCAGCGTGGATTTGTTTCAATGGGACACGCTAAAGCGTGAACAACATACTCGAGACACTCCATGTCTCCCTGTCTCCCTGTCTCCCTGTCTCCCTGTCTCCCTGTCTCAAAGTCTCCCAGTCTCCGCATCCCCTCTCCTCCCTCACCTGAGGGGATTGTTCAGCCGAATCCCTGCCCCATGGTTTTCTCATGTTCATGAAACCATGTGCCTTGCTTCCGCTCGTCCTGCTTTCCTCCTGCTCGCTCTTCAAAGGCCCGCTCTTTGATCCGCGTGAAAAGCCTCACACCGTCGCGGCCAGTCCGGTCTTCACCATCTCATCGCCGAGCCCGCCGCTCGATCCGAAGTGCCTGCAGCAGCCAGACAAGGCTTACACCCTCGGCCCGGGCGACAAATTGGAGATCGAGATCCTCGGCGAGACCGGCACGCGCACCGACACCTTCGTCACACCGGACTCGAAGATCTATTACGACCTCCTTCCCGGCATCGACGTCGCTGGAAAAACCACGCAGCAGGTGCAGACCGAGCTCGAGACACAACTCGCGAAGTATTACAAGCAGCCGCAGGTCGCCGTCACGCTGCGGGATGCCGTCAGCCAGCGGGTGTGGGTGCTCGGCCGGCTCAATGCGCCGGGCATTTACGCGCTGAAGCAGCCCATGCGTGTGCTCGATGCCATCTCGCAGGCGGGCGGGCTCTTCACCTCACGCTTCACCGGCACCACCGAGGAGCTCGCCGATTTGAAGCACAGCTTCCTCATCCGCCGCGGCCAGATGCTGCCGGTCGATTTCGAGAAGCTCGTGCGGCAGGGCGACATGACGCAAAACATCTACCTCGAGCCCGATGACTACGTTTACCTGCCCTCCGCGCTCACGAATGAGGTCTATGTGCTCGGCGCCGTCATGGAGCCGCGGCCCATCGGCTTCATGAGCGATATGAATCTCATGTCCGCGCTCGGTCGCGGCCTCGGCATCCGACCGGATGCGGACCTGCGAAACGTCTCCATCATCCGCGGCTCGCTCACCGAGCCCAAGATCGCCACCGTGAATGCGCTCGATGTCATGACGGGCAAGGCCGGCAACTTCGCACTCGAGCCCGGCGACATCGTCTTCGTGCCGGGAGCAGGCGGCATCTCACCCATCAATCTCGCGAAGGAGGCCGTGAACACCTTTGTGCGCCTCGTCGCCGCCAATGAAGGCAGCCGCGCGGGGGCACCGAACGCGCAAAGCATCGGCGTGAACGTCAACATCGGAGGAGGCAGCAACTGATGAACTCGAAACGCATCCGCCCGCTCCTCATCGCCGAGGCGGCGAATCCCGCGCTCACCAGCGCCGCGCTCGTCGGCTGGTCCTGTGTGAAAGCCATCGCCGCGGAGACCGACGCACACATCGTCACCGAATGGCGGAATCGCGATGACTTCATCAAGGCGGGCCTGGTGGAGGGAAAAGACTTCACCGCCATCAACAACCGTCGCCTCCAGCACCTCTCATGGAGCCTCACGAACAAGCTCAGCGGCAAGGGCAACTTCAGTTGGAGCCTCTACGCCCTGCTCTCGAATCTCGTCTATCCCTTCTTCGAGCGCACGCTGTGGCGCGAGTTTGAGCCACGCTTCAAAGCGGGCGAATTCGACCTCGTGCATCGCATCCTGCCACTCTCGCCCACCACGCCCAGTTGGACCGCGCCGCGGCTGAAGAAGATCGGCGTGCCCTTCGCACTCGGGCCATTGAATGGCGGCGTGCCATGGCCAAGGGGCTTTGACGAGCTGCGCCGCAATGAACGCGATGCCGCGGGCAAGCTGCGGGCACTCTACAAACTCACGCCGGGCATCAAAGCCACGCGTGAATGCGCCAGCGCCATCCTCACCGCCTCCCGCACCACGCTCCATGAGATGCCCGAGAGCGTCCGCCAGCGCTGCGTCTTCATCCCGGAGAACGCGGTCGATCTGGCCAAGTTCCCCCTGACCCCGCGTGAAGCGCCCGATTTGAGCCCGGACACGCCGCTGCGCCTATCCTTCGTCGGCCGACTCGTCGCGCTGAAGGGCGTGGACATGCTGCTCGAGGCCGCCGCGCCCTTGCTGAAGGCCGGTGGAGCCACGCTCGACATCATCGGCGATGGACCCGAGCGCGGCCGCTTGCAGTCGCTCATCGAATCGCTCGGCCTCAGCGCCTCCGTGCGCATGGAAGGATGGATCGATCATGCCAAGCTCGGCCCGCGGCTGCGGGAGAGCGATCTCTTTGTCTTCCCCAGCATCCGCGAGTTCGGCGGCGGAGCCGTGCTTGAGGCCATGGCGCTCGGCGTGCCGCCCGTCGTCCTCGATCATGGCGGACCGCCCGAGCTCGTGCCGCCCGGCACCGGCTTCGTCCTGCCCATGACCACGCGTGACGACATCATCACCCGCCTGCGGTCCCTGCTGCTCGATCTGCAAACCCAGCGCGAAGCCCTCGCCGAGATCGGCCGCCGCGCCCAGGACCACGTCCGCACCTACTACACCTGGCCCGCCAAAGCCCGCCAGATCGTCGAAACCTACGAATGGATCCTCCACCGCCGCGACACCAAACCCGATTGGGGCACGCCGATGGGAAGCCCTGCGGGCATAGACGATAGCCAATAGACAATAGACGAGCAGCGGAAACAGAGGGCGAAGAGCGAAGGGCGGAGGGCAGAGAGCCAGAGGTCTGAAGTCAGAGGTCAGAGGTCAGAGGTCAGTGCTCAGTGCTCAGTGCTCAGAACCCCAAACCAAGAACGAAGAACAACGAACCAAGCACCCGCTCCCGCCTTCACCATCCATCCATCAATCCACCCATCCACCACTCCCCCGCCTTCGTCATTCGCCATTCGCCATTCGCCATTCTCCCAGTCTCATGCCCTCCCCCTCTCCTCGTCCCTTCCTCATCCCTTCACTCGATGGCCTGCGAGCGGTGGCGATCCTCATCGTGTTCCTGAGTCATGCGGGGCTTTCACATATCGTGCCGGGGTTGTTTGGGGTGACGGTGTTCTTCTTCCTCAGCGGCTACCTCATCACGACATTGATGCGAATGGAAGGCGAGCGCACGGGCGGGGTGAACCTTCGTGATTTCTACCTGCGCCGCGCCCTGCGCATCTTTCCGCCGTTTTACCTCGTGCTCGGGCTCATCACGCTGCTCGCGGCCCAGGGTTGGGTGGAAGGCGGCTTCAGTTGGCAGGCCATGGCGGCGCAGGCCTTCTTTGTGTCGAATGTCTGGGAGATCAGCGGCGGCCTTCAGCCCGCGGGCACGGAGGTGATGTGGTCGCTCGCCGTGGAGGAGCATTTCTATTTGCTCTTCCCGCTGCTCTACCTCGTTCTGCGACGCCTCCTCCCGGATCGAAAGCATCAATTCATCGTCTTGATGAGCCTCGCCGGTCTCGTGCTCGCCTGGCGCTTGCTGCTCGTGCATGGCTGGCACGCCATCGACCTCCACAACGGCAGCAGCCACCATCCCCGCACCTGCCACGGCACGGACACCCGCTTCGACGGCCTGCTCTTCGGCTGCGCCCTCGCCGTCTGGCACAATCCTGCGCTGGATGCCGGCGGCCTGCAGCGTCGCCTGCTGCTCTTCGTCCTGCTGCCAATCAGCCTCGTCGTGCTGCTCGGCAGCTTCGTCCTGCGCGATGTCGCCTTCCGCGAGACCTGGCGCTACACCGTCCAAGGCCTCGCCCTCCTCCCCGTCTTCATTGCCGTCATCCGCCATCCCGACTGGTTCCCCTTCCGCTTCCTCAACTGGCCCTGGGTCCGCCACCTCGGCGTCTTCTCCTACGCCTTCTACCTCGTCCACTCCCTCGTCCTCGCCCTGCTGGAGACCCACGCGCCGATTTCCAAGCTCTGGCAAGGCGTCATCGCCTTCATGCTGTCCCTCGTACTCGCCTCGCTGATGCATCACGTCATCGAAAAGCCCTGCGCGAAGCTGAAGAAGCGGTTTGCAGCGAGGTGATTGCTCAAAATCGCGGGATCGCAGATCGCACGCGACTTAGTTTGCAGCCATGGCTGATGAGACAGCTTGAACCCAGCTCCGCATCTCCTGGTGCAATGTCTCCAAGGTGGTTCGGATTTCCCAATTGCCCAACACATAGCGCTTGTTCTCCAGAATTCGCTCCGCCACCCGCTCGCTGAGGGCGGGATGCTGCAAAAGCTTCTCCACATAGCTAGACGATGTCGAAGGCCGGGCAAAAAGGGTTAGCCTCCAGCCACCTAAAGTGGCGTTGAGGTCCATGGCCACACGGTTGCCGCCTTTTTCAAAATCATGCACCAAGCAGATGCTGGCGTGAATCCAGCGTGGAGCTAGATGCGGCACGGAGTGCCCCTCTTCATCCATCATTTCCATGAGTTGGGTGACACGCCTTGCAAGTCGACCTGCCAACTGCTGTCTGTCGGCCATCAGGCGTTCGATTACTTCCTGGTGCTCGATGAGAAAGAGATCGGTAGTGGTGAAGCCGTTTTGCTCACCGCTGAGACGTGTAGTAGTATCCATGAAGTCGAAAAGGTAGTTCAGCCATTTTGGGTGCGCGGCGGCGAGGCGATGTCCGATCTGGTCACGCAGACGCTGCCATAGGGCCGGATAAGTCACATTCACAAATCCGGCCTTCCGCATGCCCTCGTGTTCGCGCAACGGCTTCAATGTGAGGACTGCTTTGATACTCTTGCGATCTTTTCCTGCGTGCTGATCAATTAGTCTGGCATAGTCCGCAAAGTCATTGTTGGCGTGATGGAAGATCTTGTTCTCAATTCCGATCACTAGGCCGCCGGCTTTGATCAGCAGGTCAAGACGGCCGCCTGCCTCCGTGCTCACCTCGCGGTAAATCTCTGCCACATTTGATCCTTCAAACTCAAGACCACATGCCGCAGAAGCGAAGGCTCGCAGCAAAAGATCACCCAGACCGTGCTCGGTATCGGGTTGGAAGAAAAAGCCAAGGAGATTGCTGGCCACGTTTTCATAATGCGGATAACCGGAGACCTCCATGAATGTCCTGCTTCGTGGCGATGCAGGCAAGGCTTGGTAATCAAGGAGGAGCCTGACGAATTCGTGCATAAGGCAATCAATAAAATAGAAGGTTACCCTGGAAGCCGCACTAACCGTTGAGAGCCATGCTTGCCGTTAAGTCTATATGAGACGATGGGCCGTTCATGCTCTTGCCGCAGATGAACTCCGCTTTTAATCGGGGCGCAATACGAAGAGGCGCATCGGTAAAGAATTCCGCAACAGTTCAAAAGATTAAAGCCTAGCGAGACTGGAGCGGTCATGGACAGCAGAGTTTCAAAATCAATGGCTTTCGTTTTTCGCAGAAGGATGGAAGCATTGAAGCGGATCTTGCACGCAACTCGGACTCGCGAATCAGGTGACTGAGCAGACAAACCATATAAACGCAGGAGGCCGCAAATCGGATCCACTCTGAGTCATCGGAGCATCCAGCGAAAATCGCATCACTTTTTGGCGAGCCGATCAAACTATGAATACGCTTGGTTACGCTAGGCGTTATTCGTTTCGAGTGAGTTCCCCAAATCTTTTCGGGTAGGCGGTAATTTATCTGGTTTCTCATCACCGGCATCCAGGGCCAATTGCACGCCCTACCCTCCGCAACAAGCGGCTTACTCACCTTCTGCGAATACTCCCCAACCGCCGCAACATGAAAACTCGTGTTAAATGCATTATTGGCATATGAGGCATCGGCGAGCTGTTTGAATTCGCTCCAAAGCGCAGTGTGTGATCCGTGCGTTGAATCCACTCGCGCTCTATCTACACTCAAAGCCGTCCCCGACCCGTCGAGCTTCAAGACATGATAGCCATGTTGAAGACCAAGCCCACTCGGATGCGTTGAGGCATAGAGCGTTCTGCACTCGGCATCCAAATGACTCCAACTGTCGATTTGCGTAACAGTTACGCCAGACAGCCGCAGAATCGCGTGCGCTGAATAATAAGCCGAATAGTAAAGACTGACCAACTTCCAAGCCAAACCATCGCGATCCTCAGGATCAGTCCAACGAGACAGCGCCGTGTTAAAACTCTCCAGCGCCGCTGAAGAAAACCGCTCTCCTTCAAAAGCAAAAAAGGGCCTTAGATGAGTCAAAGACTGAAGAACCAGAGGGTAACCAGGGGAGAATGTCGAGGTTAAAGATGCACTCCCTGAGTTCACCCATTCTGAAAGCTTTATGGACGCCAGGGGCTCCTGTCCAAATGCAGCAGCCAGCTGACCTCGAAAAAAGTCAGCATGATGTCTCATAGCTCAGTGTTTGTCTGATCAATTGCCCTGCTCAGAGTATCTGAGATTGTCTTGTAGCTGGTTCCAGGCTGGGTGAATAAACTGCGCTTCAAAGAACGAATAGGCCTTAAAATCTCCTCAAAGTTACCAGCTGTGTAGGCCTTGTTGTGTTTGAACCCAACAAGACGGGCAACAAGTGGGAAGACACTAGCCACAGCCCGAAAAATTACCGGCTTCGTTATCGCTTGTCGGAAATCAACCCCTTGAGGAACAGCACACGCAAAGCCATTTAGATAAGCATCAAAGATTTGAGCCAACCGGTCCAAGTCCATTTGCGAATACTGTTTTATGAGAGGCTTGTAAGCGGCCAGAAAAGTGGATCTGGTAATTTTGTCCTGCACCTTGTCCCTGGGTGACAGAAGTCCAAACAGGTAACAGATTGGAGTGGTGTCATAGTGATCGAAAACCGCATTGGTCTGCTGTTCCGTTTCAGATTCAGTTTCGGCCAATTTCTTGATATCCAAGAGCAATTCATTGGGAACCGACTTCTGAAGAGTGTTTATGTCAATAAACAGGCGGGCCTCATCGCGTTTGCTTAAGCCTGAGAATATCACGACCGGGACGCGTAGTTTCTTCGACGACAACTTAAATCCGAAAACGCGATGCTGACCGTCGATAATTAGAAATGCCCCAGGTGAGAGGTTGAACTGTATTGTTTTCTTTTTGCTGTCGTAAAACAGCTCGGCGTTGTCTTGCGCGGAGAGCACGATGCTCCCCGGAATTACGCCTCCCCGTTCAATATAGTCGCGAATCGACTCAGCTCGCTTGTAGTCCAAGTTTCGTTGGAAACCCAAATCAGGGTCTTCATTGCGTGAGGTCGCGACACAGGTCTGCGCGAGGATATCTGATTCGAGGGTTAATGTGTAGAATTTACGTTCCCCTTGGGTGACAAGAACGGCGGAGACGGACTCACGATTTAGTGGTTGGCTCATGTTGGGTTACTGTTTCGATATGGTGACAAGAAGACTCTGCCAGCTCAGGCCTTCACGGGGACGGGATGCCGGAGCGGTTGGCACGTTGGAGGTTGATAGTGATCACGGCTTCCAGTTCCTCCATCACAAAACACAAATGCACTCCGATCTCGAAGCCGATAGCGACGGTGGTGCAAGAGCCGCAGTCGGGCTTGATGGATGCGTGGCGAACCATGCGAGAGTTTTCCCATCCAAGCAGGGAGTGATGCCGATGGCAAGGAGCGCGAAGCGCATAGACGAAGCCCTTCGGGCATAGCCAATAGCCAATAGCCAATAGCCAATAGCCAATAGACAGATAGACGATAGTTCGGAGGGCCAGAACCAATCCATCCTGACGCACCGGAGTCTCGGGAACGCTGGAAACCAAAGCGTCTTGGCGTGCCGGAGACTCGGGAGCGCTGGGAGCCAAAGCGTCCTGGCGTGCCGGAGTCTCGGGAACGCCGGGAGCCAAAGCGTCCTGGCGTGCCAGAGTCTCGGGAACGCCGGGAGCTAAAGCGTCCTGACGTGCCGGAGTCTCGGGAGCGCCGGGAGCCAAAGCGTCCTGACATGCCGGAGTCTCGGGAGTGCTGGGAGCCAAAGTGTCCTGAGGTGCCGGAGTCTCGGGAGTGCCGGGAGCCAAAGCGTCCTGACGTGCCGGAGTCTCGGGAACGCTGGGAACCAAAGCGTCCTGGCGTGTCAGAGACTCGGGAACGCTGGGAGCCAAAGCGTCCTGGGGTGCCGGAGACTCGGGAGTGCTGGGAGCTAAAGCGTCCTGACGTTCCCGACCTTCCGGGGTGCCGGGACGCTTCGCCTCTTTGCGAGCCAGAGCCTCCCATGGGTCGATTGGGCCCGGAAAGCGCGGTTGGGAGGCGTTTTCGGGGTCTGGAACGCGGTGTTTGAGGTCTGGAAAGGACTCTTTGAGCTCAAAGAGGGGTGTGTTTGAGCTTGGAGAGCGAGCTGAGGCTGAGGCGGGTGAAGGTGGGGGCAATGGCCTGTTTCGTGGGCCAAACAGTCGCTTTCGAGGCCAAAACGAGCTCTTTGGCGGGCAAAACCGGTTGTCTGGCTCGGCCAAGGAACTCTTTGGCTCGGCCAAAGAACTCCGCGCGGCGTCCGAAGAAGTGGCTGGCTCACCCAGGGAACTGTTCGGCTCGCCCAGACAATTGCCTGGCTGGTCCAAGGAACTCCTTGGCTCTCCCGGAGAACTCCTTGGCTCGTCGAAGGAATTCCTCGGCTCGTCCGAGGAACTCCCTGGCTCGCCCAAGGAACTGGTTGGCTCACCCGTGGAAGTCTTCGGCTCGTTCAAGGAACTGTTTGGGTCGTCCAAGGAACTGTCTGGCCCGCCCGCGGAACTCCTCGGACGATCCGGGGAACTGGCTGAACGAGCCAGAGAACTGCCGCTTGGCAGAATGCGGCTGGACTTGGGCCGTCCCGGCAAACGAGGAACCGGGAAAGGATGGGGAGCACTCATTCTCGTTGGCGGCCAAAGGAGAGGCACTTGCCAAGTGCCGCAGCGGGGGCGGTGGGTGGACTTGGGACGTGCGGGGCCTTGGGTGGGCGCTGGGTCTGCCGCCTAAAGGCCAATGCCATCAAGGTTGATGCGTGGGGACAACGCTCAGAACCCAATCTCTATCAGGGGCGCGGCGCGATTTGATTCG
>CALMTT010000235.1 GCA_937872615.1 uncultured Verrucomicrobiaceae bacterium | reverse complement strand
CGAAGAGCGGCTGGACCAAGGAACTGCGGGCGGATTACTTCCGCTGGTTCCTCCGAGCGGCGAATTACAAGGGTGGGGCTTCGTTTGATCTCTTCATCGGCGAAATCAAAAAAGACGCCCTCGGCACGATGAGCGAGGAGGAGAAGCTGGCGATCAAAGATGTGCTCGATGCCAAGCCGGAGGCCAAAGCTCCGAGTTTCACGACGAAGCCGATGCAGTTCGTCAAAGCGTGGAAATTGCCTGATCTCGAGAAGTCGCTCGGCGTTGGTTTGGAGGGCAATCGCAACTTCCAGAATGGCCGGAACATGTTTGGAGCCGCTACGTGCTTTGCCTGCCATCGCTTCAACAACGAAGGCGGAGCCATCGGGCCCGATTTGACCTCCGTGGCG
The DNA here is from genome assembly GCA_937872615.1 of uncultured Verrucomicrobiaceae bacterium. Lineage (GTDB taxonomy): Bacteria > Verrucomicrobiota > Verrucomicrobiia > Verrucomicrobiales > Verrucomicrobiaceae > Prosthecobacter. Next base: position 1,757 of record CALMTT010000235.1, on the reverse strand, counting down.
GGCAAGTACAGCCCGCGTGACCTGCTGGAGCACATCATCGAGCCGAGCAAAGAAATCAGCGACCAGTATGGCAGCACCGTTTTCACCAAAAAAGACGGCAGCATGGTCGTCGGCCGCATCGCGAACATGAAGGAGAACATCATGATGGTCTGCACGAACATGATGGACCCGAACAATTTCACCAATGTGGATGCCCGTGACGTGGTGAAGACGGAGGAAAGCAAGGTCAGCATGATGCCGCCCGGCCTGCTCTACATGTTGAAGGAGGACGACATCCTCGACCTGATGGCCTACCTGCTCAGCAAAGGGAATCCTGAGGATCCGATGTTTGTGAAGTAAGGGGGCCATTCCTGGCCCCCTCAGAGCGGGGCAGGAATGCCCCGGATACCCCGACGCAGGATCAATGCAGGAAGTGGCGGTAGCCGGTGAAGACCATGGCCATCTTCCGTTCATCGGCGGCGGCGATCACATCGGCATCCTTCACGGAGCCGCCGGGCTGGATGGCGGCAGTGGCACCGGCGTCGGCGGCGGCCATGAGACCGTCCGGGAAGGGGAACATGGCGTCGGAGGCCACGATGCTGCCTTTGAGGCTGAGGCCGGCTTCCTGTGCCTTCCACACGGCGATGCGGCAGGAATCCACGCGGCTCATCTGACCGGCACCGATGGCGAGCGTGCGGTCGTGCGTTGCAAAGACGATGGCATTCGATTTCACGTGCTTCACCACACGCCAGCCGAAGCGCATGGCCTCGAGCTCATCGCGGGTCGGCGGGCGCACGGTCTTGACCTTGTTTTCAAGGTCGTCGAGGCCGAGAGCACGCGGATCACTGTCCATGACCATCACGCCACCAGGGGCGGAGCGGATGATCGGCTCGGCGAGGGCTTCGGCGACGCCGGGGAGCATCTGGATGAGGCGGAGGTTCTTCTTCTTTTGCAGCAGCGCACGGGCATCGGCATCGAAATCGGGCGCGATGATCACATCGGTGAAGATTTCGGAGATGATGCGGGCAAGGCCGAGCGTCATGCTGCGGTTCACGACGATCACGCCGCCAAACGGAGCCTGCTTGTCGGTCTCAAAAGCCTTCTGCCAGGCCTCGCGGAGGTCTTCATCGGCACAGCCGACCCCGCAGGGGTTGGTGTGCTTCAAGATGGCGACGGTGGGGCGGCGGAATTCGAGGGCGATCTCGGCCGCGGCGTGGATGTCGAGGACGTTGGTGTAGCTGAGGTCCTTGCCGTGCAGCTTCACGAAGTAGTCGCCGAAGTTGCCATACAGCGAGGTCTTCTGGTGCGGGTTGTCACCGTAGCGCAGCTCGGCGTAGAGCGGCAGGGAGACATTGAAGGTCTTGTGAGTGCTCTGCTCCTTGTTCAAGTAGGCGGCGATGGCGGTATCGTAGGCACCGGTGCGCTGGAAGACCTTGCAGGCAAGGCGTTCGCGGGTGGCGAGGCTGGTCTCACCGGCGTTTTCCTTCATCTCGGCCAGCACGACGGAGTAATCGGCCGGATCGGTGATGACGGTGACCCAGCGGTGGTTCTTCGCGGCACTGCGCAGCATGGACGGGCCGCCGATGTCGATGTTCTCGATGGCTTCTTCGAGCGTCACATCCTTCTTGGCGATGGTTTGCTCAAAGGGGTAGAGGTTCACCACGACGAGGTCGATGAGGGGAATCTCGTGCTTCTTGGCGTTGCGCTTGTCCTCGTCGTTGTCGCGACGCTGGAGGAGGCCGCCGTGGACCTTCGGGTGGAGGGTTTTGACCCGGCCG
>CALMTT010000234.1 GCA_937872615.1 uncultured Verrucomicrobiaceae bacterium | reverse complement strand
GGACATGAAGCGATCGATTCCCAGGATGAGCGCATCGGCAAAGTCCTCGGGAAGGTGGACGGCCAAAAATGCTGCGTCCAGCGATTCCCATCGGCCGATTGTTCGCTCACCATGCACATCGGTCGGCGCTCACGGTGCGACCGTTAACGCCGGTGTGCTTCCGCAAGGCTGGCTTATCGCTTGTCGATGGCGACATACGACCGATCGGCCGGTCCGATGTAGTTCGAGGACGGGCGGATGATCTTGGCAGTGCCCCCGTTGTCGCTCATGCCGCTTGAACGGCCTCCGAGGCATCTCCCCGGCCTGTCTGGAAAAAAGGAGCCGCGGGGAGCCAAATTACCGGCAATGGCCGAAAATAGGGTGACTTTCCGTAGTCACCCATAAATAAACCCCGTTCCTTAGCCCACAAAAGGATCGACGCAAGCAAGCCTTTTCCTGTAAAAGGCCCCTGACGCTAAGAAAATCCTAAACTGACCAACACCATGGCACGCTGGGGCTTCGCTTTTTTCGACTCGGGCGTGCGCTTTGACTCACCTGACGCACACCCCACCTCTATGAGAACGCTCTCCACCTTCCTCGAAAACCCCTTCGACGATCCGAACATCAGCATGCCGGAACTCGTCGCCTTCACCACCGATTGCCTCCAGCGGCTCATCGCGAACAATGCCGGTGGCGAGCTCACCTCCCACATCACCGCCATCACCAGCTCCCTGGGCGTGGTGGAGGACTGCGTCACCCAGGACCAGGGGAAGCTCGGCATCCGCAAGGCCGCGAAGATGGCCAAGGACAACTTCCGCACCGAAATCATCCCGGCGGAGGTGAAACGCATCGAGGCCGGCTTCATCGCCGCCTTTGGTGCCGACTCGCCCATCCTGCTCGAAGCGCTGCCGCAGGGCCGCAACATCTTCAACACCTGCCGCGACGACCAGGTGGAGGTACACCTGCTCACCCTGCACACGGCCGCCACCACGCACGCCGCCGCCCTGGCCCCGGCCACCGTCACCCAGGCCACCAACCTCAAAAACAACTGGGCCACCATCTACGCCGCCAGCGAAGCCTCCACCGGCGGCAAGACCACCACCCAGGAGGGCAAAAAGCTCGCCCGTGAGAACCTGCAATTGATGCTCTTCCTCTGCCTCCTCAAGCTCGCCGAAATGTTCCCCCGCCAGCCCGAGAAGCTGAACCTCTACATGCAGCAGCATCTGCTGGAGAATCCGTCCGCGCCGGAAGAGCCTGCCCCGCCGACACCTTAACCTGCCGCCGGTGTTATCCAACAGGCTCCAGTATCCGTATGCGGCATGTTATCCGACACTTTTGTTGCCCTATTCCATCCTGTGCGGCTAAATCCACACCATGAACCCGCTCAGGCCGTACTTTTCCCACACTTTTGTCGTCTATAAAGGTGCTGGCAAACCGACAGAAGTGTTTACCATCTGAATTGTTCTGCAAAAAATATGCGCCGAAACACCTCTCTTTCGATCTATTCAGTTTTCACATTGATTGTTCTTTTTCCGAAACTGATGTTTGCGGAGACCCCAATCCAACGGGCAGACTGGTCAAAATATTTCGATGAGGCAAACGCCCAAGGAACCATTGTGGTCTCCGACGAGCGGTCAGGAGGTAAGGGGACTATGGCATTCAACATCGGGCGAGCAGAGAAGCGATTTTCCCCCGCATCGACGTTTAAGATTCCCCATGCGCTTTTCGCATTAGATGCAGGAGTCATCCGCGACGAGTTCGAGACGAAAGCCTGGGATGGAGTGAAGAGGAGTTTTCCGGGATGGAATCAGGATCAGAATCTTCGCTCATCCATGCGATATTCGGTTGTTTGGGTTTATGAGGGTTTTGCAAGAGAGATCGGGGAAGAAAAGGAACGGGAGTATTTGGAGAAGGCTCAATACGGCAACCAAGATTCCAGTGGTAAGCAACCCTTTTGGATTGAAGGGAATTTGCAGATTTCGGCGCAGGAACAACTGGATTTTCTGAAAAGGCTATACCGTAACGAACTGCCTTTCAGTCTTGCAAATCAGCGCCTCATTAAGGACATCATGATTGTTGAAGCAGGTCCTGAATGGATATTGAGAGCTAAGACGGGCTGGAGTGGAACCGTCGGGTGGTGGGTCGGATGGGTTGAGCATCCCAAGGGACCTGTATTTTTTGCCCTCAACATCGATACACCAGGCCGAGTCGAGGATCTTCCGAAGCGCGAGGCAATCACTCGAAAGATTTTGAAGTCGATAGAGGCACTTCCATGAAACAAAAAGCAGAACCAGGCGGTGCACCCAACGCTCGCCCGCGTCACGCATCGTGCTTGTCGCTTCGCTCCGGCACGAGTCGCGCCGCGGGCGAGCGCGGGTGACCTTTGACGTTAGGCAGAAATATGAAACCCAAGCTACGCCGCCGGCTTTGGTGGTTGCAGATATGCCCAATTTTAGCTGCAGCGCTCCTTGCCTACCTTCATCCGCCATCATTCCCCAATTCATTGGTGATCGTTAGCGTAACGGGGCTATTTGCTGTCATACTTTCCATCCGTGACGGTGCCGTTATTGGAGCGTCGGGCCTCGTGTGCGAAAGAAAATCGGAGGCATTAAATTTCTGGCTTACGATTGCCTTTCATGGACTCATAGCCGTCTTGCCACTGTTAGCGTTTTTATAAAGATGAAAACTGAGCCTAACAATGCGATGGAGCCAACTCCGGTAGCTGTCACGGTTCCGGCTTGAGCCGGAACCGCGCCAGCTACCTCCGTGGCTCATCTTGGACGTTAGCCGGCGAAGTTCACCTTGAGCAATGCGGTCGCATCACGACACTGGCGGCCGATTTGCGCCATGAAAACGACCCTGCTCTTCCTCGCTGCCTTTGCCTCCCTCGCTCCCGCTGCTGACTGGCCCGTGTGGCGGGGTCCGAACCGTGATGGCATCTCGACTGAAACACTCGCCGGCACGGAGGTGACGAAGCTGTGGACCGCGCAGGTGGGCATCGGCTTTGCGTCCTTCACGGTGGCGGAGGGTCGCGTGTTCACCAGCGGGCATGCGGACGGGCAGGATACGGTATTTTGCCTGGACGCGGCCACGGGCAAGCCGGTGTGGAAACACAGCTACAAGGCCGAGCTGGGCGACAAATACTACGAAGGCGGCACCTCCGCCGGTCCGGTGATCGAGGGTGACAAGGCCTGGCATCTGAGCCGCTGGGGAGATTTGATCTGCTTTGAGGCCGCCACGGGCAAGATCGTGTGGCAGAAGAACTTCCTCGAGGAGACGGGCGCGGAGATTCCCGAGTGGGGTTTCTCGGGATCGCCGCTGATTCATGGCGCTCATTTGATCCTGAACATCGGCCAGAACGGCGCGGCCTTTGAAAAGGCCACCGGCAAGCTCGTGTGGAAGTCCGAAGCCGATACCGCGGGCTACTCGACGCCGCATTTGATCACGGTGAACGGCAAGGAGCAGGTGGTGCTGAGCACGCGGCGGGCTTACAAAGGGGTCGATCCGAGCAACGGCACCGTTTTGTGGGAGCACACCTGGAACACGAGCTACGGCGTGAACGCGGCGGATCCCATCCTCAGCGGCACGAAGCTCTTCATCTCCTCCGGCTACAACAAAGGCTGTGCCTTGCTCGATCTGGCCTCCGCGGAGCCCGCCGAAGTGTGGCGCAGCCGCGTGATGAAAAACCAGTTCAACTCGTGCGTGCTCATCGACGGCCATCTTTACGGCAGTGACGGCGATTACGACAAAGTGAACTCGCTGAAGTGCATCGACTTTGCCACCGGCGCGGAGAAGTGGAATGCGGCTGACGTGGGCTTTTGCTCGCTCATGGCCGCGGATGGCAAGCTGATCATCATGACGGCCAAAGGCGAGCTGATCATCGCGAAGGCCAGCGCGGCGAAATTCGAGCCCATCTCCCGCACGCCGCTGCTCACCGGCCGCTGCTGGAGCGTGCCCGTGCTCGCCAACGGTCGCGTGTATGTGCGCAATGCCGCGGGTGAGGTGGTGTGCGCGAGCGTGAAGTGAGCCCGGCGGGGATGTTTTTCGTCGCGAGGAGAAATCCCGCGAGGCACCCATGGGCGTAGTGCCCTGCATGAACGACCTCTCTGGAAAACGCATCGCCATCATCGGCGCCGGTCTCGCGGGCATCGCGGCGGCTCGCGGGCTCGTGCAGCGCGGAGCGGCCGTGACGCTGCTGGAGAAGTCGCGCGGCTTTGGAGGTCGCTGTGCGTCGAAGCGCTGGGAAGGCCATGTGATTGATCATGGGGCGCAATACTTCACGATGCGGGATGAGCGCTTTCGCGAAGCAGCTACCGCAGCCTGCGGCGAGGCCTTGTGGAGGCTGGAAAAGCCGGTGCGCGATGAAATTGGCCGCGAATTGCCGGATTCGGGCCGCTGGATTCATCGCGATGGCAATAGCCGTCTCGCGCGTGAACTCGCGAAAGGCATCGAAATCCGCTCCGAATGCCAGATCGACGATGCGCGGAGTCTTTTGGCCGAGTTTGACCACGTGGTGAGCACAGCGCCGTGGCCGCAAACGGCGCGGCTTTTCGGCATCGAGCATGCCTTTGACTACATCCCGTGCCTTGCGGTCGCGTTGGCCTATCATGGCGAGTGGATCGGCCGCACGCGTGAAACGTATGCGTTCAGCCATCCGGGCACGGCGCTGGCGTGGACGGCTTGCGAGAATCACAAGCCAGAACGCATCGCGCCGGGCTTCACGGTGCTGGTGGCGCATCTCGGCGAGGCTTTCAGCCGCGAGCATCTCGAAAAACCGCCGGCGGAGTATCCCGCGCTGGTTCGCTCGATGGTCGAGGAGCGTTGGGAGATCCCCGCAGAGGCCTTTGCGGGTGCTTTTGGGCATCGCTGGCGGCTCGCTCGGGTCGATGCGCCGTTCATCGCGCCCGCTTTGCCTCCCCGACTGCACTTTGTCGGCGATGCGCTGCGTCGTTCACGCGTGGAGGACGCCTGGCTGGTGGGACATGAGTTTGCTCAAAACACCTCGTTTGAATCATGAACAACATTCTCGAAGATCGCTGCGCCGGGATGGTCACCGGTGCCTACATCGCGGATGCGCTGGCGATGCCGGCGCACTGGTATTACGACCGTGGAGCCTTGCAGCGCGATTATGGCATCATCCGCAGCTACCTCGCGCCAAAGCGGCTGCATCCGGACAGCATCCTGTGGCGCTCCAGCTACACGCCGCTGAATGAGCGCGGCGACATCCTGCGCGAGCAGGCTCAATACTGGGGCCAGCCGGGCATGCATTATCATCCGTTTCTGCGAGCGGGTGAAAATACGCTGAACCTCCAGCTCGTTCGCGTGCTGGATGAATCGCTCACCGCGAAAGGCGGCTACGACCTCGATGACTACCTCCAGCGCTACATCGACTTCATGCTCACGCCGGGGAAGCATCGTGACACGTATGTGGAGGAGTATCACCGGCACTTCTTCACGCATTTGGCGCGTGGCTGGAAGCCGCAACGCTGCGGCGGTGCGGATGTACACATCGGCGGCCTCGCGGGCGTGGGGCTGCTGTGTGCCCGATTGGGTAAAGAAGCGCCCGCCGCGGTGGTGGAGCATGTGGGCTTTTCGCACGGCGATGCCGACATGCTCGACGCGGCGAAAACACTCACGCGCATGCTTTTGGCCCTGATGCTCGGTGAACCGCTGCGCGAGACGATTTTGCATCACGGCAGCCGTTGGTTCTCCGAGCGAAAAGCCGCGCTGTGGTCGAAAGATCCCGATTTGGTCGTCATCGGCCGTCATGTGAGCCCCGCATGCTACATCCGCGAATCGTTTCCTGCCGCGCTCTACCTCGCGTGGAAGTATGCCGATGACTTCGAAGCCGCCGTCGTGGCCAACACGATGGTCGGTGGCGACAACTGCCATCGCGGCGCGGTCGTCGGAGCCCTCGTGGGTGCCGCGTGTGGCTTTGAAAGTCTGCCGCAGGCCCTGCGCGAAGGTTTGAACCCCAAGACCATCGAATCTCCGCCAAAGACCGCTTGATGCCGCGAGGCGTTCCTGACAGGCTTGTATCCGATTCCGCAAAACCGCATGCCAGACAAGCCTTCCATACTCAGTGTCGTGCCCGCCGGGTCGGCGCATCGCGTGCAGGGACACCGCAGCGTGGCGCTGCCGGGTGTGACGGTGGACATCCTCACCACCCGCAAAATCGAGCTACAGCAGTGGGAGCTGCGCCGGCTGAATGATCCCTACTGGCGTCTCTACTGGCCGATGCAGGAGGGAGGCGTGGTAGAGATCGACGGCGTGAGCACCGTGCTGAAACCGGGAACCGTGTATCTGATCCCGCCACGCACCACCTTCAGCACCACCACACGGCGGCCGTTCAGCAAATGGTACTGCCATTTCAATCTCGGCCCCGTCGCGGATCGTGCCGCGCCGGGTATTTACGCCTTTTCCGCGTCCACGGCGCACAAGTCGATGCTCAACGAGCTCATCAAACTCGGCGCGAAGCCTCAAAGCGTGCGTTTTCCGTGGGTGAGCATCCAGCTCGTGAGCGAGTTCGTGAAAAAACTGCCCGCCAGCGTGTGGGAGCAGCAGCGGCTTGATGCGCGAGTGCTGCGGGCGATGGAGTTCATGAACCAGCACCTCGGCCTGAAGCTCACCGCCGATCAAATCGCCCGCCACGCCGGACTCAGCGTGCGCAATTTGAACCACCTCTTCAAGGAGGAGGTGAATCAGCCGCCCATGCGCATCCTGCTCGACTACCGCCTCGATGAAGCCTGCCGCCTCCTGCGCCACACCGACGACAGCATCGAGGCCATCGCCGAGACCTGCGGCCTCGTGAACCGCCACTACTTCAGCCGCATGATGCGCCAGTATCGGAACACATCGCCGGCCGCCTATCGCAGCGAGCAGTCGTGACTGTGTGCTTGCGAAACAGGATCAAACCCGTAGCCTCCACCGCATGACTCTGGTTCTGGAACTTCCTGACGCTTGGAAGCGGCTTCTCGGCCTCGACACGGACGACGCGGCCACGCGTGCCCGCCAGATGCTCGTGCTCGAAGGCTATCGCGAAGGCCGTCTTTCTCGTGGGCAGGCCGCGGAGATGCTTGGTCTAGGGTTTCATGAGGCTGAGAGCTTCTTCAAGCGTCATGGAGCCGAGCAGCAGGCGACCTGGGCGGAGCTTCAGGACAGTGGGGAGAAACTGCGCCAGCTCGTCGGATGAAATCGAGCCGCGTCGTCGTGGCGGACACCACGCCGTTGAACTACCTGATCATCATCGATCGCAGCGATTTGCTGCGCCAGATGTTCGGCGAGGTTTTGATCCCGCGAGCGGTCTTGGAGGAGTTGCAACACCCAAAGGCTCCCGTGGCCGTGGCAGCCTGGCTCAAACAGCCGCCGTCATGGTTGCGAGTGGTGGAGGTGGAACATCTCGACGATTCGATCCGCCTCGGCCGGGGTGAGAACGAGGCCATCAGCCTCGCGGTAGAGCACGATGTGCAGATCATCCTGATGGACGAACGCCGCGGGCGTGCCGCAGCGGCGGAGCGCGGTCTTCTTCCTGTCGGGACGCTGAACCTCCTCGACCTCGCGGATGAAAAAGGACTGTGCGAAGGCCTGGAAGCGCTAGAGGAGCTTCGACGCACAACCTTCCGAGCCGAACCCGAGCTGCTCGCCCAGTTCGAAGCCCGGATGCGCGAACGACGTCACAGCGACTCAAAGCGCACCTCAAGCGAATCGTAGCCGAGTGTGCGGTCGAACTTCGCCTCGTGTTCGACGCGGTTTTCGGCGCGGAGGAGGTGGATGCGCTTCACTTTGTCGCAGCAGAACTTCAGCAGCGTGCGCAGGATGAGGCGGGCATGTGGAGCACCGAGGCAGAGGTGGGTGCCGAAGCCGAAGCTGATGTGCGGGTTCGGTTTGCGGTCGAGACGCACTTCTTCGGGCTGCGGGAAGACATTCTCGTCGAAATTCGCCGAGGACCAGCAGAGCGAAATGCGCTCGCCGGCTTTCACGGTTACGCCGTTAACGTCGGTGTCCTTCGGGCAGACGCGGCCGATGTGCGTTAGCGGCATGAAGACGCGGAAAAACTCCTCGCTGGCCAGGGTGATGCGTTTCGGGTCCTCGCGGAGGTATTCGAGCGCCTCGGGATGTTCGGCGAGGTAGCCGATGGCGCAGGCGATGGTGAGGATGATCGTGTCGCGACCACCGGCGAAGGCGAGATTGGCAAAGCCCATGCATTCCTCACGCGTGAGCTTGCGCCCGCGGTAGTCGGCCTTCACGAGAGCGCTGAAAAAATCTTCGCCGGGATTTGCCTCTGCTTCGTCAAACTTCGCCGTGAGGTAGTCTTCAAGCACGGTGCCCTTCTTGAACTCGCCGCCGGTGACTTTGAAAACGTGGATGCCCCAGCCGATCCAGGTGTCCGCTTCCTTGTCAGCGGTATTCAGCAGGTAGGTGAGGGCTCGCGACTGGATGGGCAACGCGAAGTCATGCACGATCTCGATGCTTTCGCGCTGCATCGCATCCGCCAGCATGCCGCCGATGAGGTTTTCGACTCGGGCGATCATCTCCGGGTCTTTGGCTCGTTGGAAAAACGGCTCGGCGATGGCACGGTAGTCGGTGTGTTCCGGCGGATTGGTCTCGATGGGGAGCTGGCGCATGCTGCGCACGGCTTCCTCAGACGGAATCGGCACGCGGAAGGGCACATCGGAGCTGAAGGTCTCCCAATCCTTCGCGGCCTTTCTCACGTCTTCATGGCGGAGGATCATGGTGATGTTCTCACCGTGAAACGGGCACTGCATCACGCCAGTGGCGGCGCGGGCTTCTTTGAAGGGATCGGTAAAGGCGGGCATGGGGATGGTGAATGACGAATGCAGAATGACGAATGATGAAGAGGGCGGCAATGCGCGGTGTTTGCGCTTTACTGCTTTTGCCATGGCGTGCTTCCGCCACGCTGAATGTGCCCGCGAAGCGCGGTCGAGAGCTCGTTGAAGATTTTCGGTGCTTTCGCGGCGACGTTGGTCTTCTCGAAGGGATCGTTGTGAAGGTTATAGAGCTCGAGCTGGCTGAAAGGATCGTTTTGCATCAGCTTCCACTCGCCGCGGATGAGGGCCTGGTAGTCTTTGCCGCCATACTGACGGCCGCCTTCGCGGCGAACGAAGTAGAGATCACGCGGTTGAGTGATGCTTCCGCCTTTGAGCAGCGGCACGAGGCTCACCGCGTCGAGTTCCGCGGAGGGTTTGAGGCCTGCGAGCTCGAGGAAGGTGGGGAAGAGATCGAAGTTGAGGCCTTGGTAATCGCTGCGGCTGCCGGGCTTGATTTGCGACGGCCAGCGCAGCATGAACGGCACGCGAAGGCCGCCATCGTAGTGATCCTGCTTCCCGCCACGCCATGGATCATTGTTCTGCGCATGCGGCACGGAGCCGCCGTTGTCGGCACCATACACGACGAGCGTGTTTTGCTCCAAACCGGTCTCTTTGAGCACGGCGAGCACCTGACCGACGCAGTGATCGAGATGCTCGACGAGGGCCATGTTCATCGCCCGCTTCTCATCGAGCTGCGGGGCACGCTGTTTGACCTTGGCGAGCCATTCCGCCGGCGGCTCGATGGGGAAATGCGGGGCGTTGTAGGCCAGGTAGAGGAAGAAGGGCTTTCCGGCTTTCGCACGCTCGCGGAGGTAATCCGCGGTCCACGTCGTGAAAACATCCGAGGCATGGCCTTGAGGCTCGATGACCTCGCGATTGAGCCGCATGTAGTTATTTCCATGGCGAAGGTGCGTGGTGTAGCTGTCCATCATATCGCCGAGGAAGCCGTGGAAGTGGTCGAAGCCGCGCTCGTTGGGCGTGTTCGGTGATTCGAGGCCGAGATGCCACTTGCCGATGATGCCGGTGTGGTAGCCCGTCTTCTTCAATTCATCCGCCAGCGTCGGCACGCCCGGTTTGAGGTAGCCCCACGAGTCCTCCGGCTTCGTGCGGATCACGCCGGGAACGCCCACGCGATCCGCGTAGCGACCCGTGAGCAAGGCCGCACGCGATGGCGAGCACACGGTGCAGTTCGCCCGCATCGCGGTGAAGAGCATGCCCTCGCTGCCGATGCGGTCGATGTTTGGCGTGCGCACATCGGAGGGATGATACGCGGAGACATCGCCATAGCCGTGATCATCGGCGAGGATGATGAGGAAGTTCGGCGGAGCCGCGACGAGCAGGGTGGAAAGCAGCGAAAAGCAGAGCAGTAGACGTTTCATGGACCGGAAGGGCCAGTGAACGTGCGCTGAAGATGAAATCCTTTCGCGAGTGCCGCGGCCTTACGGCTGCGCAGAACGCTTTTCCTTCGGCAACCACTCGATTTGCAGCGTCTTGCCATCGCCTTGGCTCTTGGAGCCGCCACCAAAGAGATCACCGGTGTCTTTCACGGTGACAAATATGAGGAAACCAAAGAGCGCGAGCGCACAGGCGGTCTGCACATACTCGAGCAAGCGGCCCGTCGGCGGCTTGCGGCGGATGGCCTCCAGCGCGGCCATGGTGATGTGCCCGCCATCGAGCACCGGGAAGGGCAGCATGTTCATGATGGCGAGGTTGATGTTGAAGACGACGCTGAACCACAACACGAGGCGCCAGCCATCCGGATGCTGGAAGAGCTTGTAATAAAGGCGGCCGACTCCGACAGGGCCGCTCATGTGCGCGGGGCTGAGGTCGGACTTCGGCGAGAGCAGCTTCGAAACGAGGGCGCCCATGTGGCGCATGGCATCGCTCACCTGCTCGACGGGCGATGGGCCGGGCTTGATGGTGGTGCGCTTGCCTTCCGCATCCCACGAGATGCCGACCATCGGGTATTCCTTCTTGTCGCCAAACTCCTTCATGTTGTTCTTGTCCGGAATGCGCGGCGTGATGGAGAGGGTGATCATCTTGCTGTCACGCTCGACGTCGAGTTGCACGACCTTGCCAGCCTTGTCTTCGATGTGATCGGCGAGATCGCCCATGCTGCGCAGTGGTTTGCCATCGGCACGCACGATGAGGTCGCTAGGCTTCAGGCCGGCCTCGTCTGCAGGGCTGTTTGGCATCACCTGGCCCACCATCGGCGTCATCTGGCCCATGAGTCCCACCTCGCGCAGCTCAGGGCGTTTGAAGACAAAATTCCACCAAGAGGTCTTTTCCTCTTTTTCCTCCGCCGTGTCGGTGTTGTCCCAGGCTTTCGGATCGACATCCATCTTCAAAAGACCCGCCTGTCCGGCACGCTCGACCTCAAACGGGATCGTGTCGCCCTCGCTGGCCACCATGCTCCAGCGCACGCTGTCCACGAGACCCTCGAAACGCTTCACCGGATGGCCGTCCACGGTTTTGACGACATCGCCGGGAAGGATGCCCGCCTTCTGAGCGGGGCTGCCCTTGGCCACATGACCGACGATGGTCGTGGAATGCGACTCGCTCTGCGGTTTGCCAAACTGCCACACCGCCACCGCGAAGGCACAGGCGAGCAGGAAGCTGAAGAGCGGGCCAGCGAAAGCGACGATGGCCTTGTCGAGCGGTGTGATGGCAGGGAGGTTTTCCTGATCCACCTCGCCCTCGAGGCCGCCCATCGGTGCCATTTGCGGCAGCGCCACAAAGCCGCCGAAGGGAATGGTGCCGAGGCCGTATTCGACGCCGTTGATGGTCTTCTTCCAGAGCGGCTTGCCGAACCACACGTAGAATTTGTCGATCTTCAGCCCACGCCACCGGGCGGCGAGGAAGTGGCCCCACTCATGAACGACGATCATGAGATTGAAGACGAGGACGACCAGCAGGAGGGTTCCGATGAAGTTGAGGCTTTCCATGAGGCGCGAAAAAGGGCGGAAAGCTACCATCCGGGCATTCCGGGCGCAAACCGTCACATGATCTTTTGAGTGAAAAGCACCGTTCTGGGGTAGCACATGGGGCGTAAGTGGAATAGAACGCCCGCCCCGCCTCTCACCCCTGACGCCTGCCGCACCCCTGACTCTCATGCACCGCCTCAGTCTCCTCCTTCTGGCCCTCGCCGCCTCCCTGCTCTGCTCCTGCAAGACGGCCAAAAGCGTGGTGGCGTCCGTCAGCGTGAAGCCCTCCGCCTTCCTCACGCATGGGAAAGACCTGAAGGAAGACCGCTCGAAGTCCCCCTTCCTCGGCAACTGGTGGACCACCGACAAGAAGCTGCAGGCGGCCGCAGATGAGAAGACCCAGCTCTACATTGCTCCGGTGAGCATCGATGCGGTGCGGCCGATGCAGAATTACCTCGCGAAGGTCGAATTCAGCGATGAGCGCCGCCAGAAGAAGCTCGAGGAGCTGGCAAAGTATGCACACAAGAAATTCGTGAGCGCCTTCAAGAGCGCGAAGCATCCCCGCTACACGGTCGTCGATGCGCCCTCGAAGGACGCGATGACCCTCGACCTGCATTTGCTCGAGTGGGAGCCAAATGCCTTCACTGGCTTCATCGCCCGCGAAGCGATCGATTTGATCACGTTCCCGGCCGTGGGTGATTTGATCTGGAAGCCCGTCCGCGCCTCCACCACCATCGAAGGCCGCCTCATCGAACCGAAGAGCCGGAAGCCCGTTTATGAGTTCGCGGACAAGGAGGAAGCCAAGACGATCATCGTCATTCCGGTGCAGGAGGCCTATCCCACGGGCCAGGCACGCTTTGCCATCCGTGAATGGGCCAAGCAGCTCCAGCTCGTGCTGCACAAGGAGCCTCACAAAAAGCCGGTGGATAGCTCACCGATCCAGATTTGGGGCTTCTAAGCCTGTTTTTCCATAACGAGCATATCGAGTCGATTTAAAGTCGCTCGGCGAGCTTGTCAGTCGCGTGGGTTTCTGGTGCCATGGCAGCGGTCACACCCCTGACGACTATGAAAACACTCCTTCCTCGTCTCGCCGCTGTCACTTTGACCGCGTGCGCCTTGGTCCTCACCTCCTGCGCCAGGCCCTACGGCTCTGGCGTTCTCGGCAGCGGCATCGCCCGCACCCGTGCCACCCCGCCGCTGCTCACCTCCGCCGTCGCCGGAGCCACGCAAAACGCCCAGGCGAATAGCTGGCTCTTCCGCAACACCCGCTACGACCCGTGTTCGCCATACTATGGCGGCCGCTCGACGGCATCGTTTGGCTTGCTCAGCCTCTTCACGCGTCACTCGCGGCCCTACTACTCGAACTACGGCTGGGGTCGCCCTTACTACGGGTCCACGTGGTATGGATCGAACTCCAACTACTACGCCTACCCCTACACCTCACAGTGGCGCTCTCCCGGCTACTCGCGCTACTACAGCTACGGCAGTCCTTGCCAAAGCTATGGCTGGCCGATGAGCCACTACGGTGGCTGGAGCTATGTGTATCGTCCGGTCTATTGGCCCACGAGCACCAGCTATCGCCGCTACGGGTGGTGAGTGAAATTTCAAACTGAAGGCGGGAGGTCACTCCCGCCTTTTTTGTGCCTGCGTGCCACCGAGGTGCCTCTTCAAATCGCCCGCATAGCCTGCGAGCTCAAGGAAGGCCCGACCGATCACCTCGCCGCGTGCATCGAGCACATCACAAGCACCTTCCCAATACGGCAGCCCCGTGATCGAGCCGCCCTGCTCTTGATCTGGTGCCACCGGACGCAGTTCAAAGACGCTGCCCTCACTCTCGATGCGCACCTGATTCGGATACGCCGCGCCACTGTGCGGGCTCTTCCAGGTGCCGAGCGCCTTCCAATCAAACGCTGCCTTCTTTAAAGCACCATCCTTCGCGATCCACGTGAGCGTCGAGGCCGCGTCCGTGCTGCCATCCGTGCGCCGCATGCGATACACCATGATCTCGCGACCGTCCTTGAGCTGGATCGCCGCCCAGTCCCAGCCTGCCTGGCCTTCATCGAGCTGCGAGCTGCTGAACTCATGATCCATCCACGCCTCGCCCTTCACGCGATGCTCCTGCGCTCCGATCTTCACGCTGCCACTCGCCTTGAGCCGTGGAAAGGTCAGGTAATGGCTCGCCGCGCTTTCATTCGCGCCTTTACGCGAAACACCCTCCTCACCAAAGACCACCAGCGGCTTCACAGCTTCCAGTTCGAGCTTCAACACCGCCTCCGCCTTCACCGTCGCGACGACTTGAAGACGTTTCGTGAGTTCATCGAGCTTCAGCGACCAGTTCGCGTTCCGCACATCGAGTGTCGTCGCCGATGAAAAGGCATCCCAACCTTCGCGATTGAGCTTCTCCTCATGCAAAAACCGTCCGCTCTTCGCATCGAGCAACGCCGCATGCGCCAGATGCAGATGCGAAACATTCCCAGTCGCCGCATCGCGACCCGCCTGACGGAAAAACGTTACCTGAAAGCCAAAGCGCCGTCCATCCGCCCCATCGAGATGCCCCGTGAGATACCACCACTCCGTGCGAAACTCGCCGTGGCTCCCATGATCCCGCGGAAACTCAAACACGCGCCCTTTTTGCGGAATCGCGAAGCCATCGGGTGTGGTCTGCGCAAGCACACACGTCGTGAACAGCATCAAGATGATCGCAAACGTCCTCATTCCCGTTCCTCCCATTTCATTTTCGCAGCCCACTTGCCCACCATCGCGGAGACGAGTGCGCCAACGCCGACGACAGCCATCAAAAGGATGATCATCTGCCCCCACGGCATCGCAAAGCTCAGCGTCCAGCCGAAGCACTGCTTGTTCACGCGATAGATCAAGAGCCAGCCAAGCCAGCCGCCGGAGATCAAACCCATCGCCGCGCCCGCCATTGCCACACCCGCACCTTCCCAGGCGCTCGTGGCCGCGATTTGCCGACCCGTCATCCCCAGCGAACGCAGCGTGCTCAAATCCGCGCGACGCTCCAACAGCAAGCTCGCCAGCGCCAGCCCAAGCCCCGCCACCGCCACAAACACGCCGATGACC
>CALMTT010000233.1 GCA_937872615.1 uncultured Verrucomicrobiaceae bacterium | reverse complement strand
GGCGCGCGCGCGCGGCGCGCGGCTGCGCCTGTACATGGAGCCCAGCACGCGCGTGACCGAGATTCCCGAGGCCGCCCGGCCCTTGCTCGAATCGGCCAGCTTCGTCGTCTCCACCTGGTTCTGCTCCATCATCGACCCGCTGGCCATCGCGCTGCGCCGGCGCGGCCAGCGCTGGGTGAAGATCACCTACTTTCGCAACCTGGATCTGCTGCAAACCCCGCAGGCGCGCTTTCCCATCGATCTGGTCGGCGCGCTGTGCCGCGCCACCGCCGCGCGCTACCCGGCCGAGGGGGACTTCCGGCTGCATTTTTCCGACGCGCGCGGCAGCGACTTTTCGATCCACTTCACGCCCGAGATGCGCGCCAACCAGCTGGCCACCAACCGCTGGCGCGGGCAGATGACCGCCGAGGAGCCCGGCGCCTACGTGCACTACCTGCCCACGCACGGCCCCAATCTGTGGGACCACAACGCCGTCAGGAACGATCTGTCCGTTCCCACGCGCATGCAGGGCGTGCTCTACCCGCAATGGGCCATCGGCTTCGCGCGGCCGTTTGCCGAGCACATTGGCGTGCACTTCGACGGCGAATACGTCAGCGAGGTCAGCGGCCGCTCCGACGAGGCGCAGATCCTGCGCGACATGCTGGTCGGCGGGCGCATGATCGAAGGCGGCGGCTGCGGCTTCAACCCCAAGTGGCCGCGCCACCACCCGAGGCTGCACCGCCGCCACCAGCTCCCGCGCCAGCGTATGTGCCGATGGTGCGCCGTCGGCAGCCTTTGCCCGAGCGTGAGGGATCGTGGCCGGCGCTCATCTTGCTCAGCATGGGGCTGCTGCTGTTTGTGTTTGTGGCCTGGCAGTATCTTCACGATGAGCCAAAGGGCGCGGATGATGATCTGCGGCCGATGCGGGCGATGGACAAGACGCCGGTGATCCGCATGCCGCAGAAGCTGAAGCGCTTCCTCGACGCCGTGGTGCCGATGCCTGCGGGCACGATGCCGGCCACACCGCCGTGGATGTGGGACACGCCCACGCTTTCACGTTTCTTCAAAGGCAATGGTGCCGCGCTCGACAACCTGCGTGACCTCCTCGAAGACCCGGACTGGCATCCGGCGCATGCGTCGTGGCACGCGGCGGACCTCGGCAGTGATCCGCGATGGCCGATGGTGTTCGCGTTGAAGCAGGCGGAGAGCGCTTATCTCTCGCGTTTGGGTCAGGAGGAAGGTGCCTTCGTGGCAGCGATTGATCTCGCGGACCTTGCGAAGCGTCTCGAGGAGATCTGGGCTTGGCCGTCCTTCTACTCAAGGTCGCTCGAGGCGCAGGAACTGGCGGCGCAGGCGCTGGCGGAGCTTTTGAAGCAGACGCGTTTGCCGGAGCCGATGCTGCGGCAGTATCAGCGGCAATACAGCATCTGCCTGCCGGCGAATGACACGCTCGTGCAGGCACTCGGTGCGTTTTATCTGCACGAGAAGAAGCTCATCTTTGGGCCGGCGAGCGGCGAGCCGCTGGATACCATGCCGGGCGGGGCGCAGCTCAAGCGGCCGGGGCGTTTGTTCTTCAAGCCGCACACCACGTTGCAGCTCTTTGTCGATCATTTCAGACGCTTGCGCATGGAGGCGCAGGCACCGCTGGCGAACACGGGCCTCATCAGTGTGGAGGATTCGGCGGCGCTGCATCAGCAGGGCTTTCAGCCGAATGCGGCGGGCGAGGCTTACACCGCGGCTCGCATGGCAGGGTATCGCTCGCTGCCGGCGAAGCTGGGACTCGCGAAGGCACGCGGCGGGCTGGTCGTCACGCTGTTTGCCATGCGTCGATGTGTGGCCGAGCAGCGCACACTGCCGCCGACATTGGAGAGCCTGAAGCCGAAGTATCTGCTCGATGTCCCGCTCGATCCGTTCTCGGCCGCGCCGCTGCATTATGACATCCGCCACGGCTGGATCTGGTCGGTGGGCACGGATCTGCAATCGCAGGGCGGTGCGCCGACGAGCCCGCCGATGCGGGATGCAAAGGAACCGACGGTGGAGATCGGCATCGGGATTGCCTCCGCGGTGCAATGATGCTCCATTTCCGCGTTGCTTGATCTATGACATCGAATTTCACCCGTGCCGGCCAGTTTCCTGAAACCTCGTGGACGCAGGTGCGTCTCGCCGGCGTGGCGGACACGCGGGCACTGGAGGGCCTCTGCCGGATGTACTGGGCTCCGTTGTATGCGTTTGCGCGTCGCGATGGCATGAGCCCGGCGGAGTCCGAGGACGTGACGCAGTCGTTCTTTGCCCATCTGATGCAGGATGAGACGATCAAGAATGCCGACAGCGAGAAGGGCCGCATGCGCAGCTACCTGCTTGGGGCCATGAAGCGCTTCATCTCGAACTGGCGTCGTGCCGAAATGACGGTGAAACGTGGTGGCAGGCTGCAACGCGTGGACTTTGACACCACCGAGGTCGAGGCCGTGTGCGCGAAGCAGGGCGACGGGCTCTCACCGGATGCGTTTTACGAGCGTCGCTGGGCTGTGGCGCTGCTCGATCATGCCTTCAAGGCTCTCGAGCTCGAACAGGTGCTCACAGGCAAAAAAGAGCAGTTTGCGGTGTTGAGCGAGTTTTTGATGGTTCACGGCAAAGAAGCCCAGCATGGCGTGGCCGCGGAAAAGCTCGGCATGAGCGAGGGAGCGGCTCGTGTGGCCGTTCACCGCCTCCGGAAGCGCTTCCGCGAGCTTTTACGCGAGCATGTGGCCGCCACGGTGGACAGCGAAGCGGAGGTGGATGACGAGCTGAGGCATCTTTTAGGACTTTACGGTAACTGACGGCTCACCTCGCGTTAAGTAACGATCATGCCTGAATGTGAAATCTGCCACACGCTGCTGGAGAAACGCGGCTCGGGGTTCTTTTGCCCGGCGTGTGTGCTGCGTGATTTGATGGAAGAGCCGGATGTGGAGGCGGAGACGGAGATCACGCCGGCTCCGGCGGCAGGTGACATGCCGCGGGTGCCGAGGCATTCGATGATCGAGAAGATCGGCGAGGGCGGTTTTGCGAATGTTTACCGGGCGATGCAACGCGAGCCGGTGAAGCGCGAAGTGGCCATCAAGGTGCTGAAGCCGCAAATCGCGAGCTACCATGTGCTGGCCCGCTTTGAGACGGAACGCCAGACGCTGGCGAGGATGGAACATCCGGGCATCGCGCGGCTGTGGGACAGCGGCGTGACGATGCACGGGCAGCCTTTCTTTGCGATGGAGCTGGTGCGCGGCGAGCCGGTGACGGCGTATTGCGAGAATTATCATGTCACGCTCGATGAGCGGCTGCAGATCTTCTGCTCGATCTGTGATGCGGTGCAGCATGCGCATGAGAAAGGCGTGCTGCATCGCGACTTGAAGCCATCGAACATCCTCGTGGCCGGCGCAGGCTGCGAACGCGTGGTGAAGATCATCGATTTCGGCATCGCGAAGGCACTCGAAGTCACGCCGGAGGCGGCGGATGATCATGAAACAGGCGCGATGACCTCGATTCATCAGGCCGTGGGCACGCCGGGCTACATGAGCCCGGAGCAAAGTGCCTGGGGTGCGCATCATGTGGATGCCCGCTCGGATTTGTATGCGCTCGGCGTGGTGCTTTACGAGCTGCTCACGGGCCAGACGCCCTTGCAGGTGGAGCGCAAAGCGAATGACGAGGCACGTCAGTGGCCGGTGGCGAAGCATGTCACGCTGCCTTCGCTGCTCCCGAAGTCCATCCTGCTAACCAAAACGGAGAAGCGTGACCTCGACGCGATCGTGCTGAAGGCGCTCGAAATGGACTCCACGCGTCGCTACGCCAGCGCGGCGGCTTTTGCCGATGACATACAGCGTCATCTGCATGACGAGCCGGTGCTCGCGGGTGAGCGGTCGTGGACGTATGTGATGGAAAAGTTCACGCGGAGGCATCTGCCCTTCGTGGTGAGTGCCGGCGTGGCCGCAATGGCTGTGGTCGGTGGATTCACAGCGAGCACGATTTTGTATTTCAAAGAGCAGAAGGCCCGCTCGCATGCCGAAGACCGCCAGCTCGTGATCGAAGCTCGCGAAGCGGAGCTGCGCCGCACGTTAAGCCGGGCGGATTATGCTTCCGCGCAGCAGTTCAAAAACACCGGAGATGCTCAAAGTGCCGTGGCATGCCTCGTGCGGGCATTGCGACAAGATCCGAGCTTCAAAGCCGCGGCGGCAGACCTGCAAATGATGCTCTTGCAAGACGACACACCACAGCCGGTGGAGACGGTGATCGCCGTCGATCCTTCGTGGGGTGAGGTGCAGGAGAATGTGGGTGCGGTCTCCGCGGGCGGTCACGTGCTCGTGGCGGTTTTTATGAAGGACGGGAAGCAGCGTGCGATGCTTTTCGATCTCGACAAAGGCTCGTGGAAGCGTCGTGAGCTGTCGCTGAAGACGCGTGTGTCCGTGCTCGAGGTTTCATCCAGCGGCAATCTGGTGGTGATGGGCGAGGAGCGCGGTGATTTGAAGCTGCTGCGACCTGACGAGCCTTCGTTTGAGAAAAAGTGGACGCCGCCCGCAGCGGTGACGGCCGTGACGACGACGACGGCCACCGGTTACGCCATCATGGGTTGTGCGGATGGATCGGTGTGGGTCGTGAATGCATCGGATGACAAGCCGCCGACGCGTGTGGGTGAGGTCTCCGGCGAGGTTTCGCGGCTGGTGCTTTGCGGTGATGAGCATCTCATCGTGGCTGGAAGCAAGGAAGGCGAGGTGCGGAGGCTTTCGATACTCAATCCAGATGACAAGCATCTGCTGGTGAAGATGCCCGGCGCCGTGACAGTGATCAGCAACACGGGCAACAAGCTCATCGCGGTGGGTGATTCGTTGGGGAATGCGGCCTGTTTGTCTGATCTCACGGAAAAGCTGGCGGTGACGCATCTTCATGACAGCGCCGTCACGGCCGTGGCGGTGGCGAATGGACGTGGAAATCCAGTGATGCTGACGGCTGGCGGTGCTCGTGACCTGCGAGTGCGGTGGATGGATCTCGAAACTGGCAAGGAATTGAAGTCGCCCCTCGAATCCGCCGGTGCGGTGCGGCACATCGCGACGACGAATAGCGGCGACAGCGGGGTGGTGGTGAATGCGGATGCTTCCGTGCGCATGTGGCGGCTGGCGAGCGAAGGTGCGATCACGGTGCGCAAGCCGCAGCGAGCCCGTTTCATCGCGATGAGCACGCATGGCCGCGCGATGGCCGTGCGGCGTGATCTCGGGCGCGGGCTGGAGGTGCTCACGCTGCCGCAGGACACGGTTTACGGCATGGTGCTGGATCACGGTGGCACGCCGCCGCTTCCAGGGCTTCGCGGTCGTGCTTGCGCGACGTTTTGTGCCGATGGCGTGACCTTGGTGGAATCGAACGAGCTCGGCGTCGCGGCGTTGTGGGATAGCTCGAAGGCCAAACTGCTCGATTCGCTGCGCTGGAGCCAGGCGGCGATGGCGCTCGGGCCTGGTAAAGGCGATTCAATTCGCGCGGCTCTTGCTGATGGATCACTCATCGAGGTGCCGATGGATGGCGGGGCGCTTCGCACACTGCTGCCGCCGCCTTCGAAGAAGGTGCTGTGGACGCTCGCGGCGATCTCATCGGATGGTCGCGGAGCGGTGTGGGCCACTTCATCGCCTGATTTGCAGCAGCAATGCCACCTTCGTGTGTGGTGGGACGGTGAGAAGGAGGCGCGTGAACTCACCGCGGAGCGTCTCTCCGCCATCGCCGTGCATGCTGGCACGCGACGCGTGGCCCTCGGGCTGGGGAATGGGCACGTGCGCATCATTCACGAGCGTGAAGATCCGCGCGGCATCGCTGTGCCGCTGCATCAAAGCGCCATCACATCGCTGGCATTCAACGCGGATGGGAATGCCTTGATCACCGGCTCGACGGATCACACCGCAGCCATTTGGAAGTCGCGTTCGCTGGCGCCGCTGATGGATCCGCTGCGGATGGATGATGCGGTCGAGCGTGTGGTCTTCAGCGGTGATGGCAGGCGCTTTGCCTGCGCCACGCACCAGCAGGTGATCGTGGGTGATCTCGATGCACGAGGTCTTTTGGGCGAGGTCTTCACGCTGCCCAACATCGGCCGGACGCTTGCTTTGAACGCCAACGGCACTCGCGTGGCCTTTTCGATCGGAAATGGCAGCACCTTCGTGCATGACATCGCGCCGCTGGCTGCCTCTCCGGTGCCGGAATGGTTTCTCAAGCTCGCGGAGACCTATGTTTCGCGACGCATGACGGCGCAGGGCACGGTGGAGATGCTGGATCATCCGGGCTTGCAGGCGCTCAAAGAGATCGTGCCGGCTGGTTCGAGCGATGAGTGGAGTCATTTTGCCGAATGGATGTTCACGCACACGGGCCTGCGAAAGATGACGCCGTGGTCGTCGCTCGATTTGAATGCTTATCTGGCGCAGGTGGCGCAGTTTCCAATCAACACACGCAAGATCGAGCAACGGCGTTTGCGCACGCTGCTTCATCGTGGGCGTGGACTGGGCACGCAGCCCGAAAAGGCGGTTCCGTGAGTTTTATTGAAGCGGTCGTGTAACTCATCTCACGACTCTGGTGAGAAAGGAGGATGCAACTCACCTCCACCATGAAAACCGCATCCCTCCTCCGACACAGTCTCGCTGCTCTGACACTCCTCGTTCCCGCTCTGGCCTTTGGTCAGGGCCAGCTCACGCCTCCAGGGCCCGCTTTCACCTATCCAAATGAGCGTGCGCTCACGCCCGGAGGCATGCCCACACCTTCGATGAAGACGCTGATGCAAATCGATGCTGGTGAGCACATTCCGAGCCGCGACACGAGCAATGTAAATCTCAACGGCAGCCTCGGTTACTACCTGCTGGCCTCGCCGGGCCGCTACTACCTGACGGAGAATCTCGACAAGAACATCCTGATCACCGCGGAGAACGTGACGCTCGATCTTGGTGGCTTCGAAGTGCGCTACACAGGCGCTGGGATGGGCCCGATCGCCATCGAGGCACAGAGCGGCGTGGCCGGAACCGCGAATCGCACCAAAGTGATCAACGGACGTGTGCGTGGCAACTGGACGCTGGGCATCAAATTGAACAACGACAGCGTCGTGAGCGGCGTGGATGTCTCCGAGATCGCCACGTATGGCATCAAGGTGGGCGATGACAGTCTCGTGGACCAGTCTCGTGTGCGTGGACCCTGGGTGCAGGGGCCTGGATCGGGTGGTCCTGGTGCTCATAGCGGCATTTACACGGGGAAGGCCTCGGTGATCAGCGCCTGCAGCTCGACTGGCATCCAAGGCATCGGCATCCAAGGCCAGGACAATGTGCGTGTGGTGGACTGCACGGTGAATGATGTGGCCGGTTGCGGTATCGTGACGGCGATGAATGCGAGCGTGCATGGCTGCGCGGTGCGCACCTGCGGCTCCACCGGCTTCGATTTGAACCAGGGCAGCGTCTTGATGAACAGCAGCGCCACTGGCAACGGCGATCCGGGCGTGCATGTGCGCAACGGTTGCGTCATTCACAATGTCTCGAGCTTCTTCAACATGGACCACGGTTTCTGGGTGGAGAACACCGCGGTGGTCGGCGGCCCGGTCGTGTATGACAACGCGACGAACTTTGTGCAATGCGTGGCGCAGCAAAACACCGGTGACGGCTTCCACGCGACGAGCGACTGCTCTTTCACGCACTGCACCGCGGATCGCAACGGCACGCAGCAGCAGATTGGTGGTCCGCCTGCGAGCGGTGACGGTTTCTACTTCAGCGACAAGTGCCGCCTGACGAATTGCGTGGCGAGCAACAACGTCGCCGACGGCTACCACGGCAACAACGGCAACACGATCGACCAGTGCAGCTCGTCTTCGAATGGCAAATTCGGTGTCGAGGTGGGCAGCGATCAGAACAACGTCACTCGCAACACCTTCCGCTCGAACACGATGGCTCCCGTGCAGCCCGCACCGGGCACCGGCGGTCTCGCGCCGATGCAGTCCGCCTCTGGTGCGACGAATCCGTTCGCGAATCTCCCGCTTTGATCCTCCCGCGTTCGCAACACGCACTTGCTCACCGCCATGAATTCTTTTTCACCTCTCATCGTGCGCCGGCCGCTGCCGCCGCCTGCGAAAACACCACCGCTGCCTCCACCACCCATGCTGCTGCCACCGCCGGCGATGCATGCGGTGCTCGCGGCCGCTTTTCTCGCCACCACGGCCGTTTTGCAGGCCGCCGCCGCTCCTTACGGCTGGGGTTACAACACGAGCGGCATGCTCGGCGACGGTAGCATCACCAACCGTCCCAGCGCCGTGGCCACCGATGTCTCCGGCGTGCTTTCTGGCAAGACGATCACCGCGATCGTGTCATCCGCCACGGCCGCCCACACACTGGCACTCACCTCCGATGGCAAGGTCTATGCCTGGGGAGCAAATAACAAAGGCCAACTCGGTGACAACAGCACCACCTTCTCTTCATCCCCTGTCGCTGTGGACATGACGGGAGCGCTCTCTGGCAAGACCGTCGTGGCTCTCGCCGCCGGGTATGAGCACTCACTCGCCCTCACCTCCGATGGCGGGCTCTATGCCTGGGGCAGCAACGTTGCCGGCGAACTCGGCACGGGCTCTCCTTCTGACAGCCATGTGCCTGTCGCCGTGGATACCAGTGGCGTGCTTTCCGGGAAAACGATCGTGCAAATCCAGGCGGGCTGGGGCACCAGTGCCGTGCTCGACTCCAACGGCCAGGTGTACACCTGGGGAGCGGCCGGCACATTGGGAAATGGTGCATCGAGCGGCAGCACAGTTCCTGTCGCCGTGGATGTGAGCGGGGTGCTCTCCAGTAAAGTTGTCTCCAAACTCAGCGTGGGAGCCTACCAGATGATCGTGCTAACCACCGACGGCATGCTCTTCGGCTGGGGGGTGAACAACCGCGGCCAGATCGGCGATGGCACCTCAGGCACCAATCGTCTGTCACCCGTCGCCGTGGACGTGACAGGCGTGCTCGCCACGAAATCCATCACGGACATCTCCGCCGGTTACCAGCACAGCCTTGCGCTCGCCTCCGATGGCACCGTGTATGCCTGGGGCGCGGATGACACCGAAGCCCTCGGCAACGCCACCACCACCACGCAGGCGGATTCGCCCGTCGCCGTGGACATGACCGGCGTGCTCTCCGGCAAAACCGTGGCCGCCATTTCCGCAGGCACGTTCACGGGCTACGCACTCACCAGCGATGGTGATCTCTTCGCCTGGGGAACCAACACCACCGGAGCCGTGGGAGATGGCACGACCATCTCCCGCGACACCCCAGTTGCTGTCGATGTCAGCGGCGTGCTAGCCGGGCAAGGCGTCACCAGCCTTCAGGCAGGCTTTGAATGCTGTCTCGTGCTCGCTGAGCCCGCAGTGAGCACGATCTCACCTGCGAACCGCTTCACCTACGCGGCGAATTTCGGCTGGCTGAACTGGCGCACGAATCCGCTCGCCGTCGATGCGCCGGTCATCGAGACCACCATGCTTCATGGAAGGGTTTACAGCGCCAATGTCGGCTGGATCGATCTCGGCGATGGCTCGCCTTCCACCACGTCCGGCTATTCGCAAACTGGGGGTGACGTCGGCGTGAATCACGACGGCGCGGGCAATCTCAGCGGCTATGCGTATGGGGCGAACATTGGCTGGATCTACTTTGATCCCACCATCGCCGCGCCACCTCGCGTGAACCTCACGAGCGGCGCGATGAGTGGCTACGCCTACTCGGCGAATTGCGGCTGGATCCATCTCGGTGGTCTGAGCACGCGGCTGCATCCCGGCGCGGACCTCGACGTGCTCGCCGGCGGCGGCACAGGTGATGGCATCGCCGACTCGTGGGAGCTCGAAAGAGCCGCCGCGGCTGGTTTGGGCTCAAACCTGAACTTGCTCGGCACCAGCGCGAGCAGCGACTTCGATGGCGATGGCATCACCGACCTCGATGAATACCGCGCCGACACGAATCCCTTCAGCGCGAACTCCCGCTTTGCCGTCACCGATTTTCATTATGACTCCAACACAGGTAACATCGACCTCGACTGGACTGGCAGCACCCGCCGCAGCTTCACCATCTGGTGCAGCAGCGATCTGCAAAACTGGACGCAGGTCGGCTCGGCGCAGACAGGCAGCAGTGCGGCTCTCACGCTTGGAACTGGTTCGGCGAGCCATCTCTTCTTCCGCTTGAAGGCCGATGTGCCGCTAACTCCGGGAGGAGGCAATCCAGGTATTTGAAGAGCTAAGATCATCGCTGAAATGACGAGGCCGCCTCCATGAGGCGGCCTTTTTTTGGCTTTGATTCCGGTGGTTGAACAACGGTTCTCTTCGGTCGTGAGCACGAAAAACCCGGTCTTGGACTCCAAGACCGGGTTGTGGGAAACCAAAGCGTTTCAGATACTTACTGCGGGGGAACGCGGAAGAGTTTGCCGGTGTAGGGGCACTTCACTTCCATGCCAACGGGAAGGCCGGTAACGTCCACCAACTGATGTTTGGCAGCATACGGGCTATTCACAAAGCCGGGGCGGCCGCTGATGGGGCTGCCATAGGGAAGCTCGGGCGTGGCGTTGGCGGCTGGAGCGGGCTCCACTTTAGGCTGCGTCGGGGCAGGGGTGGGATTGACGACCGGAGCGGAGGGCGCAGGCTTGGTGAGCGCGGCGACATTGCTGTTTGGAGCAGGAGCAGGCGGATCCATGCGGCGAGGAGCAGGCGAGGAGGCGATCTTCGGAGCCGAAGGTGCCGCAGTCACTCCGCCTGGGACGAGGAAAGGCTTTTGTGTGTAAGGGCACACGACTTTGGAACCAGCGCTCATGCCACGCACATCGACGAGGCGCGGAGGATTCGTGAACGGCGAGCGGACATAGCCCGGGAGGTCCGCCACGGCTGTCGCAGTGGGCATGCTGGACGAATTCAGCATCGAAGGAGGTGGCGTTGAGGGCAGTGTGGGGCCGATCAGACTTGGAGTGGTCGTGGCGGCATAGGAACGGTCTTGGGACAGCACCGGGGTGTTGCTGGCAAGAGACGAGTAAGTCCGCTGCGGCGTCACTTTGAGAGGGGCTCCTCCACCCATCATATAAGGAATCAATCCTTGGGTCTGAATTTGCTGCCAAGCCTGACGCGGTGGCAAAGAGCAGGAAGAGATCAGCACGGCGGCGAAGCCGGTCGCGGAGAGACGGATGGTCTTATTCATGTTTCAGAGGTGGGTTAACTTTTTTGAATTAACTTTCTCATTTTAACGAGTCTTTTAAAATGTGCAACAACAAGGATGGTGGGAACTAGTCGAATTACTTTGATAGAATGAAATTTCTAGGATTGGAGGGTTTTGCGCTTGGTGATTGAAATGCCGGCATTCCGCCGCCATGCGCAGTCATGACGTGGCGCTTCATCACCGTGGGAAAACCAGCCTTTTCGTGGGCTCGCGAAGCCGCGGACATGTATTTGGAGCGGCTGCGGAACTACACCAAGTTCGAACAGGTCGTCATCAAGGACGGCCCGCGCAAACAGGTCGAGGCGCAGTTGCTGGCGGCGTCCGAAAAAACGCTCCGGGTGGTGCTCGACGAGCGGGGAAAAGCCCTGCGTAGCATGGAAATGGCGCGTTGGATCGAAGCCCGCCAGATGGCAGGAGTCAAATGCGCCAGCTTGATCATCGGCGGCGCGGAAGGGCATTCCCAGGCGTTTCGCGAGGCTGCCGACGAGATCTGGACCTTGTCTTCGCTGACGCTCCAACACGAAGTCGCGCGAGTCGTGTTGCTCGAGCAAGTTTATCGGGCGCACACGATCCTCCGAGGAGAGCCTTACCACCGCGAATGATGCTTCAACACGGCCCCAAAATGGCTCTTGCCACTCCACGCGTTTGTTGCTGAACTGCGACGCAAGTTTACGGCTTTTTCTCCTTGTTGGGAATTCTGGATGGGTTAATCATTAAAAGTTTTTAAATTTTTCACGCTTTAGCCATCAATGTCGTCATCGGTGCTCAGAAATGTCATTCAGCCCAAATCGCCCGTCGCGCCTGCCGATGCCCCACCGGTTAAAGCTCGCACACCAGACGCGGTGGATGGGGATGGTGAGCTGACCACCGCCACCGGTGCCTTGGTTGAAAACGCACCGGTCGCCATGGCGGTGTTTGATCGCGCCATGCGCTACGTCCTCGCGAACCGGCAGTGGTTGCGGGAATTCGGACTTCAGCATGTGCAGCCGATCGTCGGACGCTGCCAATATGACATCTTCCCAAACCTCCATCCGGGCTGGCGGCAGGTTTATGACCGGGCATTGCAGGGGCACATCGTTCGCAGCGAGCACGACGCGGGTGGTAAAAACACCGTTTACCGCTGGGAGGTCCGGCCGTGGAGGAAGAGCGCCGATGCGACTGTCGGCGGCTTGATGGTGACATGCGAAAAATTCACCACGGGCCAGAAGCAAGGCGATGACGAGCCGCAGGAAAAGCATCCCCAGGACCATGCTGCAGCCACACCCGCTCTGCCGGATCCTTTCGATTGCAGTCTGCCGATGCTCGTGGTCAGCGAATCGGCTGCGATCATCCGCGTGAATGCCTCCGCGGCACATCTGACGCTCGACAAAGGCATCCACGAAGGCAGCACGACGCTTTGGGAGGCTTTTGCCTCGCCAGCGGAGATTCCAGCGCTCCGCGAGCAATGGAGCGAAGTCTTGAAGAATGAAAAACCGGTGGTGCTGAGCACTCGCCGGGCGTCCGAGTCATCACCCACGAGGTGGGTGGTCTCGGCGATGCGTCCGGAAAAGGAACTCGATGGCACGTCGGCGCGTCGATTCCTCGTCGTGGCGGTGCCTTCCTCCTTGGCACCGGTTCCCGCAGCCTATCCGCCGGCACCTGAGGTGAAACCTGCTGCACCGGTCATTTCTCCCGAGGCAGTGCAAAAGCTCGAAAACGATCTCTCGCGAGCCCAGCAGGAACTTCGCACGATGATGGAGGCCGAGCGGGGATTTGTGAAACGCGAGACGCGTCTGCGTGGATTCCTCGAAGGCGTGCCTTGCGGCATCTTCGTCCTCGATGAGCGTGGCGGCCTGGTTTATCAAAACGAGCGTCTCGCAAAGCTCCTCGGTCGTGCGATTGAAAAAGACGCGGGTGTCGAGTCATGGCTCGTGCATGGCTGCCCGACAACCGAGCACCGCGAGCATGTCACGCTGGCTTGGCGGGAAAGCGTGTGGCGCAGGCAGCTCACGCGAACGATCTCACTGGCCACCGCGGATGGTTTGCTGAAGGAAATCGAGTTCCAGCCGGTGGCACTTTCTAGCGGCGGGCTGCTCGTGAGCATTCAAGATGTGACCGAGAACTGCCGTCACGAGGAGCAATTGCGCGGTCTCGAGGCCAAGATGCGCACGCTGATGCAAGGCAGCCCGCTCGCCATCGTGCTCACCGACAAGTCCGGTGTCATCTTCGAGGTCAATCAACAGGCAGAGGAACTCCTCGGACAGCCCAAATCCGAGCTGCGCCGGTATCCGCTGGATGCCTGGCTCGATCCCGAAAGTGCCGCCGCACGTCGTGATGCGCTTCGTGTGATGCGCGGGCAGGGTTCCACGCCCGAGGCGCTTGGTGTTCGAGTAAAACGCGGCGAAGGCGAGTATGTTGAGGTGATCCTGCACCTCTCTGTCGTGCCGGATTCGCAGGGCGACCCTCACTGCACCATCCATTTCTTCCAAACATCCGCCGACGAACCCGTCGCTGAGACACCGGATGTGGAGGAAGTGCAGGAGCCTGTGACACCGGTGGCCTCGGCTCCGCCTGAACCGGTCATGCAGATTGTCACCGTCGATTTGCTTGCCTGTGATGTGAATGGGCGCATCACCGCGTGGTCGGATCATGCGCAGGAGCTTTTTGACTTCGATGCCGCCACGGCCACCGGAAGGCCGCTGCACCTGCTTTTCAGTCCTTCGGATGCGACGGGCTTCTTCACGACACTCGCGGAGCACAGCGCGGTCCCGGAGCAGTTCTTCGATCATTCCTACTTTGGAGCCCAAGGCCGCGGAACGATGCCGGTGAGTGCCAAAGCGAGGCCCGAGGGTGGTTTTGTCCTCCGCACAAAACGCGAGCAACTCGTGCTCCAGCAGCCCGAAACGCCCGCTCCCGCACCCGAGGCCCCTGTCGAGGAACGTGCGCCAGTGGTCGAAGCACCAGCTCCGGCGCGAACGAACCGCACTGGAGGCGTGAAGGCCTTCCAAGTGGTCGCGCCTTCCAGCCATCGCTGGCCGGTGATCGACCTCGAGCGTGAAAAGCTGATGCTCAGCGAGACACATCACCGCATCAAAAATCATCTGCAGATCATCTCGAGCTTGCTGAACATGCAGATCAATGGCGTGAGCGATCAGCATGCGCGTGATGCGCTGCGTTCCAGCCAAAATCGCGTGCGGGCCATCGCCGCGCTGCACCAGCATCTCTATCAAATGGCCTTGGGAGGCGGTGTCACCTTCAGTGACTTCACCCGTGATCTCATCCAGCACCTGCGTGAATGCTACGAGATGCCGCAGGAGCAGGTGGCGGTAGGTCTTTCGATCCAGGAAGGAAGCATCGATCCGGAGTGGCTCATGCCGCTGGCACTCACTCTGAACGAAGCACTATCCAACAGCTTCGAGCATGCCTTCCCGCATGGTCGCAAAGGAAGCATCACGGCCACGCTGCGCTATGCGGCGGACTTTGGTGAGCTGATCATTCGCGATGATGGGATGGGGCTGCCGTCTGATTTTCATCCAGCGGACAGTCCGGGTCTCGGTTTGAAGATCCTCGCGGTGTTCGCTGATCAAATGCGCGGCCAGTTGTTCGTGCAAGGAACGCCTGATCAAGGCACGGAGGTCAAGCTGCGCTTCCCCACGGGTCTCGCGTCGGCCAGTTGATGCCCAAACGCAAAGGAACCATGCAGACAAAGTTGCCTGCATGGTTCTCGAGGAAGGTTGAGGAACAGATGATCAGCCCAGCACGCTGGCCACATTGCCCACGATATCCTTGCCGGGCTTCAGCGTCTTCGCGCCGGGAGTCCACTTGGCCGGGCAGGCCTCGGAGGGATTGCCCATGAGGTGCACGTTCGCTTCCATCTTGCGCACGAGTTCATCAGCGTTGCGGCCTACGTTGTAGAAGTTCACCTCGGAGGACACCAGCTTGCCATCGGGATTGATGATGAAGGTGCCGCGCAGAGCGAGGCCGGTGGCGCTGTCATACACGCCGAAAAGGCGGCTCACAGTGCCGGTCGTGTCGGCAGCAAGGGTGTACTTCACGTTCTTCATCAGGCCCTCGGTGTTGCGCCACATCATGTGCGCGAACTTCGTGTCCGTGGACACCGCGACGACGTGTGCGCCGAGGCTTTCGAGCTTGGCGTGCTGCTCGGCGAGGTCGGCGAGCTCCGTGGGGCACACGAAAGTGAAGTCCGCGGGATAGAAGACGAGGATCGTCCACTTGCCGGCCTTCTTCAGATCGGCGAGCGAGACGCTGCCAAAGTCACCTTTGGCGGGCTCGTAGGTTTCCATGGAGAAATCGGGCACGATGGCGCCGACGGAGACGTTGGTGGGGAGGTTTTCCATAAGGGGGATAGCTAAACGGAGCGCGATTCATGCTGCCGAACGCCTGCCGGTCAAATGCAAAGGCTCGCGCAAGGGCGGCGAACTCACGGCGCGGTCACTTCCAGGCGCACGCTCGGCATCGGGGCCTCGGTGACCTTCTTTTCCCAAACCACACTCTGATGCTTGCTGCGCAGTTTGACCGTGAACTGGTTCATGCGGCCCTTCCACTTCTCGTCCGTGCGGTTCCAGATCACGACCGCCTCGATGGGAAATTCATCGCCGAGATCGAGTTCCCATCGCGGATTCCGGTCCTTGCTGTTCGTGTGGGAGAAGTGGCCGCCCTTGTCCGTGTCTCCGTTTGTGTCGCCATCGTTGGCGTAGGAGGCCTTGCCACTCCATTCCTCGCTCGATTGCGAGGCCTTGCCTTGCGGCGCGATGTTTTTGCCACCGCTGATGACCTCCACCTCGGCCAGATTCAGCACAATGCCCTTCGGAGCCTCGATGCGGATGTGACGCGCCATGATGCCTTTGCCCGCGGGAGCAGGCTGCGGAGCGGCGGAAGGTGCTGAAGTGGTTTCCGCAGCAGTCGGAGTCGCTGCCGTGACAGCCACGCTGGGAGGTGCGAAGCCCAGTTTGTCATAAATGGCATCCACCATCTTCTTCCAGCCACCACCACCATCACCAGTGAGTGCGATGATCACGAGACCCACGACGAGAATCGCGGCCAAATTCAGCACGATGATCGCAGCGAGGCGGCCTTTGCTGCGTTTCGGTGCGGCAGCGGGCACGGGAACCGGCTTGTCCTTCGCCGTCGCGGGACCTTGCGAGGCCGTGGCGACTGTTTTGGGCCCCACGGGCTTCGGTCGCGGTGCCGAAGGATGCAGCGGTGCGGTGCCGCTTTGCACCAGTGGACCTGTTTGAGCTCCGGCAGCCATCATTGGTGCCTGTCGCGGAGGCATTTGGATGAAGCCAGTGTGCATGCTCAGCATCAGCGCATCCATCGCCTGCGCCACACTCTGGGGGCGCTGAGCTGGATCGAGCCTCATGAGCCATCCCAGCCATTCGGCAAAGGCTGGATCGATGTCCGGGCGGAGCTGTCGCAGCGCCTCCATCGTGAAAGTCTGCCAGTCAGCGAGGATTTGCTCGACCGTGTCGCCTTGTGCCGGTGCGGTGTTCGTGGCCAGCACGAACAGACTCGCCGCAGCGGTGAAAAGATCCGTCTGGCTCGTCGCCGCTGCACCGTGGTGGCGTTCCGGAGCCATGAACCACAACGTCTCATGCGGTTGCTCGTGACGAGCCTGCCAAAGGCCCCAGTCCTGAATTTGGAGAAACAGGCCGCCGGAAGGATGATCGGCGAGGATGAGGTTGCTCGGCTTTGGATCGCCATGCGGCAGCCTCAAGTGCTCGCCCACCAGCAGCGCCTGCATGAGTTGCACCGCCACCGCACGCAGATCCGTCGGCGTGATCTGCCGTGTCGAGGCAAACTGCCGTGCATTCATGCCCGGCATGTATTCGCTCACGATGGCGAATTCCTCCTCCGTGGGCAGCAGCGTGATGAAACCGGCAATTTGCGGATGCCGCATCTGCATCAAAGTAGGTGCCAGCAATTGCAACCGCTCGCGATCATACGGATGCGAGGCCTCGTGATCAGCCAGCAGGGCTTTGATCAGCACTTTGCGTCCCGTCGCTGTCTCGATGCCGCGATATACCTTCGCGCCCGGACCGGCGGCGAGGATCTTCTCGGGATGAAAGTGGTCAAACATGGCTTGTGGACGGCAAAGCGCCGCCACCGGAGACCAGCCTGTGCCGAGTGCAAGGCCGAAAACCACCCGTTCAGCCATCTTCGCGGCAATTCGGCCGAATTGCCCACGTTCAAGCCCCCATGAAGCGCCTCCTGCCCCTCCTTTCGTCATTCATCATTCTGGTTTCGTCATTGGCCGCAGAGCGGCCGAATGTGCTCTTCATCGCCAGCGATGACATGCGCCCGCAGCTCGGCTGTTATGGCGATACAACGGTGAAGTCACCAAACATCGATGCGTTGGCGAAACGCGGCATGGTTTTCAAAAACAGCTACGTGCAGCAGGCGCTGTGCTCGCCCTCGCGCATCTCGATGCTCAGCGGGCGGTATCCGGCGACGACGGAGATTTTCGAGATCGGCCGCACGCTGCGCACCACGATGCCGGACATCACCACGATGCCGCAGCACTTCAAAAACAACGGCTACCACACGCGCAGCCTCGGCAAGATCTACCATGTGGGCATTGATGACGATGCCTCGTGGACCGTGCCGGCCTGGCACAGCAAGATGCCGCGCACCAGCGCCGCCACGCAGGAGGGCGTGAAGAAGTTCATCGAGGAGGCGAAGGCGAAAGGCATCACGCTGCCGCAGAAGGGCAAGGGCAGCCGCAACAGCGCCGTGCCCGCGTTTGAGTCCGTCGAATGCGGCGACGATGACCTGCTCGATGGCGACACGGCCGCGAACGCCATCGCGCAACTCAAAGAGCATGCGAAGAACCCCGCGCAGCCCTTCTTCCTCGCGGTCGGCTTTGCCAATCCGCATGTGCCGTGGATCTCGCCGAAGAAATACTGGGATCTCTACGACCCTGCGAAGTTCACGCTCGCCAGCAACGAGTTCCTGCCGAAGGACGCGCCCGATTTTGCCACCACCAGCGGCGCGGACTTCTTTTGGTATCGCGATGTGCCGCAGGTCACGGGCGACAAGCTGCCGGAGACCTTCAAACGCCAGTGCCTGCACGGCTACTACGCCGCCATCAGCTACGTCGATGCACAAGTCGGCCGCCTGATGGCCGCGCTCGATGAAACCGGCCTCGCGAAGAACACGATCGTCGTTTTTTGGAGCGATCACGGCTACTACATGGGCGAGCACACCTGGTGGGGCGCGAAGCACAACAACTACGAAGGCGCCACGAACAACTGCCTCATCATCTCGCAGCCCGGCATGAAGCACGCCGGCGCGAAAACGCAGTCGCTGGCACAAAGCGTCGATCTCGCGCCCACGCTCACCGATTTGTGCGGCCTGCCGGTGCACACGGCCTTCCAAGGTCGCAGCCTCAAGCCTGTGCTCGATGATCCGGAAGCCAAGGTGAACGACGCGGCCTTCAGTTGGTATCCGAAAGGCCAGGGCTACCTCGGCGTCGCCATGCGCACGGATAAATGGCGCTACGTCGAATGGACCAAGCCCGGCGCCGAAACCGTCCGCGAACTCTACAACATGGTCCAAGACCCGCAGAACAACCAGAACGTCGCCGCGAAGCCCGAGCACGAAAAAGTCCTCGAAGCCCTCGGCAAGCGCCTGCGCGAAAAATTCCCTGTGCAGGAGTTCAAAGCCCCGCCGCCCGCGGAACCCAAGGTGCGGAAACGTAACAAGTGAGCATGTAAGCCCCCTTCCCTGCTCTAAGCCGCATTTCTCACACTCTGCTGTGACCCAAGTTCTCAGTTCTCAGTGCTCAGTGCTCAGTAGCAGTCCCGAGGGGAAAATCCGACTGAGCACTGAGAACTGAGCAATCCGGTGAAAGGAGCACGAAAACGGTGTGACGGGCTTTTACCCATAGTGTGAGAAGTGCAGGCTAGCGGAACACCAGCACCGACTTCGCCGGACCGTCCGTGAAGTTCGCGGGCATCTGGATGGCGCGGTGGAGGAGTTTTAAATACTGCGCACAAGGTATCTCATGGCCGCCAAACATGGCGAGGTGCGGCGTGGTCCACTGCGTGTCGTGCAGGATGAAGCCGCGCTCGTGCAGGCGATGCTGAAGACAGGTGAGCGCCACTTTCGAGGCCTGCGTCTCGCGGCTGAACATCGACTCGCCAAAAAACGCCGCACCGATGCTCACGCCATACACGCCGCCGACGAGCCGCCCATTCCGCCACACCTCGGCGCTGTGCGCGTGGCCGATGCGGTGCAGTTCCTCGTAGGTGTCGATGATCGTTTCGTTGATCCAGGTGGACTCACGATCGGCGCAGCCGCGCACGACATCGCCAAAAGCGGTGTTCCAGCGCACCTCGAAGGGGTGAGTCTTGAAGTAGCGGGCAAACCGCGCTGGCAGGTGAAAATCCGCGATGGGCAGGATGCCGCGCATCTTTGGCCGGAACCACGAGATCGAGCCATCATCGTCCCCCATCGGGAACACGCCTTCGCAGTAGGCGTTGAGGAGGTCGAGCGGTTCGATTTGCGGCATTCGAAAGAGTTTCAGGTTCCAAGTTTCAGGTTTCAAGTTAGTTCACGGCGCTTGCAACTTGAAACCTGAAACTTGAAACTGCCCGCGGCATGAACCTCGCCCTCCAGATCACGATTTTGCGCATCCTGCTCATCCCGGTTTTCATCGGGTTGGTGATCTACTATGGCGAAAGTGTGCGCGAGGGTGCGGCGAATGAATCGCTGCGGCATTGGGCGGCGGCGGTGTTTGGGATCGCCTCGGTGAGTGATGCTCTCGATGGCTGGATCGCGAGGCGGTTCAATCAAATTACCCGGCTCGGCACCCTCCTCGATCCGCTGGCAGACAAGCTCTTGATGCTCGCGGCCATCGTCACGCTCAGCTTCACCTCCTGGCCGCAGCATTTTCCGCTCTGGTTCCCCGTCATCGTCATCTTTCGCGACATGGCCTCCATCGGCGGGGCCTTCCTCGTGGATCATTTCGCCGGGAAGTGCGTGGTGAAGCCGCACTGGACCGGGAAGGTGGCCACCTTTTTCCAAATCACGGCCATTTCGTGGGTTTTGCTCGATTTGCGGTTCGTGGACCGTGTCTGGCCCACGGCGCTGGCGACGCTCTTCACGGTCATTTCGGGCTTCATCTACCTTTCCGATGGCGTGCGGCAGATCAAAGCCGCCGGGCATGATTGACGGCAGGCGCGGGGCATGCTCTGTGAATGATGCTCAAAACCGTCGCCATCGTCGGCCGTCCCAATGTCGGCAAATCCGCGCTTTTTAACCGTCTCGCGGGCAAAAACATCTCCATCGTCCATGATATGGCAGGCGTGACGCGTGACCGCATCACTGCCCAATGCCGAAAAGGTCCCGCGTGGTTCGAAATCATGGACACCGGCGGCATCGGCGCGAACACCGACGACGTTTTGACTGACCAGGTGCAGACAGAGGCCAGCATCGCGCTCGATGTGGCAGACCTGCTGCTCTTTGTCGTCGATATCATGGACGGCGTGACGCCCATCGATGCCACGCTCGCCCGCGAGCTGCGCCGCACGACGAAGCCCGTCATCCTCGTCTGCAACAAGGCGGATTCCCCGGCGCGGAAGCTTCACTCGGGAGAGTTTGCCCGTCTCGGCTTCGAAAACTACGCCGAAGTCAGCGCCGCGCATGGCAAGGGCATCGACGACCTCGTCGCCATGATCGCGGAGAAACTCGATTTGAAGGAATCGACCGAGACGGAGGACGCCAAAGCCGGCCAGACGGTCAAACCGCTCAAGCTGGCCATCGTCGGCCGACCGAACGCGGGCAAATCATCGCTCGTGAACGCCATTCTCGGCGAGGACCGTGCCATCGTGAGTCCGGTGGCCGGCACTACGCGGGATGCTCTGGACATTGAGACCACCTACAACGGCAAGCGCTACCAGCTCATCGACACCGCTGGCATCCGCCGCCGTGCCAAGCTCGACACCTACGTCGAGATCTCCAGCGTCGATCGCAGCATTCAAAGCATCAAACGGGCGGACCTCGTGCTGCTCGTGGTCGATTGCGCCGACGGCGCGAAGATGCAGGACCGCAAGATCGCCCAGATCATCCTGGAGGAGCGCAAGCCATGCATCCTCGTCATGAACAAGTGGGACCTCTTCCATCCCAGCGGCAAGCAGAAGGACCGCTTCGAGCATTTGGAGGAGATCATGCGCCGTGAGTTCTTCTTCCTGCACTACGCGCCGATGCTGGCCATCTCCGCGAAGAACAAGGAGCACATCGGCAAGCTCTTCGTGCAGGTGGAGAAGGTGCGAAATGGAGCGCAGAACCGCATCAGCACCGGCGCTCTCAATCGCCTGCTCGCCAACGCGATTGAAAACACCCCCGGTGCCCTCGGCCGTAGCACGCACAGCTTCAAACTGCTCTACGCCACGCAGGTGAACGAGGCCGATGAGTTCGCCATCCCGATCCCGCACTTCGTCCTTTTCGCGAATCGTGCCTCCAAGCTCACCGAGAGCTACACGCGATACCTGGAAAAAGTCATCCGTGATGAATGGCCCGCTCCCGGCGTGCCTTTCCGCATGAGCGTGCGCGGCAAAGGGCCGAAGAAGGAGCGTTGAGGCGCATTGTGCACACGCCGGGTAAAGGCGTGTCACGCTGTTTTCGAAGTCTTTTCACCGGAGTGCTCAGTTCTCAGTGCTCAGTCAGCTGATTGACACTGTGCATGGCTCGCAAGCGCCGGAGGGCCGGCGCACTCCGGGACGCTGTCGCGAGTCTTCACGCGTGATCGGAT
Organism: uncultured Verrucomicrobiaceae bacterium; assembly: GCA_937872615.1. GTDB lineage: Bacteria > Verrucomicrobiota > Verrucomicrobiia > Verrucomicrobiales > Verrucomicrobiaceae > Prosthecobacter. The sequence continues at coordinate 1,554 of CALMTT010000233.1, read as the reverse complement.
GAGATCACCAGGAACTCAAGTCGTCGTGAAGCTGATCCATCTCACGGGAGAAGACGGCCCGCTCGGGCATGTCGGGCTCGCCGTAGGGGACGATTTCGACGACGTTCTTGCGCAGGGCGGTGATGCCGCTGCCGCCTTCGGGCTTTTGGATGCATTTCCAGGCACAATCCGCGAAGCGGGCGGCGAGGATGCAATCCTGCGGCGTGGTGTGACCACCGCGTTGGAGGTGCCCAAGCACCGAGGGACGCACTTCGAGGTCCGGGAAGGGAGCGCCGGGACGCTGGAAATACTGCTGGAAGGCATCCATGAGCACGTAGGCGCGGTTGCGCTTCTGCGGCGGGTCAAACTGCACGCCTTCGGCGACGAGGACGATAGCGTGACCTCGACCGCGGGTCATGGCACCTTCGATTTTCGCGGCGAGCTTTTCCATGGCGGCATTCGTGAGCGCACCAGGCTCTGGCGTGATGATCATTTCAGCACCGGAGGCCAGACCAGCCATGCGGGCGAGGTCGCCGCTCTCGCGGCCCATGGTTTCGAGCACCATGACGCGGCGATGGCTGCGGGCGGTGTCGATGAAGTGATCGACCGCCCACACGAGCGTGTTCACCGCGGTGTCCACGCCGAGCGCCATGTCGGTGAATTGAAGGTCGTTGTCGATGGTGGCGGGGATGCCGATGACACGCAGATCGCTCTCGGAGGCCAGCAAACGGGCACCGGTGAGCGAGCCATCACCACCGACGACAACGAGGGCGCGGACGTTGAGCTGCTTGAGCAGGTGGATGACCTTGGCGCGGACTTCTTTGTCGTGGAACTCCAGGCAGCGGGCCGAGCCGAGGATAGTGCCGCCCTTTCCCATGATGCCGCTGACGCTGGCGTGGTCCATCTGGATGAGGTCGAGCTGGTCATTGATGAGACCGGCGCGGCCCGGGAGGCTGGCGATGGTGTTTTTGACGCGCAAGAGAGCCTCGGTGTCGCCATTCACGGCACGGGCGGTGCGGACGAGGCCACGGTAGCCATCACGCACGCCGAGGACCGCGACTTTTTCACGGTTCAGGCCAAGGCGCACGACGGCGCGGAGGAAGGCATTCATGCCAGGGGCGTCACCGCCGCTGAAGAGCACGGCGACGGCTTGTTCGGGGTAGGAAGCGGTCATGTAAGGTGGTTGGGGAGCCATCCGCCTTAGCGTGCCGCGTGAACGGTGCAAGCGGTGCGTGTGGCGCAGGCCGTGACCGGGGGCTCGGGAGCGCGTTTCAAGCGCTGGCGAGCACTTTTTCGACCCGGCTACGCACCGCGTCCGCCGTGGCCTGATCTCCTGCCATCTCAAGCATGGCGATGTAATCCTGGCTGGTGGCCTCGAAGCTGCGGCGCTCGTCTTGGATTTGTGCCTCGAGGATGCTCAATGCCGTCTCGAAGTGCTGTTTCGCGGCGGCGTTGTCCTGGAGCTCGTGGCAGGCGGTGCCGAGATTGCTGTGCGCCTGGGCGGTATCTCGATGAGCAGCACCGAGGACGACCGTGCGCACGTCGAGGGCATCAGTGAACATGTCCTTCGCCTGA
>CALMTT010000232.1 GCA_937872615.1 uncultured Verrucomicrobiaceae bacterium | reverse complement strand
AGTGTGAGCGGCGGCGGCACCTTCGCGCCAGGAACGAGCGTCACACTCACCGCGACGGCAAATCCGGGCTACACCTTCATCAATTGGACCGATGCGCTCGGCGCCGAGGTGAGCGTGGACGCGGCCTACACCTTCACACCGACCACGAGCGACATCTTCACCGCGAATTTCTCCGCGCCGCCGCTCGGGTTGCGTTTTGACTTCGACACGGCCACGCCGGTCCCTGCGCTGAATGCGCCGCTGCCGCTCTCCCAACTGCTCGCGGGCTATACGGCCAGCTTCAGCGAGTCCGTGGCCACCTCCTTCAGAATCACGACGGAAACGGCCAGCGGCCGCGTGCTGTCGAATTTCACCGGAAACTACCTCGAAGCCATCGCGGACAATGGCGTGCTCACAATCACCTTTGACCAGCCAGTCACCGGTGTGAGCCTCGACTTTGCCACCGTGGAGGCGCTGAATGTGCCTGTGGCTTCGAACCTGCAAATCAGCGCCTACAACAGCGCCACCGGCGCACTCGTCGGCACCGGCATCGCTCATGGCACGGTGACTGCGGGCGATACGCTGCCGGTCGGCTCGCTGGAGTTCAACTCGGCCACCGCCTTTGATCAAATCGTGCTGCAACTGCCCGATGCGCCGGTGGGAGCCGTTCGTTTCCTCGTGGATAACATCCTCATCAGCCCCGGCTCCAGCACCGGCGGCAGCATGCTGCTCGCGAATCCGAACTGGAACATCACGCTGACTGATTTCGGCTACTCCGACTTCCTGCTCGACAACACGCCCGGCTTTGAAGGCCGTGAATACCTCAGCGGCGAGTGGGGCAGCGCCGTCGCTTATACCCGCAGCAATGGCAACAACGTCTCACCGAAGTGGATGGAGCCGAATTTCATGTATCCTGACTGGGTCACGAACTCGAACTTCACCGTCGTGCAGGGCATCCACCTCGTCGGCACGAATCTCGACGGCCTGCCCATCGCCGAATCGATCATCGCGAACAACGACCTGCAGATCACGCTGCGCTTTGAGATGGTCGATACCGTCACCGGCACGCCCATGGGTGTGAAACCGGCCAGCGAAGGTGGCGCGGGCCTCTCCGTGAACAGCAACCGCTATGTGATGAACCAGACCTTCACCGTGAAAAACATCAGCGGCGGCCAGGTCACGAATGTGCAGCTCTTCCAGCTCCTGCACGGTTTCATCTCGCAGCGCGGTCAATACGACAGCCGCAGCTACGCCGGCAAACTGCCGCAGTATCAATACGACACCACCATGAGCGGCGTCGATGCCGGCGCGGCGGGCAATCAAAGCTCCAGCATCGGTTTGGAGGACTTGATCGGCTTCCATTCCAAGGTCGCACCGAGCGCCTTTGAGATCGGCCACTACGGCATTGAGGGCAATGGCATCGATGATCACTCGTCAGGCAAGCCCAGCGATGGCGTGCATCTCTCCATCGAGGACAACTGGCAGAACGCCCCTTACCTCGGCCGCAAAAATCGCGACAGCTTCACGCCGGCGCAGCGCTGGGTCAGTGGCGCGCAGCGCTGGGAGCTCGGCAGCATCGCCGATGGTCAGAGCGTGAGCTTTGACATTGTCCTCAGCCTGCTCACCGGCACCAAAGTGGTCGTCACCGGCGGCGGAAACGGCAACACCAGCGGCGGTGGAAGCTGCAACGGCGGCTCCACGCACTCTGGTGGCGTCGATTTCGAATTCGAGGACATCGATCAGGAAGGCACCTTCTTCGGCGAATACAGCGAGGCCGATGACGACGAGATCAACGAGCGCGAGCTTGAGGGCGAATTTGAACTTCCCAGCTTCGAAACGCCCAACGGCACCCGCCGCCAGCGTTGGAACCTCACCTACAGCGGCACGCATACCGGCAGCATCAAGCTGAAGTTCGCCTACAACCCCGCGTTGCTCCCCGCCGGCTACGATGAGAACCAGCTCGTCATCTACCACTTCCGCAACGGCCAGTGGGAGAAGCTCGTCTGCAAGGTCGATCCCGCCACCAACACCATCGAAGCCATCACACCGAGCCTCAGTCCCTTCATGCTCGGCGTGAATGATGTGGTCGTGAAACCGGATGTGCAGATGTCCATCACCACCCCGGGCACGCTGAATGTCTCCTGGCCCGACACCTTCCTCGGCTGGCAGCTTCAGGAGAGCACCAACCTCAGCACTTGGACGAACTCCACGCGTGTGATCACCACCGACGCCGGCACAAACAAGGTCAGCATCCCCGCGAGCTCCGGCGTGAAGTTCTTCCGCCTGCTGAGGCCCTAAAGAGGGCGGTTATCTCGCCGCGTGCTCATGCGCGGCGAGTTTGGCCATTTCGGCATCCAGCGCAGTGTAGCGGCTGCCGTCGTTCTTTTCGGCAAACTGCGCGGCGAGGCGCTCGATCTCATTCGCGGCGGTGGAGAGCTCCTCGGCATGGCCGGTGGTGAGGGGCGTGGCAGCCACGAGGGCGAGCGTCTGGGCGTATTCGGGGATGGAGAGCTTTGCCTGGAGCTCACGCAGCTCTTTGAGGAGCTGCTGCACAACGAGGGCGTGCTGCACGGCGTAGGTGGGACGGCCGTTGGTGAGGCGGACGAGCTTGCCGGCCTTGTCCACGGGAGCATCGGTGCTGCGGGCGATGGCGGCGAGGCTGTGGGAGAGGTGCAAAAGCTTGCCGGTGAGGAAGAGCAGGCGCTTCCGTGCGGCGGGCATGGCCTGCGGCTCATCGACGTTGGTTTTGACGGCCTTGCCGGGCTTGCTGACGAGGTAGTTGTGCTTCACCTCGCCCGCATACCAGGAGACGAGCTCAAAGCCCTCGCTCAGCGCCGGATGGCCGGTTTGGTTCACGAGCTGCTCATCGTCGATGACGTGGCACTCGTAGCAGCTCTGCGCGGCGGCGAGCACGGAGGCGGGATGGCGCATACCATGCGCGGTGGCCTGGGCCACACGCTCGGCACGGGGGCGTGATTTGCTGTTGTGGAGGTCGATCCATTCGCCTGCGCCGCCGTGGCAGGACTCGCAGCTCACCCCGGCGGTGGTTTGCAGGGCACCAGACAGCGTTTCCTGGGTGAAATGACACCGCGCACAGCTCACGCTGGAGGTCAGGGCCTCTGTTTTCAGCCCGGCGAGACTGGCGATGGCCTTCGCGGCCTCCGACCGGGGAAGGGTGCCGAGCGAGGTGGCATGCCGGGTGCGCTCCCAGCTTTCCACGATGCTGTCATGGCACTCCCGGCAGGATTCCACGCCCAGCACACGGGTAGGGTCCAAAGGTGCCCGCTGGCCCAGAGCGGACGAAACCACCAGCAGCAGGCCGAGGGCGCTGAGGAGCGGGGTGGGGCGCAAAATGGGAGCAGTCATGAGCAAAGGGCGTGAATGGGAAAAACTTAGGCCTTGTTGATTTCAAACTCAATATTGAGTATAATTATAAGAATCTCAACCCGCCGATCTTTGCCTCCTCCGGCTCCATTTTGCTCATGAAAGCCCTATTTCCTGCCCTTCCCCGCCTCGCCGCTCTCGGGTTGCTGGTCGCGTGGGGTGCCCCGATGAGCTTTGTGGCCGCCCAAGAGCCTGCGCCGCCCGCCGAGGCCTCCGCCGCCACCGAGCCCGGGCCGGGCGACACGGCGGAAAAGGCCCACCGCACCTACCTGCAGGTGCTGCGGGCGGAAAAGCGCTTCCCCACCGCCGCGAGCTGCTCCCAGTGCCACCCGGAGCACTACGCCGAGTGGTCCGTGTCCCCGCACGCCTACGCCATGATGGACCCGGTGTTCAATTCGCTGCACACCTTCATCACCGAGCGCACCTCCGGCACGAACGGCGACTTCTGCATCCGCTGCCATAGCGCCGTGGGCATGCAGCGGGAGGAGAAAATGTTCTCCAGCGCCCTGCTGCGCACGCCGATCATGATCGAGGGCATCAGTTGCGTCGTCTGCCACCGGGTGGATCGCGACTTTGGCAACAGCAGTGGCCGCATCAGCATGACGCACGGCACCGTCACCGCGCCCGTTTACGGCCCCACCGGCAATGAGAACCTCCAAAAAGCCATCGAGGACAAAAAATTCGGCCTCGTGACCAAGGACGACGAGATCGGCAAGCAGGTCCACGCGGACGCCATCAAGTTCCCGGTCATCCAGACCTCCGCCGCCTGCGCCGCCTGCCATGATGTGAATGTGCCGCACGGCTTCCGCATCGAGTCCACCTTCACCGAGTGGAAAAACTCCCCCGCGAGCAAGGCGGGCACCACCTGCCAGGACTGCCACATGAATGCCACGCAGGGGGCGGTGCCGCCGCCGGACCGCCGCCTCGCCGCGGACGGCCGGGACACGAATTTCGCCTTTGGCCCCGCCGCCCGCGTGCGGAACAGCCCCCGCGATCGCCGCGAGGGCATCCCCACGCCCGCCCGCAAGCACACGAACCACATGATGCTCGGCCCCGATTACAGCGTCGTGCATCCCGGCCTCTACCCGCACTCGCTCGAGGCCCGCGAGTTCACCTACGGGAACCGCTTCCGCAAGGCGATGGCCGAGACACGGCAGGTCACCGACTTCATCAAAGACGCCGCCGCGGCCGGTGAGGACCCCGCTTTGAAGCAGGCCGCCAGCGAGGCCAAAAAACACGCCCTCTCCGACTGGCTCACCTTCCGCTGGTGGGATGGCTGGGGCACGCCCGCCTTTGAGGAAAAGCTCTCCGAGGCCGAGCGCACCCGCCGCCTCGCCGGTGTGGGCTTTCCCTGGGCCGATCCGCAGGACCCCGCAGGCTCAAAAATGCGCCGCGAGGGTGCCCGCCTCATCCTCAGCAGGCAGTTCAATCTCCTGAACCAGTCCTTCGTCGAGCGCACCCGCCTGCTGCGCCGCGCCTTGCAGTGGCGTGAATTCCAAATCACCCGCGATGATGAGCGTGGACTGCGTTTCGCCGTCGATGTGCACAACGTCACCGACGGCCACTCCGTCCCCAGCGGCGCGGACTCCGATCGGCCCATGTTCATGGAGGTCACCGTGAAAGACGCCACCGGCCGAGTGCTCTTCCGCAGTGGCGACCGCGACCCGAACGGCGACCTCCGCGACCTCGAGTCCGCCTTTGTCCATGCGCATGCGCCGAAAAGCCGCTCGTGGCTCGAAGCCAGCGCCTGGAAGCTCCAGGCCGGCCTCCCGCTGCGCAAAGACGACCAGCACTGGGTGCTCGATCCTTATCTCTTCAATCTCCAGTCCAAATTCATCACGCCCAACCTCGTCGGCGGCGAGCGTGAGCAGGCCCTGCCGGTCAATGTGTCCTTTGACCCCATGCCCTTCATCCGCCCCTCGCCAAAGGCGGAGTCCCACACCGCCCGCGCCGCCTCCGTGCGGAAGCAAAGCCGCGTCCTCCCGCCCCTCGGCCACCGCTGGGCCGAGTATGAGCTCGACCGCGACCAGCTCAGTGGCGCACGCCCTTACCGCATCGAGATGCGCCTCATCTCGCAGTCCGTGCCCATCCACTTTGTCAAAGCCATGTCGAGCGTCGGCTTTGACTTCAATCTCTCGCCCAAAGAAGTCGCCACCCGCGTCGTCCATGGTCAGCAGGTCAGCAGTTCCACGGATCCCTCCAAACGTCGCGGCGGAGCCACCGTCATCTGGAGCACCACCATCCCCGTCACCGCGGAAAACCACCGCCTCGACCTCACGCCCACGCACGAGCAGCTCATGCAGGTGCCACGCAGCGAGTATCCCTTTCCCCACACCAGTGAAGAGGAGCTGAAAGCCCGCGAAGCCGCCCTCGCCGGCACTTTGGAAGGTGCCGAATACCTCCTTAAAAACCTCGGCCCGCTGCATCCCGAATACTGGCCCGGTGGCGTGCCGGAAGGCCTGCCCTTCCTCCCCGCCGGAGCCGCCATGGAACCCTTCCCGGAGGACAAGCCGCGATGAAAAAGCCCTTCATCATCGCTGCATGCCTCGCGTGGCCATTTTTCGCCCACGCCGCCGATTCGCCCAAAGAGGAGATTCGCCGCGCCATCGTGCCAAAGGCCGTTTCAGCCTCCGCAGAGCATCAGAATCCAAGCCGACGTGAGTCCGAAACGAAGATCGAGCTCCCACAGATTCAGGCAAGCCCACAGATGATCTCAGAAACCCAATCTGTGGGCCTCCCTGAATCTGTGGGAAAACCTCTGGAACCGATTCGAAAGCCCGAAACGGTCAAAAAGCCCGAAATCCTCGCCGACCTCGCTTTGCCCGAAACAGCCGAAAAAGGCACCGGAAACGCCACCGCAGCCCTTTTGCCCGATTTGAGCGAAAAAACGGCTCCTGAGGCCTCCGGGCCTGTGAACATCAGCAACGCAGGCGCTCTCGAGATGAGCGACGAGGTCGTCCCCTTCGAGCAATTCGCCCGCGGCAGGCCCGAGCAATACCGCACCGTCACCGAGCAGATCGACGACCTCATTTTCGCCAGCAACCGCGAGCGCCGCGAGCTCATCGAGCAACGCGCCACCGACGACAGCGACACCGAGATCCCCGACCGTAAAAGCCTCTTCGGCGGCGACCGCTTCCTCAGCCCCGGCCCCATCCATCCCGGCTTCAAAATGCCCGGCGGAGCCACCTGGCGGCCCACGTTCATGGCCTTTGGCACCCTCCGCAGCGCCATGCAGACCTTTCAGCGCGGCACCACCGATGTCAGCGAATGGGTGAACCGCCTCGACCTCTTTGGAAACGTCTATCTCACCGGCACCGAGCGCATCCTCATCGGCTTTCGCCCCTTCGACAGGAATGGAGACTTCACCAGCTACACCCTCGCCGGCGGCTCACGCCCCGAAGGCTGGAACCACCGCTTCAACATGGTGCCGCAGACGCTCTTCTTTGAAGGTGACTTCGGCGAGCTCTTGCCCTTCCTCGATCCGCAGGACAAGCGCCGCCTCGACTACCAGTTCAGCATCGGCCGCCAGCCCGTCATCATGCAGGACGGCATGATGATGAACGACAGCATCGACGCCCTCGCCATCACCCGGCACAACATCTACATGCTCGGTGCCTCCAACACTCGCGTCACCGGCTGGTTCGGCGTGAACCAGATCAATCGCGGCAACAACGTCGAAGACCAGGGCGCAAAACTCTTCGCCGTCTCCACCACGCTCGACTACGCCGACTTCACCCTCGAAACCGACGCCGCCTACGTCAAAGGCAGCCGCAGCACCGGTGGCGATGGCGCTTACCTCGGCATCGGCCACATCCGCCGCTTTGGCCACTGGGGCTCCACCCTTCGCGCCAACGCCTCCTGGTCCCTCGACGACCACACCCCCGCCGTGAACAACGGCTACATCTTCACCCACGAGCTCTCCCGCACCCTCTCCGGCAGCTCCGACATCGTCTATCTCAACACCTACCTCGGCATCGACAACTACACCTCCGCCGCGCGTGATCCCGCCACCGGCGGCCCGCTCGGCCGCATGGGCCTCATGAACCGCGCCGTCGGCCTCGGCTCCTACGGAGCCCCTCTCGCCAATCGCTCCGGCGACAGCATCGGTGCCTCCATCGGCTTCCAGCACTTCTTTGACGCCGCCGCCTACCACCAGCTCCTCATCGAAATCGGCGCCCGCAAAGGCTACGACAGCAACCCCGAGCCACTCACCGGAGCCATCGGCGCCCAATACCAATGGGGCATCTCCCGCGGCCTCATCTGGATCCTCGGTGGCTTCGCCAGCCTCGACGAAAAAGGCACCACCGGCTACGGCGGCCGCAGCGAGATGATGGTGAAGTTTTAGGGCGCATTTCACCCACTTCGGTCATAGCCGATGGTGAAAAAACGCGGTTCAAACGGGCCAGACCGTCCAAAAAGCAAAAAGGCGCGACCTATCTCAGGCCGCGCCTTCTTCTCAACTCAACATGGGAACCAACCACGTCAAAACTTGATGTTCAGGGCCAGGCGGGCGTTGATGCCCGGCAGCGTGTAGCGATCGAGGTCGGAGGTGGCGGTGGTGAGGCCGCGGACGTCTTGATAGCGCCAGGCTTTTTCGTTGGTGAGGTTGTAGAGGCCGGCGGTGAAGGTGACTTTGTCGGTGACCTGCCAGCGGGCGACGAGATCGAGCATCACAAAGGAAGAAGGCACGAACTGATTCGGCGTGGCGGTGCCGGAGGTGAGGCCCTGGCGGGCGGTGTAGGTGGTCATGAACTCGAGCTGGAAATCCTCCCAGGCGTAGCGCAGGCCGATGACGGCGCGGAAGGGATCGATCGAGGCGAGCGGCTGTTGATTCTGCCCGTCCCAGCCCTGCGAATACGCGGCATTGCCGAACAGCGTGAGGTTCATGAGTGAGGGATGGACGAAGTCGAGGGCGGTGTCCCCTTTGAACTCGACGCCGTAGATCGTCGCGTAGCTGAGGTTCTGGCTTTGGAAGATCGTGGGGCTGGCCGGTGTGCCCGCGCCGCCGGCATTGGCGAAGAGGTTGATGAAGTTCTGGTAGTAGTTGTAGTAGGTGGCGAGCGACCACGCGGCCTTGTCATACTGCCCGCGGACACCGAGCTCGAAGCTCTGGCTCGTCTCGTTCTTCAAATCGGCGTTCGGGATGGTCAGGTAGTTGAAGGGGATGTTCGTCACGGTGCCGTTCAGGTCCTCGGGCGTGGGATTGCGGAAGCCCATGGCATAGCGGAAGTAGGCGCTGTGCCGCTCCTCGAGCTTGGCGAGGAAGGAGAGCTTTGGCGCGATGGAGAAGCGCTCGTATTCCGTGCCCGGATTCCCGCCGCTGGCACGCAGGTAGAGCCCATCGTTGTCGATGTGGATCTGGTAATACTCGAGGCGCAGGCCGGGTGTGAGGATGTAGCGGCGGTCCGGTCCCCAACTGATCTCATCCTGGATGTAGGCGCCGTAGCGCAGCGTCTGACTGTCCGGCATGTCCTTGAGCGGAAAGGTGTCAGGCGTGAGCACATTCGTCACGGTGCCGACAGTGAAATCACGCTCCAGCGCATCCCGCGTGCGGCGTGAGAAGGAGGAGATGAACTCCGCACCGTAGCCGAGCGAGTGCTGCAGCGCCCCGGTGGTGAATTCGCTCACGAGATTGAGCTGCGCACCGAGATGATTCTGCCAGTAAACATTCTGCCGGTCCCGCTGACGGTCGCGGAAGGTTGGCGTGAGTCGGTCGCGGTCCTCGATGATGACCTCCTCGGTGAGCGACTTCTGGTAGTAGATCTGCCAGTTGAAGCGGTCCACGATCCCGCTGGTGCTGCCGCGATCATACTCATGGCCGAGGCTCAAACGGAAGCGTGTCACCTCATCGTCGAGCAGCATGGAGTTTGTGCGGTAGTTGAACCCGGCGCTGGTGAAGGTGCGGCGGGCATTGAGCAGGTCGTTCGAGCTTTCGCGGCGCAAGTATTCGCCGGTGAGCTTGATGGTGTGATGCTCGTCCGGCTTCCACACGAGCTTCGCGAGCCAGTTGCGCACCTCGTAGTCGCTCAGGTCGGGGATGAGGGTGCCGCGATTGTCCGTCTCGTGGCCTTTTCGCCAGGTGTGAAGCACGAGCCACTCGAGCTGGCCGGTCTTCATCGCGGAGGCGAGCGTCTGCGAGAAGCTGTCGTCCGCGGTGTCGAAGCGTGTGGTGGACTCCACGCCCCAGTTTTTGCCGTTGAGGATGTCGGACGGGTCTTTCGTGACAAAGGAAACCACGCCGCCGAGGGCATCGCTGCCGTAGAGGGAGGACGCGGCGTTTTTGAGGATCTCCACCTGCTTCAGCGCGTCCACATCCACGTAGTCGCGGCCGATGTTGAAGGTGCCGCCGAAGTTGAACTGGTCCGCCTGGCGGATGCCGTCGGTTTGCATGAGCACGCGGTTGCCGTCGAGGCCGCGGATGTTGATGCTGCCGGTGCCGGAGCGGCCGCTGCGGCTCGGTCCGCCGCCGCTGAAGCCGAAGGGCACACTCATGCCCGGCTCATAGCGCTGGTAGTCACGCATCGAGGTGGCGAGCGAGAAGACGCTGGCATCCTGATCGAGCACCGTGGTGGACGCGGCCACCTCGGAGCCCTTCTTCGCCGTGCGCGAGTCCACGATGACGACTTCCGGCAAAACCGCGCCCGTGGCATTCGTGATGTCGCCCTGCGTCAGCGGCACCGGAATGGGTTCGCCAAAGGGCGGTGGGTTGTTTGTTGGCAGCTGCCCGAGCGCGGTGAGCGGCCAGAGACAGAGCAGGAGTCGGAGTCGTGGGGTGCGTTTCATGCGGGCCGCTGCACTAGCCAGCCGCTGAAACCCACGCTTTGGCCCGCTTGATGAAGAATGACGCTCGTTTGCGCTGTCAGCGCCGCCATGTCATTTCATCGCCAGCTTTGAGCAAATCGCCGCAAGGCCTACCGCGGACTGCTGGAACTGGACGACTGGCAGCAGAGCCGTCGGAGGAGGCAACGATACCTCACGTCATCAGGTTTGGTGAATTCCTTCTGCGAGCGACGAGATTTGAACCGCTGACAAGACGCTAGTATGACGCTGATAAATGGATTCTGAATCAGCGTCTCGTTAGCGTCCTATGAGCGGTTAGAAAATCCTAAATCTGGATGACGCGGAGTCTGTCTGCTTCAATCTGCATCACGGAGGCCAGACGAAAACTCAATGATCTCACTGGAACCGCCCGGTGCAGCCGACCGAAGGGAGGCAGAAAGCAGAAAGCCGACAGGCCGCCCGCACGGCCGCACGGCCGCAAAGCGCAGTCAAAGCCGCACGCTGGGTGGTGTGGGAGGGGTGACGGGCGCAATCCTGTCACCTTCACCCTATTTCGGCCTTGGGGGTTCGTGGTTCATTCGATTTCAACCACTGTTCCTGTTCCGATGAGTCTCGGGCCTTCTTGAATGCGCCAAGTGGCTCTTGGAACGAGCAGTTCGCTGAGTCCTCGGGCATTCAGAAAAGTGACTTTAAGTTCTCTGGTCTCGCCAGGATAAACCCAATCACCATCTTCGACTTCAATCTGGCCGATAAAAAACAACCTGTCATCAGGGGCACCGAAATTGTGGTTCGGTCGAAAGCCCTTGGTAAACGGACCGTGCCTTCCTCCTTTATTTTGGGCAACAAGCGCAATCGTAGCGCGAACCACAATCGGCTTGTCGTCCTTGATATCGAGGTTGTCGGTGAAAGCGAACATCGTCATGTCTTGGCCGAACGTTGTTTAGTCACAATAATCGGTGGGCGAATCTGATTCGCCCACAGTTATTTGTGAACGAACCGCCCCCCGAGGCTAGCCAGCCGACCTCTCTTTGGCAAGCAACGGCTTCCCATCGCATGCGGCATGCGAGCGCTTCCAGCGCATCCCGGGTTCTCGGGGGGGGGGCAGCGATTCTCCGCGTCATCATGATTTGTGACTTCAACCAGAGTCAGGCAGTAGAATGAGGGCAGTAGAATTTCAGAGGCAGAAACTCAGATCAGAAAATTCTACTGCCCTCATTCTACTGCCTATCGTTCCGGGCCATTTTCACCCAACGCGATGCTTTGCAGTCTATCTGCATCACCATGCCTTCCGGTTTTCGCTGCCGGATCTGGGTTTACCTCTGCCGGCCTGCTCACGGCCTCTGAAATCGAATCTGTGGGCCTTCCTGAATCCGTGGGAAGAAATCGGAGGTTTTCGCAACATGGGATGACGCGGAGAATAATGGCAGCCACATCATCCCACCGCCAGCTTTGCGCAAACCGCCGCAAGCGCGGCGGCGTAGGCGGAGTATCGAACACATCCCCCATGAAAATCTTTTCTCTTCTCTCTTTGCTGCTGGTCGCGTCGTTGGCTCAGGCGGCGGATGTGCCTCCAGAACTGCCGCTGCCGGTCGCCAGTTTTGGCGCGGCGGGCACGCCGGATGGCTCGCTGTATTTCTACGGCGGCCACAGCGGCAAACGGCACAAGTACAACCGCGACGAAGTGCATGGCGATCTCTTCCGCTGGAAGCCCGGTGCGGAAAAATGGGAGGCGCTGATGAAGGACGAACCGGCGCAGGGTGCCTCGCTCGTGGTGGCAAAGGACGGCGTCATCCGCATCGGCGGCATGGCGGCGCGGAATGAAAAGGGCGCGGCGCAGGATTTGTGGTCGAGCGAGACCGCGGCGCTGTATCGCGTGAGCGATGGGAAGTGGCATCCGCTGCCGAAACTGCCGCAGCGTCGCTCAAGTCATGACAGCATCGTGTGCGGTGAGAAGCTGTTTGCCATCGGTGGCTGGCGTTTGGAAGGTGAAGACGATGCCGTGTGGCATGACACCTACCTCACGCTCGATTTGAGCAAGGCTGACGCGGCTTGGGAAAGCCATGCGCAGCCATTCAAACGTCGTGCGCTCGCCGTGCAGGCCATCGGCACGAAGGTGTATGCCATCGGCGGCATGACGGATGAGGACGAGACGACCACGGCGGTATCGGTGCTTGATACGACAAACGGAACGTGGAGCGAAGGTCCGAAGCTGCCTGCGGATAAGATCGGCGGCTTTGGTTTCGCGGCGGTGGCGCATGAGGGTCGTTTGTTTGCCAGCGGCGTGAGCGGTGAGCTGCTCGAACTGCGCGGTGATGCCTGGGTGAGCGTCGCAAAGCTGGCGCATCCGCGATATTTTCATCGGCTGCTGAGTGCGGGGGCTGGAAAGATCATCGCCATCGGCGGTGAGAGCCGTGAAGGCCAAAAAGCACCGCCGGAGGTCATCGCGTTGCCCGCGAAGGATTCGGCTCCGATGCCCGAAGAGGCCAAAAAGTCCGCCAGCACGCGAAAAGCATCTGCAGCGCCGGTTTTCGCCGAAACGACGACAAAGTCCGAAAGCGACTGGCCGCGCTATCAAGGCCCTCGCGGCGATGGAACCACGCCGGAGGCCGGTTGGAACACCAAATGGCCTGCGGACGGCCCGCCGGTGCTTTGGAAGGCGGAACTCGGCAAAGGTCTCGCGAGCTTCGCGGTGGTCGGTGATCGTGTTTTCACCTGCGGGAACGACGGTGCGGATCACGACACGGTTTTTTGCCTCGATCTCGAAACGGGCAAGCCCGTGTGGAAGCACCGCTTCGATGTGCCGACGAAGGCGCACGAGATGAGCATCGTGCCCTTTGGTCCGGCGACGACGCCGTCGGTGGTCGATGGACGCGTTTACGTCATCAGCCGCGAGGGCGATCTGCTTTGCCTCGATGCGCAAAACGGCAGCGTGAAATGGCAGAAGAGCTTTTTGAAGGACTTCGGCGGCAAGCGGCCCGTGTATGGATGGTCCACCAGCCCTGCGCTGCATGATGGACGCCTTTATCTCGATGTCGGCGGCGAGAAAGGCTCGAACGTGTGCCTCGATGCCGTCACGGGTGAAACAATCTGGCAGACCGGCAGCGGCGAGGCGGGTTACGCGACGCCGTTTGTGTCCGGCAAGCTGCTCGTGCTCTTCAAAGGCGAGGCGCTCGAGCTGCGTGCCGTCGCCGATGGCAAACTGCTCGCTCGTCACGCCACGGAGACACGCGATTTTTGCAACTGCGCCACGCCAGTGCGCAGCGGCGACCTCTTTTTCATCTCGCACACTGGCACGATGGGCAGCCGCGTGCTCGCCTGGGATGAAACTGCCCTCACCGAGCTGTGGAGCGAGCGTGAGGTGGGTCTGCTGTTTCAAAGCGGCGTGCCGGTGCAAAATCACGTCCTCGCCTTCAACGATGCGAAGCGCGGCGTGAATGACCTGCGCCTCATCGACCTCGCCACCGGCCTCTCACGCTGGGAGACCGCGGAGATCGACAAAGGCAGCGCGATGGTCTGCGACGATGGCCACACGCTCATTTTGACGAGCAAAGGCGAGCTCGTGCTGGCGAAACTGCTCGCCGATAAAATCGACATCCTCAGCCGCGTGCAGGTGCTCGGCGGAAAAAGCTATGTGCAGCCCGTTTTGGCCCATGGCCGTGTTTTGTGCCGCAACAACGAAGGCAGCGTGGTCTGTCTCGATGTGAAGTGAGTCCGTGGAGCGACCGCGAAAGTGGTTCGCTCCCTTTTTTTGCACCTGAATTGAGACGAAGTTTCAATAGAGAAGCCCATCACGCATGCTGAACCCCACCTCCACGCCACCCCAACGACTCTGGCATACCGCGCCAGAACGCGTGGAGAGTGATTGGGCGGGCGCGGTGGTGCCGGGAGCCCTCATCGCGCATCTGAATCTCCGCGGCGAGGCCGAGCTGCAATGGCAGGACGGCACGCAGACGCTGCTCCCGCCGCGCACCATTTGCTGGCTGCGAGCGGGTGACGCGGATCTGCGGCTCGCCCGCCGGCTCGCCTCACGAGAGCGGCATGAGTGCCTCACGCTCGTCTTTCCCGATGCCTGGCTGCGGCAGACGCTGGGCGGCTTTGACTCCGAGGTGGGCGATGCCTTTCGTCCGCTCGTGCTCGGCCAGGAACGTGCCCTGCTGCGGTTGCCGCTCAGCGAGGAGGATGAAGGCTGGGCCCGCGGGCCGATGCAGCCGCAGCTTTGCGTGCAGGCACGCCAGCTCCTCGAGACCGCGAGGCTCACCGAGTATCTCATTCATGCGCTCTTCCGTCCCGCCGCGGTCGCCGGCACCGAGACAGCCGTCAGCCGCACGCTGCGCACCTCGCAGGAGCGGGTGAGAAAGGTGAAGGAGGCGCTGCTGGAGCATCTCGACGCGCCGCCGAGCCTCGATGAACTCGCCGTCATCGCCGGATGTGCCGCCAGCCATCTCAGCCGCACCTTCACGCAGGTCGAAGGCCTCACCTTGTCGAACTGGCTGCGCCGTGCCCGCATCGAAAAAGCCGCGAACCTCATCGCCACCGGCCGCTGCAATGTCTCCGAGGCCGCGCTCGAGGTCGGCTACCAGAGCTTCTCTCACTTCAGCCGCGCCTTCGCCGAGGAGAAAGGCGTGCCGCCCAGCCAGTGGGTGCGGCGCCTGAGCGAGTCGAGATGACCATTTGGTAATCTTGGCTCAAACACTTGGCGAAGAGGCCGTCGCATGGTTTGGTGGGCATACGCGCCATGAAAACACTGCTCTTCCTGCTCCTTGCCACGCTCGCCCATGCCGAAACGTGGAATGGCAAGGCTGCCATCTCGTTTGACGGCACTTCCACGCTTCACGACTGGGGTGGCAAGGTGAATGCGCAGCCGTTCAAAGCCGATGTCACGATGAATGGCGACAAACCGCAGCGCATCGTCTCGACGGTCACGGTCAAAGCCGCGGAGATGGATACTGAGGAAGCGAAACGCGATGAAAACATGCGCAAAGCCATGAAGGTGGCCGATCATCCGCTGATCATCGGCAAGATCGACGCGAAATTCACTGAGGTGGCCGCCTCGGGAACGCCGACGAAGCTGCCGATCGAGCTCAGCCTGCTCGGCAAGCCGCAAAACGTCACCGGCACGATCTCGAATTGGAAGCTCAGCGGCAACAAAGCCACCTTTGACCTCGAATTTCCGGTCTCGATGAAGGCCAGCGGCATTAGCGTCCCGACGGTGCTGTTGTTCATCAAAGTAGGGGATGGCATCAAAGTGCGTGCCTCGGTAACGTTGACCAAGAACTGAGTTCATGCCCGCCTACATCCATCACATCGCCACCGAGACGCCGCCGCATCTGTACAGCAACGAATTCGCCTGCTCGCGCATGAAGGGCTGGGTGCAGGACCCGCGGGCGAAACGCATGGTGGAGCTGATTTACGAGCGCACCGGCATCGACACGCGATACAGCGTGAGCGATGACTTCATGAAGGACGATGAGGGGCTCTTCCGCACCTTGCCGGATGGCACGATCAATTCGCCCACCACCGGCCAGCGCAATGAGCTGTATGGTCAGGCGGCGCGTGATCTCGCGGTGAAGCTCGCCCGCAAGACGCTGGCCGAGTGTCCGCAGTTCGCTAAGGAGCAGATCACGCATCTGGTTTTCGCGTCGTGCACCGGTTTCACGAATCCGGGGCCGGACTACCACATCATTCGCGAACTCGGTTTGAATGAAAATGTCGAGCGTTACACCGTCGGCTTCATGGGTTGCTACGCGGCCTTTCCGGCGCTGCGCATGGCGGCGCAGTTCTGCGAGGCGAATCCAGACGCGGTGGTGATGGTGATGTGCCTGGAGCTTTGCACGCTGCATCTTCAGGTGAGCGACAAGACCGAAAGCATCGTGGCGAACGCGCTCTTCGCCGATGGAGCCGCCGCCGCCATCCTGAGCGCCCGCAAGCCGAGCGATGAGCGGCCTTACTACCGCGTGCAGGGCTTTCACTCAGCGTTGGTGCCTTCCAGCGAAGCGGACATGGCCTGGGAGATCGGCGATCATGGCTTCAACATGGTCCTCTCCGCGTATGTGCCCGGCCTGATCGGCAGCAACATCCGCGAGATGCTCAGCGGCGTGCTCGCAAAGCGTGATCTCAAGCTCGGCGACATCGATGAATGGGCCGTGCATCCCGGTGGTCGTGCCATTCTCGAACAAGTGGAGCAGCATCTGCAGCTCGCGCCCGAGGCGCTCGAGATCTCGCGGGGTGTGTTGCGTGATTACGGCAACATGAGCAGCCCCACCGTGATGTTTGTGCTCAAAGGCATGCTCGAAGAAGCGGAAACGGACCGCGCCACGACCTGCGCCATCGCCTTTGGTCCCGGTTTGACAGTCGAAACGGCCGTGCTGGAGCGTTGTGGTGCCGCCATCACCTCGCCGAAAAAATCATCCGCAGCCTCGCACGCATGAAAACCGATCTGGATGCCATCATCGTTGGCGGAGGCCCTGTGGGGCTGCTGCTGGCCTGTTTGCTCCAGAAGCGTGGTTTGAGCTTTCGCGTGCTGGAAAAGCGCACGCAGCCTCTCGCGCACTCCGCCGCCATCGGCATCACGCCGCCCTCGCTGCATATTTTGGACCAGCTTGGTCTTACTCGTGAGTTCATCGATGCCGGCGTGAAGGTCTATGATTGCTTCGTGCATGGTCGGAAGGCCAAACTGGGCCGCGTGACCTTCCGCGACATCCCGGACGAGCACCGCTTCATTCTCTCGCTGCCGCAGGCGACGACGATTTCGATCCTGCAAAGCCATCTCGGCACCGATTGCATGCAAACCGGCTGCGAAGTCACCGGCATCGTGCAGCACGCGGATCATTGCGTGGTGCAAACGACCGCTGGTGAGTTCACGGCACGCTTTGTCATCGCGTGCGATGGGGCACGCGGTCGCGTGCGGGAGTTCATCGGCATGCCGGCACCGGTGAAGCCCTACGACTGCCATTTCGTCATGGGCGACTTCATCGACCGCACCGACTTTGGCGATGCCGCGCATCTCTTTTTCACACCGACAGGCTCCGTGGAGTCCTTTCCGCTGCCCGGCGGCCAGCGTCGCTGGATCGTGCAAACGGAAAAGCGGCTCGACGCACCGCCGAAGGGCCTCGTGAGCTACCTCACGCATCTGCGCACCGGCATTCACGTGCCTTCCGCCGATCAAGTGAACGAGAGCGTCTTCACGCCGCGCCGCTTCAATTGTGATCGCTACTACGATGGCCGCGTCATCCTCTGCGGCGATGCCGCGCACGGCATGAGCCCCATCGGAGGGCAGGGGATGAACACCGGCTTCGCCGATGCGGAATTCCTCGCCGAGGTGCTCGCGAAGCCGGACCCGCTCGCGCTGTTGCCTGCCTACAATCGCTACCGTCGCAAGGCCGCAAAGACCGCCATCTTCCGCGCCGAGTGGGGCATGTGGCTCGGCACTTGGCGCGGCCGGATGCGCTCCATGCTGCGCGATGTCATTTTGAAGTTCCTGCTCTGCCAGGGACCCGTCGCCCGCCGCATGGGGCCGTTTTACGCCATGCTCACCATTCCCTTCAACACGCTCGCCCGCGTGCCCCAGGCCCATTTGAGGCCGCACACCGCTTGATTCATGTCCACCGACTACGTTCCCACCATCGACGGCGCCGCCTCGCACTATGATGACCTCGATCAGTTCTACCGCGAAATCTGGGGCGAGCACGTCCACCACGGCGTGTGGTTCACCGGCAAAGAAAGCGATACCGAAGCCGCCGAGAACCTCGTAAAGATCGTCGCCGAACTCGGCCACACGGGCGAGGGCACCGACGTGTGCGACATCGGCTGCGGTTACGGCGCCACGGCCAAAATCCTCGCCCAGCGCTACGGTGCCAATGTCACCGGCATGACCATTTCGAGCGTGCAGCTCGCCTATGCGCAGGCCAACAACCATGTGCCCGGCAAGACCACCTTCATGGTGCGTGACTGGTATGAAAACCAACTGCCCGCGAACCGTTTCGATGTCGTGCAGACCGTCGAAAGCCTCGAGCACATGCCGGATCTGCCCACCTTCTTCCGCGAGTGCTACCGCGTCATGAAGCCCGGCGGCCGTCTCGTCGCCACGGCATGGATGTCCTGCGAAAATCCGGACCCCGTGGCGAAAAGGCACTTCATCGACGCCATCACCCGCGAGGCGCAAATCGCCGGCGTGCGTCCCGAGAGCGAATTCCGCGCCGCCGCCGAAGCCGCAGGCTTTGTGAACTACCAATTCAAAGACTACGCGCCGCTGGTGAAGCACACCTGGCCGCTTTGCGCCCTGCGCACGGTGAAAGGCCTGCTCACGAAGCCGCACTACCGCAGCTTCCTCTTCAGTTCGCGGAACCCGAACCGCATCTTTGCCCTCACCCTCTTCCGCATCTGGCTCGCCTACGAGCTCGGCATCCAGCGCTACGGCATCTTCAGCGCGGAGAAGCCCGTTTGACCGGAGAAGCCCTTTTGTTTATCCTCCAGCCATGAAAACCGTGTCCATCACCTTGGAAGACGACCTCTACGAGGCCGCCGAGGCGCAGGCCGTTCGCAGCCGCAAAACGCTCGGCGAGTTCCTGCGGGATGTTTTCGTGTCAGGACTCCGCCATGGCTCTGCCAAATCGTCAGGCGAAACCACCACGCTGAAGGCGCTCTGGCAGATTGCCGATGCGCACCCGCTCACACCGGGCAGCGTGGGACCGCTGAACCGCGAAGACTGCTACGAACGTGGACTTTCTGGACACTAACATCCTAGTCTATGCCGTCAGCCGCCGTGCGGAGGATGCGAAGAAGGCCGCTGCGGCCCGCTCGCTCATCCAGCCATCCGGCCAGGCGGTTTCCTTGCAGGTGTTGCAGGAGTTTTACCGCGTCGCCACGCATCCGAAGAAGCTCGGCTACACCCACGACGAGGCGGTGGCCTTCTGCGATGGCTGGCGGCGCACCTTCACCGTACTGGAGCCTACGCTGCGAGTTTTCGACGCCTCGCTGGTGATCTGCGCCCGCTATCAGATCAGCTATTTCGACTCCTGCATCGTCGCCGCCGCGAAGCAGCTCGGCTGTGCCACCATCTACTCCGAGGACCTGAACCCTGGCCAGACCTACGACGGCATCCTCGTCATCAATCCCTTCCAAAACCTTTGATTCATGCCCGTCTCCGAAGAACGCCAGCAGCAGATCACCAAGTCGCTCAAACGATGCAGCGAGGCCACTTTGGCCGCCGCGTTGCGCTTTGAAGAGTCGCGTGATCTCGACGAGTTACCCGCCATCGTGCTCGGCGTGCTCGAGCGCGATGCCGCGAACCCGAAGCCGGAAGGCATCGCCGCCGCCACGGATGAATCTCGACTCATTGAGGACATCGGCATGGATTCGTTTGGCATGATCGAGGTCGTCATGACGGCGGAGGAGGTGCTCGGCATCACCGTCGCCACGCAGGAGATGAGCGGCATCCACACGCTCGGCGAGTTGAAGGCCTTCCTTCGTTCCAAGCTCGCCGCATGAACCGCGTCGTCGTCACCGGCCTCGGCTTCATCTCCAGCATCGGCAACGACCGCGCCGCCGTGCTGCAAAGCCTGCGCGAGGGTCGTAGCGGCATCGAGCTGATGCCTGAACTCGCGGCGATGAACGACCGCGTGAAGCTCGCTGGCACGGTGAAGGGCTTTGCCTTTCCCACCGCCGATCCACTCGACTGGACCTTTCCCGCGAACGTGCAGTTCAGCCGCTCGCAGCTCCGCACGCTCGTGCCGAATGCCGTCTTTGCCTCCGCCGCCATGGACGAGGCCATTCGCGATGCGCAGCTCGATCCCGCGCTCGTTTCCTCGCCGCAAACCGGTCTTTATTGCGCTTCTGCGGGCTCGTCTTGGATGACGCACGTCGCGCTCGACTCCGTTCTCACCCGCGGTCCCGCCCGCACTTCGGCCCCGACCGTCGTCACTGGCATGCCGAACTCGCTTCACCTCAATCTCACTGCGAAGTTTGCCATCAAAGGAGCCTCCGTCGGCTTCAGCAGTGCCTGCGCCTCCTCCGCGCATGCCCTCGGCAGCGCCTGCGATTTGATCCGCATGGGCCGGCAAAAGATCATGTTCGTCGTCGGCGCGGAGGACTGCCATCCCTGCAACATTCTCCCGTTCGCTTCGCTGCGTGCCCTCAGTGCTCAAAGCGATCCCGCGCTCGCCCCACGACCTTTTGATGTCGATCGCGATGGCTTCATCATCACTGGCGGCGGTGCCGCGCTCGTCCTCGAAGATGCCGAACACGCCGCTGCCCGCGGCGCGACCGTTTACGCCGAGGTCAAAGGCTGGGGCCAGGCCTCCGACGGCTACGACGTCGTCGCCCCCGATCCCAGCGGCAATGGTCTCGCCCGTGCGATGACGAATGCGCTGCAAGACGCCCATCTCGACGCGTGCGCCATCGACTACCTCAACGCTCACGCCACCGCCACGAACGCAGGCGACCTCGCCGAGCTGAATGCGCTCAAAGCCGTCTTCACCGGCGAAAAACGTCCGAAAGTCAGCAGCACCAAAGCCCTCACGGGTCATGGACTGAGCCTCGCCGGAGCGTTGGAGGCCGGCATCTGCTGTCTCGCCCTCCGCGAAGGCTTCATGCCCGCCTCCGCCAAGATCCAAAACCTCGATCCCGCCTGCGAGGGCATCTCCATTCTCACCGAACGCCTCGATCAAGCTCCGCACGCCGTCATGACCAACAGCAGCGGCTTCGGCGGCGCCAACGTGGCGCTGATTTTCGCGGCTACTTGATCCACTTCCACCTCGCGAAGAGGAAATACAGCACGGGCAGCACCAGCAGCGTCAGCACCGTCGCAAACAGCAGGCCGAAGATGTGCACGGCAGTTAGTGGACGCCACAACTCGCCACCGGTGAGGGCCAGCGGGATCAAACCGCATACCGTGGCGAACACGGTAGCCAGAACGGCACGCAAACGCACCAGCGCGGCATGCATGAGCGCTTTTTCGAGTTCCACACCTGCGGCGCGTTCTTCCTCAATGAAGTCCGACAGCACGATGATGTGGCTCACAATGACCCCCGCGAGACTCACGATGCCGATCAGCGCCATGAAGCCGAAAGACGCGTGCGTTGTCGCCAGGCCGGTGAAGGCGCCGATGAGGCCCAGCGGCACCGTCAGCATCACCACCAGCGATTTCATGATCGAGCGGAACTGGATCACCATCGCCAGCGCAATGAGCGCCAGCGAGATCTTCAGCACGTGCTCCATCTCACGCTGGCTGTTCGTCAGCTCCCGTTCCTCACCGCCAAACGCGATGCCTTCCTTCGGAAAATGCTCACGGGCCTTCGCGAGAATGCGCGACGCCAGCTCGCCAAACGGCGCGAGCGCCTTCACGGTGATCGTGCGCTGCTGGTTGAGCCGCGAGAGGGTGCCGGAGTCGTCATGCACCTTGTAAGCGCCCGCCTTGCGCAACTCCTCGGCCACTTGGGCAGCCTTCGCTTTCAAATCGCCGTTGCCGCTCACTTCGATCTGGATCGGCGTTTCGAGCGCGGGGCCCTGCTCGATCTGTTTGACCAAACAAAGCGCATCTTTGATCTCTCGATCCAAAACTTCGCGCAGATGCACGATAAGCGCGGGCACATCCTCGGCCTTTCGCGTGTTCACCAGCACCTGCGCCACGTTCGCGGCGCTCTGGCGAGGCAGCACGTTGTAGTAAAACATCGGCGTGCCGCCGCCGCTCACGATCACCGCAGTCTGGATGGCCTGCTCCTTTTGCAAAACGTCTCCCACGCGAGCCGTGATCGCCATCGTCTGCTCAATGTCGCTGCCCTCCGGCAGTTGAATGTCGATCAGCAGTTGATTGCGCTCTGCGGCCGGGAAGAACTGTTTTCCAAAAAACGGAATCAAGGCCGTGCTGGCCGCCAGCAGTGCAAAAGCAGCCAAAACCGTCGCCAGCGGCCGCCGCATGCCAAATTGCAACGCGGCGCGATAAAGCGGCACGAGCCGATGCAGCGGATGCGAGCCACCGACCGCATCCAGGCCCTTCTGCCCCTTCAGAATGTAGTAACCGAGCAGCGGGATGAAGGTCATCGACACGATGCGCGATGAGACCAGCGCCAGCGTGATGACGATGGGCAGCGAGATGATGAACGCGCCCATGTCCCCCGGCAGCAGCGCCAGTGGCAGGAAGGCCACGATATTGATCACCGTGCCGAAAAAGATCGCGCGACGCAGCTTGAACGGCCCCAACCAGGCCGCGATGCCGCGCGGTTGGCCTTCGGCGAGCTCGCGATTGATGCCATCGGATGCCACCACCGGATCATCCACCAGCATGCCGAGCGAGATGATCAGCGCCGCGATGGAGATCTGTTGCAGCGGCACCTCCAGCGCCGCCATGCCGCCGAGCGTCATCGCAATCGTCAGCGGAATCGCCACCGCCACGACCAGCGCCGTGCGCCAGTCCATCAGCAGCAGCGCCACGAGCACGACCACAATCACCGCCTCGATGAAGCAGCGCAAAAACTCCTCGATGCGATGCGCTGTGGCCGCGGGCTGGTCGGACACCGTGATGACCTGCACGCCTTCCGGCAGCTTCGTCTTCTCGATCTGCGCCAGCACATCCGTTTTGAAGTCGCGGATGATGTTCCCCGCCTTCATCTCCACCGCCACGAGGCGGCTGAGCGCGATGCCCGCCTCCTCGCGCACGCGGAGCGTCTCCACCTCGCCCTCGGCCTTGGCCGAGCGATCCGTCCAGGCACCGGTGGTGCGCCGTGCGTCCACCTTGCTGTCACCAAAAAAGACGCTGTGCTGGACACACGCGTTGGCCACACCTTCGCTGGCGTCGTCCAACTGAACGGGTACCGACACATCCAATGTGCGGCCAATCACCGCCTGCCCTTTGAGGGCACCAATCCCCACCGCATGTACGGAGCCGACGAAGCAGACAGCGCTGATGACAGCGCCGACAGCTTGTCGGGTTAGAGCCGATTTGAGCGTGTGCGAGGGCCGTGGATTTTGGGCGAGCATTGTTAAGCTGATTCTTATGGAGAGAAATTCTCTCACAGGGGGTAGGTTTTCCCTTGTCCGATAATGGTTTTCATGAATACCTCGTTTTCAAATGTGGGAATAGTTGGCACCGGCGCAATGGGCCGTGGCATCGCGCAAATCGCGGCCCAGGCCGGCAGTCGTGTGCATCTGTTTGACCTTGCCACCGACGCTGCCCAAAAGGCCAAAGACGCGATCGTGGCACAGTGGAGCAAGCTGGCCGAAAAGGGCAAACTTAGCGCTGCCCAGGTCGCAGCACATTCAGTCAACTTGGTCGTGGCCCACGCACTGACGGACTTGGCTGGCTGCGATCTGGTGGTTGAAGCCATCGTTGAGCGCATCGATGCCAAGCAGGGCTTGTTCAAGCAACTCGAAGGCATTG
>CALMTT010000231.1 GCA_937872615.1 uncultured Verrucomicrobiaceae bacterium | reverse complement strand
GCTGCTGTCCTCCCTCGTTGCCCTGGGGATGTCGACGGCATCCGCCGCCGAGCGCGAGCAGACGTTGAAGCCCGCCGGCTACGAGCCGGGCGAGAAGTGGCGCACGACGATGTCGATGTCGATGATGGGCATGTCCATGCCGGGCATGTCGAACCAGGTGTGCGTGCCGAAGGGCGGGGATGCGTCGCAGGCGGGCCTCGACAAGAACTGCCAGACCAGCAACATGCGCCGGTCCGGCAACAAGCTGAGCTACCACGTCGTCTGCACCGGCAAGAACGCCATGGAAGGCGACATGGAGATCGAGAACCTCGGTCCCGACCATTATCGCGGCCAGATGGTCGCCACCGCCGGCGGCGAGCAGATGACGATGAAGTACGAAGGCCAGAAGCAGCCGGGCGAGTGCGATGCGGGCGAGCGTGCGCTGGATGATCTGGCGCTGTGCGCATCGCTCGTGGCGGTGCAGCGTCGTGAGGCTCGCGGCACGTTGCCGGCACCGCATGCGGCGGAGGAGGACTTTGAAGATGTGATCACCGAGAAGCTCGGCCGCCCGCTGACCACCGATGAGGAAAACTACCTCGCAAAACTGGAGAAGCGCTACGAGCGCGTGGTGCTGACCGGCAAGATCTTTGACCAGGACATGGTGCGCCTGCAACCGAAGTGGCAGATCAAGACCACGGAGCCGATCACGCTGTGGCCGGAGCAGCCGAAGACGCTGCGCCAGTTCTGGAATTACATCGCCGTGGCGCTGGCGGAGAAAGGGCTGGTCGTGCCGGCCTTCCTGCGCGGCATCGCGGACGTCGATGGCACGCGGGATTCGCTCAAGGACTGGCGGCATGAGAGCACGGTGCCGCAGTGGCGGGCCCGCATCCGGCAGTTCAATGAATCGCGCATCGCGAAGATGCCGCCGCGGCTGCGCTCGCTCGACTTCCGCCTCATCATCAGCGTGCACGAAGCGAAGCTCCAGGTGCGCGACAACGCGCGGGAGACTCCCGAGTTCCAAAACGTGCATCCGCTGGAGGTGGAGCGCTTTGGGAAGCAACTGCGTGACGGTCATGTGATGACCTCCGCGGCCTCGGAGCTGCTGCTGGTGAATTGCCTGACGCTGAGCGAGGGCGGTAGCGCAGGACCTTTCCGCCTCGAAGGTGAATCGCACGCGTCATGGCTCGCGGGCCTCTTCCAAAAGCCCGCGCTGCATGACCTGCTGCTGAATCGCGATGAAGTGCCGCTGGAGCGTGTGGCGGAGCCTTTGAAGTGGAGCAGCCGCGAGAGCGATGACGGCCGGAAGCTGCTCATGAGCCTCGTCACATCCGCGAACGAGCCCGCGCCGATGCCGCTGCGCATCCTGCGTGGCGTGGAGAATTTTTACCTGAGCCGCGATCACCTCTTCAGCGGCCCGCCATGGCTCGGCGACGAGTCTTTGATCGAAAGCGAGATCGCCCTGCCGATGGAGGCGGTGGCGACGCCCGAGGGCATTTCCTTCCTCGGCGGCCTGGAGGTGCCGGTGCCGCCCAGCATTGCCTCACGGGTAAAGCATGAGGCCTTGCGCGTGAAAATCACCGCCGCGTGCAAGGCCAGACCCTCCGCAGGCGGTGGCACGGAGTATGCGACCTTCAAGCTCGAGGCCATGGGCGCGGATGGTCGTGCCCGCGAGGTGCTCACGCCGCGCGGCTGGTCGCCACTCGTGCCCGATGATGCCGAGGACGATGAGATCGTCGTGCGTGATCGCGATGCGCTGCGCACCGCCGAGCGCATCGTGCAGGAGGGCCGTTTCGCGTGGGACTTTGAGTCCAGCGGCTTCCGCCATCGCATGGCAAAGGATTTCCCGGAGTGGTTTCATCAATGGGGCACCACGCTGCCGGAAAACATCGACCTGCAGGCCGATGAGCAGCTTCAGAGCATCCTCGCCGATCCGCTCATCGCCCGCGTGCGCCTCGAGGCAAAGCAGGGCGGCGACATCGACTGGCTGGACCTGCGCATCGTTTTCGACATCGAAGGCGCGGACCTCAAACCCGCCGACATCCGCCGCCTCCTCGCCGCGAAGGGCGAGTATGTGCGCCTCGCCGATGGCTCGTGGCGTCGCGTAAAGCTGGAGCTCAGCGATGA
Source organism: uncultured Verrucomicrobiaceae bacterium (assembly GCA_937872615.1). Lineage (GTDB taxonomy): Bacteria > Verrucomicrobiota > Verrucomicrobiia > Verrucomicrobiales > Verrucomicrobiaceae > Prosthecobacter. The sequence continues at coordinate 3,392 of CALMTT010000231.1, read as the reverse complement.
GCAGATCGCCATGCTCGACAGCCTCGGCATCGACTTGGAGGCCGATGGCAGCGACACGCATCGACTGCACTGGCGACAGCTCGCGCAGGAAAAAGCCGTCGAGATCGTCAGCCCGAAGGCCTGGGAAAAAATCGTCCAGCGCATGGAAGACGCGAAGCTCGATGCGCAGCCGCCCGTGCCCGCCGAGCTCAACGTCACGCTGCGCCCCTACCAGGTCGAAGGTTATCAATTCCTCACCTACCTCACGCTCAATCGCTTTGGTGGCATCCTCGCCGATGACATGGGCCTTGGTAAAACGCTGCAAGCCATCGCCTGGGTGCTGTGGCTCAAAGGCCGCAAGCCCGAAGGCGGCCCGCATCTCCCGATCCTCGTCGTGTGCCCGAAATCCGTGCTCGATGTATGGGCGCTGGAGTTCAAAAAAGGCGCTCCACATCTCCGCGTGCTCGTTTTGCATGATCGCGATCTTTTCGACATCAAACTCGTGCAGGAGCAAATCGACGTGCTGGTGCTCAACTACGCCCAACTGCGCAGTTTCGGCGAGGAACTCGCGCTCATCCGCTTCCTCGCGTGCATCCTCGATGAAGGTCAGCACATTAAAAATCCCGACTCGCAGACCGCCCGCAGCGCCCGCGGCCTCCGCGCCGACAACCGCCTCGTTTTGAGCGGCACACCGCTCGAAAACCGCCTACTCGATCTGTGGAGCCTCATGACCTTCGCCACGCCCGGGGCGCTCGGCGATCGCAACTACTTCCACCGCAACTTTGACCGTCGCAAAGACAGCAAGGCCAGCGAACGCCTCGCCGCACGCCTGCGCCCGTTCCTGCTCCGCCGCACGAAAGCGCAGGTCGCTCGCGATCTGCCCTCACGCACTGAGGAAACGCTCATCAGCGAGATGAGCGGTCGCCAGGCCGAGCTGTATAAAGAAGAACTCGCCCGCGCCCAGATGCTCGTGCTCAGCAGCAGTGGCTTCGACATGGTGAACAAGCGCCGCTTCGCCCTGTTGCAGGCTTTGACGCGACTCCGCCAGATCTGCTGCCATCCTAGCCTCGTCGATAAGACCGCCGAGAACGAGGAGAGCGCCAAACTCACCGCCACGCTCGAACGCATCGAAGAACTGCATGCCGAAGGCCACAAAGTGCTGCTCTTCAGCCAGTTCGTCAGCATGCTGAAAATCATCCGCACGAAGCTGGAGGAGATGAAACTGCCCTTCCACTGGCTCACCGGTGCCAGCACCGACCGTGCGAGCATCGTGAAGGCCTTCCAGGAGGACGAAAACGCCAGCGTGTTCCTTTTGAGCCTCAAAGCCGGCGGCAGCGGCCTCAACCTCACCTCCGCCAGCTACGTCATCCTCTACGACCCGTGGTGGAACCCCGCCGTCGAAAATCAAGCCATCGACCGCGCCCACCGCATCGGCCAGACGCAACCCGTCATCGCCTACCGCATGCTCACCCGCAGCACCATCGAGGAAAAGATCATGACCCTTCAGCAGAAGAAAAACCTCATGATCAGCAACGTCCTCGGCGAAGGCGGCTTCACCAACCTCCTGCAGAAGGAAGACTTCGAGTTCCTCTTCGACATCGAGGCGCAGCGGGTGTGAGCCACTGTCGTTTTACTGCCGCGTGACCTTCAGCCGCACGAAACGCCGGCCTTCAGTGCCGGCGGGCACCGTTGCTTTGACCTGCTGGACGTTATCCACCTCGCTGGTGACTTGCTCGGTGACGCCCGTGGTGTGCCAGTCGTTGGTGGCGAGCGTGTCGCTCCATTCGACGCTGAAGGTGACAGTGCCGAGAGCGAGCTTGTTACGGCGGTAGTGGAAGTAAAACTCACCTCCAGAAGGTGGCGGGCTGCTCGAAGACTCGCCCAGCGCCGGTGGCGGGGATGGGGTGTCACCGATGGAGATGCCCAAGGAGTCACCCGTGGTGGGATCGGCACCGGTGGCGTATTCGAGGAGATTGGAAATGCCGTCGCCATCGGAGTCGGCGGTGTCGGCAGCGTTGCCTGAGTTGATCGTATCGTCGAAAAAGCGCTGGCGCCAGGTGGTGATGGGCTCGCTGCCGTAGCCTGTGAGTGTGATCTCGTTGCTGGACTCGTCGGGATCATTGCTGGGGAAGCTCAGGGTGGCGGTTTGCGGCCCTGTGGTGCGCGGCGCGAAGCTGATGACGAGCGGCGTGCTGTTGCCAGGAGCGACGGTGGAGGCGGGATACTGGTCGATGTGGAAGGAGGTGGCCTGCGGGCCGGTGATGGCAGCGGTTTGGATGCCAGTGAGGTCACCGAGGCCGGTGTTGCTGAGGGTGAAGACGACGCTGACTGGACTGGAGCCGACGGCCTGCACACCAAAGTCCCGCGTGCTGTGATTGGGCTGTGGCACGGCGCCGGAGGAGACCACTTCGATTTCCGGCGGGCCACCGTAGGAGGCGATGGTTTGCACGATGGAGCCTGAGCCGCCATTCTGACCGCCTGTGGTGAAGGCGCGGGCGCGAATGAGGCCGTTGTTGGGAAGCCCTGAGGCAAAGAGGGTCCAGGTGCGGTCAAAGGAATCAAAGGCACCGGCCCCGAGCGGAGACCAGGTGGCCCCGGCATCGCTGCTGAGCTCAAATTCCACATGGTGGGCGAGCGGAACCGCGCCCTGACGCAGCCACTTGATGGTGGTCAGATCGGTGACGGTGAGGCTTTCACGCGGGGAGTGATTTCTGAGCCGGGCGAGGCGGTCACGGGCGAGAGGTGGAGCCCCCACATGGGTGAAGTCTCCTCCGATGAGCATTTTGCCGTCTCCCTGCAGGCAGATGGCGTTTACAGGGCCGTCACAGGAAGGCTCGAAATAGAAATCGAGCTGGCCGTAGGTCTGATCAATGCGGGCGATGCGTTGACGGCAGATGTGGTGGTCACAAACAAAAACATCGGCCATTCCTTCCCGCCCGAACTGCGCGACTTTTACGAAGCGTGGGTCGAATTCACGGTGACGGATGACAAGGGCAAAACGATCTTCAATTCAGGCTTCCTGAAGCCGAACGGGTATCTGGACGAGGCCGCACATAACTACAAAACCTATCTGGTGAGAGACGACGGCTCCTACAATGACGTTCACCATATCTGGAAAACCAAGATCGTCGCGCAAAATAACGCGATTCAATCGGGGCGTTCAGATGTCGCGCGCTATCAGTTCACCGTGCCGCAAGCGTACGGCGGCGCATTGAAGCTGAAAGCCCGCGTGCAATATCGCCGCTTCACGCGCGTGTTTCAGGACTATGCGCTGGGCAAATCCGTAGATTACCCAATCGTCACAATGGCCACGGCGGAATACACGATGAAAGTCGGCGAAAATGTTCCGCTCGAGGTCAACGGCGCGATGCCCGCATGGCGACGCTGGAACAATTACGGCATTGCGTTATTCG
>CALMTT010000230.1 GCA_937872615.1 uncultured Verrucomicrobiaceae bacterium | reverse complement strand
GTCCATGACAACTCCCGGGGGGGCGAGTGCTTTGGTTCCTGCCATGCACGTCGCCTTGTGTGTCGCCTACTTCACCGTCCTGGGCCTCTTGTCGATGTACGGCCTCCACAGGTCGCACCTCGTCATCACGTGCCTTCGCCTCGCGAAGAAGCTCCGCGCCATGAAGGCCGGGGTCCCGTCGCTGCCGGAGCGTCCGTCCGCCGAGGGCCTCCCCGCGGTGACGGTGCAGCTCCCGCTCTACAACGAGGCCACCGTCGCCACGCGCCTCCTCGACGCCGTCGCCACGCTCGACTACCCGCGTGAGCTGCTCGAGGTCCAAGTCCTCGACGACTCGACCGACGAGACCCGCATGCTCGTCATCGACCACGTTCGCAAGCTCGCCGAAGGTGGGCTCGACATCCGCTACATCCACCGTGTCGATCGCACGGGCTACAAGGCCGGCGCGCTCGACGCGGGCCTCACGGTCGCGAAGGGCGAGCTCATCGCGATCTTCGACGCCGACTTCATCCCCCAGCCCGACTTCCTCCGCGCCCTCGTCCCGCACTTCGTCGCCGACCCGAAGGTCGGCATGGTGCAGGCTCGGTGGGGTCACCTGAACCGCGAGGTCTCGCTCCTCACGCGCGTCCAGGCTCTCATGCTCGACGGGCACCACCTCGTCGAAAACCGCGTGCGTGCAGCGGCGGGTTGGCTGTTCAACTTCTCGGGCACCGGGGGCATGTGGCGCAAGGCCGCCATCGAGGGCGCGGGCTTCACCAGCCTCCCCGAATGGATGGCCGCCCGCGACATCGCCGCCGGCCGGCTCATCCAACTCCTGCCCGACTGGCACATCGAGCCCGTCGATCTGCACCTCACCCACGCCAGCCACGAGCAGCTCCCCGAACGCGTCCGCAGCCTGCTGGAATACCTCGAAGCCGAGATCCCGCAGGAGATTCACAAGCTCGATCTCGGGGAGCGGTGAGGGCCGATTCACCCGACGGACGATGAAAAAGCCAGCTCACTTCCAGCCTCAATACTTCCATGAAAATCCGCAATTGCATTGCGGATTTTCATGGATAAAGTCCGGCCATGATTGAACGCCAAGAAGCCATGAGCCGCCTGGAAATGGCTTTGGATGAAAATCCCGTCACCGCCCTGCTCGGGCCGCGTCAGTGTGGAAAAACCACGCTGGCCCGCATGCTGGCGGATCGCGATGGCGGCCACTGGTTTGACATGGAGAGCGCGGAGGATCGTGCGGCGCTGGCACAGCCGGAGCTGGCGCTGAAAAAGCTCACCGGGCTGGTGGTGATCGACGAGATTCAGCGGGTGCCGGAGCTTTTTGCCACGCTGCGCCCTCTGGCGGACCGGCGTGCGAAACCGGCGCGGTTTCTCATCCTCGGCTCAGCCTCGCCAGATGTGGTGAAGGGCGTTTCCGAGAGTCTCGCGGGCCGCGTGGGCTTCGTCGATCTCTCCGGCTTTCACACCGGGGAGGTGAAGGCGGACGAGATCGATGACCTGTGGCTGCGTGGAGGCTTCCCTCGCTCTTTTTTGGCGAGAGGCGACGCGGCGAGCTGGCGCTGGCGCAGTGACTTCGTGCGCACTTTTTTGGAGCGTGACCTGCCGCAGCTCGGCATCCGCACCCCGGCGCAGACGTTGCGGCGTTTTTGGACCATGATCGGGCATTATCATGGCCAGGTGTGGAATGCGGCGGAGCTGGCGCGGGCGCTAGGCTCCTCCGAGGGCACCGCGCGGAACTACATGGACATTTTATGCGGCACCTACGTCGCACGCCGTCTCACGCCCTGGCATACCAATCTGGGCAAACGCGAGCTCACCGCGCCGAAGGTCTATGTGCGTGACAGCGGCCTGCTGCACAGCCTTCTCGGCATCCAGACGGCGAAGGAGCTGCACTCCCATCCGAAACTGGGCGCTTCATGGGAAGGCTTTGCGCTGGAGCAGGTGCTGGCGCTCTGCGGCAGCAAGGACGCTTACTACTGGGCCACCCACAACGGCGCGGAGCTGGATCTGCTGATCTTTCGCGGCTCAAAAGCCTACGGCGTGGAGTTCAAAGTGAACGACGGCCCGAAGATGACGAAGTCGCTCCACATCGCCCTCGAGGACCTGAAACTGGAGCGGGCCTGGATCGTGCATCCCGGCGAAAAAGGCTACCCGGTGCATGATCAAGTCGAGGCCCTGCCGATGAAGGAGCTGGGCTCGCTGGGGGCGGCCATCGGGCTGCGGTGAGGGGGCCGAATGTGGCCTTGCGCATGGCGTGAAACTTGCGATGGATAGCGCCCCTCACCCCCAAAAAGCCCATGCCCAAGCAGACCATTCGTGACCTCGACCTCGCCGGAAAACGCGTCTTTGTGCGCGTCGATTTCAATGTGCCGCTGGAGGAAAAGGACGGCCAGATGGTCATCACGGATGCCACACGCATCCAGGAGACGCTGCCGACCATCAAGTTCCTGATCGAAAAGGGTGCCCGCATCATTTTGGCCAGCCATCTCGGCCGTCCGAAGGGTCAGCGTGATCCGAAACAGTCGCTCGCTCCCGTCGCCCCGGCCCTCAGCGCCCTGATCGGCAAGCCGGTGGCTTTTGCGAGTGATTGCGTCGGCGACGAAGCGAAGGCCAAGGCGCTCGCTCTTGGCAATGGCGACGTGCTTTTGCTCGAAAACACCCGTTTCCACGCCGGTGAAGAGAAAAACGACGCCACGCTGGCGAAGGGCATGGCGGACCTCGCCGAGGTCTTCGTGAACGACGCCTTCGGCTCCGCGCATCGTGCGCACAGTTCCACGGCGGGCATCGCGGACTATCTCCCGGCCGTTTCGGGCCTGTTGATGGAAAAAGAGCTCACCTGGCTCAATGACGAGCTCGAAACGCCGGATCGTCCGTTCGTCGTCATCCTCGGCGGTGCGAAGGTCAGCGACAAAATCGGCGTCATCAATCGCCTGCTCGAAAAGGCGAACACCATCATCATCGGCGGCGGCATGGCCTACACCTTCCGCAAGCTCGTGCAGGGCATCTCCATCGGCAAAAGCCTCTACAAAGCCGAGTGGGAACCCATCGCGCAGGCCGCTCTCGACAAGGCCAAGGAGCGTGGCGTGAAGATCCTCATCCCCGTCGATGCGATGATCACCGACGCCTTCGACTTCGATGCCAAAAAGCTCGGCGCGACGAAGTACACCGGCGTGAACGAAAGCATCCCGGATGGCTGGGAAGGTGTCGATATCGGCCCTGAGTCCGTGAAGCTGTTCGCGGAAGAAATTTCCAAGGCGAAGACCGTCATCTGGAACGGCCCGATGGGCGTGTTCGAGATCAAAGAGGCCTCCAAAGGCACCTTCGACATCGCCGAGGCCATGGCGGCCAATGCGAGCGCGAAAAACATCATCGGCGGCGGCGACAGCGTGAAGGCCGTCAAGAAAGCCAAGCTCGGCGACAAGATGACTTTCATCTCCACCGGCGGCGGCGCCTCCCTCGAACTCCTCGAAGGCAAAATCCTCCCCGGCGTTGCCTGCCTCAAAGACAAATAATTCGTCCTTCGTCATTCTTAATTCGTCATTTCCCCCGCCATGCCCATCGCTCACTTCCGCAAGCCCATCATCGCCGCCAATTGGAAAATGCACATGACTCCCCAGGAGTCCGATGATTTCCTCCGCTCCTTCGCCCGCCTCGTGCCGGACAAGTGCCCGATCCAGATCGTCGTCGCGCCGCCGTTCGTGAGCCTCGAGCGTTCCATGAACGCGCTGCAAAACGCCCGCGAGCAGAGCGTCGAACTGGCCGCGCAAAACATGAGCGCGCAGCCTGCCGGTGCCTTCACCGGTGAAATCAGCGCCCGCATGATCAAGGAGTGCGGTTGCAAGCATGTCATCCTCGGCCACAGCGAGCGCCGCAGCCTTTACGGTGAAACGAACGCCATCGTGAACGCCAAGGTCCTCGCCGCCCTCGAAGCCCGCCTTCACCCGATCCTTTGCATCGGCGAAACGCTCGAAGAACGCGACGGTGGCAAGATCGAGCAGGTGCTCGAAAGCCAGCTCCGCGAATCCTTGGCTGAAGTCGGCCCGCGCCGCATCACCGATGTCGTGATCGCCTACGAACCCGTGTGGGCCATCGGCACCGGCCGCACCGCCACCTCCCAGCAGGCGCAGGACGCCCACGCCTTCTGCCGCAAGGTGCTCGGCGATATGTTTGGAGCCGATGTGGCCGTGAAAATCCGCATCCAATACGGCGGCAGCGTGAAGCCGAACAACATGGCCGAGCTCATCGCCCAGCCGGACGTGGACGGTGCCCTCGTCGGCGGTGCCAGCCTCGAGCACGGTTCCTTCTGGGAAATCTGCCGCGCCGCCATCGACTGGACGAACGCGCATGCGTAATGCCCGGCGCCACATGGTGCCTGTGAGCTAAATATTGCTTCACAAACGCAGTTAATTCTGAGCATGATCCGATTCATGCTCAGAATTTTCCTCCCGCTTTTCTGCTGCATGGCAGTCACGCTCACCGCCGCCGAACCCGGCTGGTGGGCCGGTGCGGCTGACATGGACATCACGCCCGACTACCCCGTGCGTCTCAGCGGCTATGGCAGCCGCACGACTGAGTTTGAAAAAATCTCCCAGCGCATCCATGCAAACGCCCTCGTCATGCAATGGGCCGATGAAGCGCCCGCCTGCATCGTCACCGTGGACAATTGCGGTGTGCCCGCGGCTCTCCGCGCCGATGTTTTGAAGCGCCTCGCCGCCGCTGGCAAACCGATCGCCGATGAGCGCTTCTCGCTGCACTCCTCGCACACGCACTGCGCCCCGATGCTCAAAGGCGTGCTGCCTTACCTCTTCGGCAAAGACCTCACCACCGACGAGCAAAAGAACGTCGATCGCTACACCGAAGATCTCACGAAATGGATCGTCGAGGCCGTCACCAAAGCGTGGGACAAAAAAGAGCCCGCGCGGCTCGACTGGTCCGTCGGCAAAGCCTACTTCGGCCTCAACCGACGCCTTCAAGGCCCCAACGGCCTGCAGAACGCGCCGAACTTCAACGGTCCCGTCGATCGGGCCGTGCCCGTGCTCCGCGTGAAAAGCGCCGACGGCAGTAAATTGATCGCCACGCATGCCAGCTATGCCTGCCACTGCACCACGCTCAGCATCAATGAGATCCACGGCGACTGGGCCGGCATCGCGCATCAGGAACTCGAGCTTCGCTTCCCCGGGAGCGTTGCCCTCATCGCCATCGGCTGCGGTGCAGACCAAAATCCGTATCCACGACGTGAAATGCGCTTCGTCCTCGATCACGGCGTTGCTTTGGCCAAGGAAGTCGTGCGCCTGATCAACGAGCCCATGAAGCCCGTGCGCGGCCCGCTCGCCTGCGCCACGAAGGAGGTCGTCCTGCCCTACGACACGCTGCCCACGCCCGAAGAATGGAAGGCCCGCAGCACCGACAAGAACAAGTACACCGCCTACCACGCCCAAAAACACCTCGCCGTGCTCGAACGCGGCGAAAAAATCCCGCCTGCCCTGCCCTACATGCTTCAGACCTGGCACTACGGCGACGACCTCCTCACCATCAACCTCCCCGGCGAAGTCGTCGTGGACTACGGCCTGCGTTTCAAAAAGGAATACGATCCCGCCCGCACCTGGGTGAACAGCTACACCAACGACGTGCCCTGCTACATTCCCTCCCAACGCGTGTGGGAAGAAGGCGGCTACGAAGCCGGCGGCGCCATGATTTACTACGCCCGCCCCACCCGCTTCGCCTCCGGCATCGAAAACATCATCGCCAGCGGCGTGCAAAGCATCGTCAAACCCGGCTTCAAAGCCAAGTGAGTTTCAAGTTTCAGGTTCCAAGTTTCAAGTTCAGCGCTGTTCGGGGCCAACTTGAAACATGAAACTTTAAACTTGGACCTTCCTGAACACGCCGATCATCTCCCGCCCTTCACGACCGGGATATGCGGTGTGAGGCACATAACTCTCCACGAGTTCAAACCTCGGAGCCATCAGCGCCTTCAACTCGGCCTCTGAGATGCCAAACGGCGGCCCGGTCTCGCCTTCATCCATCTCTGGATTGATGAAGAAGACCCCGATGAGCCTTCCACCCGGCTTCAACAGCCCCGCGACGGCTTCACGATACTTTTCACGCCACGTCGGCGGCAAGGCGCACAAGCACGTGTGCTCCACCACGGCATCGAACTGGTCCTTCAGCTCAAACAAGTCACCGAGCACAAACCGCTCCGCCAGCTCCGGATACCGCACTTTGGCCCGCTCGATCGCCGTCGGTGCGATGTCGAGCCCGACAGCATCAAGCCCACGCGATACCAAAAACGCCACATCATGCCCCACACCGCATCCCGGCACCAAAACACGGCCCGTGAGTTCATGACGCTCAACAAACTCCACCAGCGCTGGTGAAGGCTCTCCGCGATCCCATGGCGTGAAGTTGTCTTGATAGGCTTGTTCCCAGGAAGTGATGTTCACGGTGTCTTTTGTTTCTCGTGCTTGATGGTTCCCTCCAGCGTCGTCTGGCCCGCGTCGCCGGTGAAGGTCACTTTGCTGTCGATCACGTCTTTCGCCTCGCCTTGCAAGGTATCGAGCACGGTGATGCTGCTGCTTCCGCTGCCGGTGATTGCCTTCAGCTCCAGCGTGAGGTTCACCGTCGAGACGTTGCCCTCGAAGCGAATCGTCTGCGAGGCATCCGCGCCGGTCAGGATGGCGTCAAACATGTCCGTGCCCGCGTTGTGCGTGATGGTCCATTTGAAGGCCTGCGTGTCGCTGTTCATCGTGCGCGTGCCCTCGATCAGGAAGCTGTTCTCGCCATCTGCCTTGCCCGTCCACTCCTCGGTGATGGTCACGAGGTTGTTGTTCTCGCCCTTCAGCTCACCGGAGGCTTTCCAAGTCCCGACGAAGTGCTTGAAGAACGCGTGCGAGGACAAATCCGCCCGCGCCGAGGTGGCGAGGAGGCACAAGAGAGCAAAGAGCGTTTTCATGGTGGTGGAGCAGCCCAAACGAGGCGCATCTTGACGCACTTTCGGTGCCTTGCCAGCACTTGCAGCGAGCGCGGCATCGTTGTATCCGCCACGCCCATGCCCCAACTCCCCGCTCCCACCGGTTTCAAAGAATGGTCCTTCGTTTGCGATGCGCTGACGCAGGGCAAGCTGAGCATCATCCTGCGCAAAGGCGGCATCCATGAAGGCCGCGGCGGCTTTGAGTGGAAGCACAAGCAGTTCTTCCTCTTTCCGACGTGGTTCCACAATCAGGCCGCAGACCTGAACTGGACGCCGGAGAACACGCAACGTGCGTTTCCGCCGGAAGAAGAGCGCCAAACGGTGGACATCGACGGCTGCGCCACGCTCGAGCAGGTGTGGAAAGTCACCGATTGGGACAAAGTGGCCGCCTTGGCGCCGCTGCACATCTGGAACGAGAACGTCGTCAAAGAGCGCTTCGTCTATGACGACGAAACCTGCCTCCATGTCGCCCTCGTGCGTGCCTACAAGCTCCCGCAGCGCTGGCACTTCCCGTATTCGAAGAGCTACGGCGGCTGCCGCTCGTGGATCACGCTGCCGGAAGAAGGCCTGCCGATGGCCGCAGCCGCGACGCCGGCACTGAGCGATGAGGTGTTTGGTGAGGTGTCGGCGAAGTTGAAAGCCATCTTGGGCTAGTCGAGTGTCTCGCACTTGAGTCCCACCGAAGCCATCCGCCCCACCCACGTCGAAGTCAGCCTCGGCACCATCGCGCAGAATTATGATGCGATCCGGGCGCACGTCGGCGCGGCGGAGGTGATGCCGGTGGTGAAGGCCAACGCGTATGGCCACGGCATTGTCGAGGTCTCGCGGCATCTCGCGGCGCATGGCGCGACGTGCTTTGGCGTGGCTTTGCTCGAAGAAGCGGTCGTTTTGCGGCAGGCGGGGCTCACGCAGCCGATCCTCGTCTTCGGAGGCGTGGTCTCGCGGCAGATTCCGCAGTTCATCGAGCACGATTTGATGATGGCGGCCTCGTCCATCGACAAGATGCGCCAGATCGACGATGCCGCCGCAGCAGCGAAAAAGAAGGCTCGCGTGCATTTGAAGATCGACACCGGCATGGAGCGCATCGGCGTGCACTGGTACAGCGCGGAAAAGCTGCTCGAAGCGAGCCTCACCTTCCGAAACATCGAGATCGCCGGCATTTACTCGCACTTTGCCAATTCGGACGCGGAAGACCTTTCGAGCGCGAAGGAGCAACTCGCGAGGTTTCTCGAAGTGCTCGAATTCTATCCGAAACACGGCCTCAAGCCGCCGCAGCGCCACATCGCGAACTCCGGCGGCATTTTGCAGCTTCCCGAGAGCCATCTCGACCTCGTGCGGCCCGGCATCATGCTTTACGGCGTTTATCCGTCCCGCGAGGCACGACAGACTGTGATCGTGAAACCGGCGCTGAGCTGGAAATCAGAAGTCGTGTATTTCAAAGTCGTGCAGCCAGGCAATGCCGTGAGCTACGGCGGCACGTGGAAGGCCGATCATCCTGTGCGTGTCGTCACCGTGCCCGTGGGCTATGGCGATGGCTACTTCCGGGCGCTTTCGAATCGCGGACAGGTCGTCATCAGAGGCCAGCGGCACCCGATTGTGGGCCGCGTGTGCATGGACCAGTTCATGGTGAACCTCGAATGGGGCACCGCCTACAATGGCGATGCCGTCACGCTCATCGGCGACGGCATTTCCGCCCAGGAAGTGGCCGATTGGGCCGGAACGATCCCGTATGAGGTGCTCACGAACATCCACAGCCGGGTGCCGCGGGTCTTTGTGTGAGGCCGGGAGGACTCTCGTGCCCCCCGCCCCGACAAAGTGCTTGCGCAAAAAGAGGGAACGGCTATTCATCCCGCCCCCTTCCCCGGAAGGGATCGTGATTCCTGAGTAGCTCAGCGGTAGAGCGGGTGGCTGTTAACCACTAGGTCGTAGGTTCGAACCCTACCTCAGGAGCCATCCATGGCAGAGTAGCTCAGGGGTAGAGCAGAGGACTCATAAGCCTTTGGTCGGGAGTTCAAATCTCCCCTCTGCCACCACTGGATGGAAATGACCCCGGCAGCTCTCAAGACTGCTTTTGCGCCTCATACAGGCTGGCGATGCCAAACGTGAGCGGTGTGCCGTGTGCCGACTGAAAGCCGTTCGCGCAGATCAGCGCCTCCATCTCCTTGCCGGAGGGAAAACGCTCAATCGAGCCGCACAGGTATTCATAGGCCGCTCGTTCGCGGGTGATCCACCCGGCGATGCGCGGCATGATGTGCTTCAAATAAAACAAATAGAGCTGCCGAATGCCGGGGAGCCGCGGAATCGAGAAATCGAGCACGAACAGCCTGCCGCCAGGCCTCAGCACACGGCTCATCTCCTGCAGCGCCTTCGGCCACGAGGCCATGTTGCGCAGGCCAAAGCCAACCGTGAGCACATCAAAGGCCCCATCTTGAAACGGCAGGGCCAGGCCGTCCGCCGCCACGAGGCGGTGAAAGTGCCTGATCTGCGCCTCGCGCATCATCGGCACGGAAAAATCAGCACCGAGAACCTTCGCGCCCGGGCATGCTGCCTGCACGGCCTGCGCGAGATCACCACTCCCGGTGGCGAGATCGAGCACGCGCTTGGGCGCGAGCTTGGCGATGCGTTTCGATGTCGTGCGACGCCAGAGGCAGTCGATGCCGAGGCTCAGCACGTGATTGGCCACGACATAGCGCCGGGCGATGCTGGCAAAGGCTTGTCTGACAAATCCGGCGTCCTGCATGGGGTGGCGTGATCGGGGCAAAACCCGGCCGCAAAACTGTTTTGCATGGCCGCCGATGGTGCTCACGAAAGGACTCGAACCTTCACGATGTTACTCACTAGAACCTGAATCTAGCGCGTCTACCAATTCCGCCACGTGAGCACGTTAATCGGGGTGACCGGGGCGCGAGTCTGGTTCACGACAGCGGATTCTCAAGCGCTAAATACGCCTTTCTTGACCGCTCGCCGCCGCCCCCTAGAGGAGGTGCCCTCCCATGTCTTTCCGCCTCGAAATGCTCCAAGTGGCCCGCCTCGCGCCCAAAGTGCTCGGCGATGCCGCACCACTCGTGGCGGGGTTCCTTCGTTCACGCCTCGCACCAGACCAGCGTGGCTTCCTCGACCGCGATGAAAGGCCGGATCTATACTACTCGGTCTTTGGCATCGAGGGCCTGCGGGCGATGCTCGTGGAAGAGGCCACGCTGCCGGATCTCAAACCTTGGCTTGCCACCTTCGGCGAGGGCGAAGGTCTCGACTTTGTCCATCTCTGCTGCCTCGCCCGCTGCCATGCTAATGCCGGCATCGAGCACACGACGCCTGCGTGGCGTGAAGCTCTTGCCGCCCGCATCGAAGGCTGGCGCTGCGAGGATGGCGGTTATCATCAAGCTCCGGGCCGGAAAAAAAGCAGCGCGTATGGCTGCCTCATCGCCTGGGGTGCTTATCAAGATCTCGGCCTTATCCCGCCGGCACCGTGGCGTGTCGCCGAGTGCATGGGCAGCCTGCGCACGGCGGATGGCGCGTGGTCAAACGAGCCCGGCATTCCCGTGGGCTCCACCACCGCCACCGCGGCGATGGTGGCGCTGCATCGACACCTGGGCATCGCACCGCCGGAAGAAGCGGTGGACTGGCTCATGAAGCGCTGCCTGCCCGGCGGCGGCTTTCTCGCCATGCCGAATGCACCGATCCCCGATCTGCTCTCCACCGCCGTGGCGCTGCATGCGCTCGATGCGGTGCAGGCGGACTTTTCGCGGCTCAAAGAACCCTGCCTCGATTTCGTGGACTCGCTTTGGAATGCCACCGGCGGCTTTCATGGCAACTGGACCGATGACACGCTCGACTGCGAATACACTTACTACGGTCTGCTTGCTCTCGGTCACCTCAGTTTGCCTTGATGCCGTTTGCTCATCGCTTTTTTGCAAGAGAAGCGAAGTGAGGGCCGCATGAGAAGTCTCTCTTGAGCGCCTTCAACGCCTGCGCTTGAGTTTGTTCATTGCATGGAAGCCTGGATCGTCATCGGCCTGTTGGTCGTCGCCGTCGTCGCCTTTGCCACGGAGAAGATCTCGGTGGACTTGGTGACGCTGGGGCTGCTTTGCGTGCTCGTGTTGAGCGGCATCCTGCGTGTGGACCAGGCTTTCAGCGGCTTCGGAGATCGTGTGATCATCCTTCTGGCAGCGATTTTTGTCATTGGAGCGGCTTTGCGTGAGACGGGTGTGCTGGATGCGCTTGGCGGCACTCTGGCCTCATGTCTCGGCGGACGGCCCATCTGGCTGTTGACCGGGCTCATGGTCGTCGTGGCGGCCATCTCTGCCTTCATGAACAACACGACCGTCACCGCCGTGTTTGTGGGCCCGGTCATTGGCCTGGCGAGAAAGGTGCGCATCGCCCCCTCACGGCTGCTGATGCCGCTGGCCTTTGCCTCGATCCTCGGCGGCACCTGCACGCTGATCGGCACCTCGACGAACGTGGCGGTAAGCGGCGCAATGACAAAGCTGGGCATGCAGCCGCTCGGCATGTTTGAGTTCACCCACATCGGTGTGGCCACGGTGCTGGTTGGGATTCTTTACATGGCCTTCATCGGGTCGAAGATGGTGCCGGAACGTGATGGCGGCGATGAGAAGAGCAGTGACATGATGCGCCAGTATCTGGCCGAGGTGGTCATCCTGAAAAACTCGCCGCTCATCGGGCAGAAGGCCTTCGACTCGGACTTTTCCGCGCTGGAATTCCAGGTGCTCAAAATCCGCCGCGAGGGCCAAATGGTCGATGCGGGACCGCACGAGCTCCTGGCGGAGGGCGATATCGTGCTCGTGGCGGGCAAGGTGGAGAACCTCATCAAGGTGAAGAAGATCGAAGGCATCGACATCCTCGAGGATGTGGCGCTGCGCTCCGCCGGGGTGAACACCAAGAACGCCCAGGTGGCCGAGGTGGTGCTCACGCCGCGATGCAGCTTCGTGGGTCATTCGATGCGCGAGAGCCACTTTCGCCAGCGCTCCGGCCTCTCCGTGATGGCGCTGATGCGCGGCGACAGCTCGCTGATGCATCACATGGGCGATGAGAAGCTCCAAGCGGGCGACTTGATGCTGCTCCAAGGCCCCGCCGAGCGGTTCAAGGCCTTCGAGGAAGCCGGTGAGATGGTTTTGATCAACCAGCACCAGTTCAGCGCCCAGACGCGGCGGAAGGGGTTTGCGCTTCTCGCAGGCTTTGTTCTCGCCGTGGCCATCAGCAGCATCTGGCCTGCGTACGTGCCGGAGACGATCGCCTTTGTGGTGGTGGCGCTCATGGCCGTCTTCATGCGCTGCATCAAACTGGAGACCGCCTACGGAAACATCGACTGGAGGCTCCTCATCCTCATCGGCGGCATGATGGCCTTTGGCGAGGCAATGAGCGCTTCCGGTGCCGCGGAAATGATCGCCGAGTCGATCACGACTCTCATGGCGCCTTTCGGCGTCTTCGGCGTGTTTGCTGGCTTCTGTCTTCTAACGGTGATTTTGACCCAGCCAATGTCGAACGCCGCCGCGGCACTCGTCGTGCTACCGGTGGCACTGGAGGCCGCCGCCACGATGGAGGCCAGCCAGCGTGCCTTTGCCATGGGGGTGATGCTCAGCGCCTCAGTGAGCGTTTTGACGCCCTTCGAGCCGAGCTGCATTCTCGTCTATGGCCCCGGCAAATACCGCTTCTCCGATTTCATCAAGGTCGGCGGCGGCATGACCCTCGCGATGCTCATCGTCGTGCTGGCGATGGTGCCGATGATCTGGCCGCTGAAGTAAGCAGCGAGGACTTCAGCGGTTCCTCACCTGGCTGTTGCCGTTCTGCTTGAAGTATTCGTCCCGCATCTTCCGGAGCTCTTCGAGGCGGTTGCCAATCTCGGTCTTTTGAGCGGCCTGATCGGCCTGCTGACGTTGCACGAATGGATTGTTCGTTCCCCAGTTCCGCCAGGGACCGGCGGGCACTTCGCTGACATCCACAAAGCGCCAGTCGCAGCGGCTCATGCTCGGCATGCCGAGGTAATCACGCACCGCGGGGCTCACATCGAGGCCAGCGCCGTTGTTACTGGTGTTCCGCGGCCTGGAACTGCCGAAAACATAGTCCACATCATCTGTCTCGAAGGGGCCGCAGTCTTCCCACTGGGCGTAGCAGATGCGGTTGCCATAGCGGATGGCCAGCCAAGTGCCTTTCAGGACGGATTTGCCTTCACGTGAGAACTTCTGTTTGAACCAAGGAATGCGTGTTTTGGCCGATGACTTGGTGGTGTTGTAGTCCACGAGGTCGTTGTAAGGCAGCGCGACGTAGAACGGGTTCTGTTTCGGCGTGAAGCCGATGGGCGTGAAGTTGTCCGTGCGGTTGGCGCGGTCCGGATCGTCGTAGCCGCCGAAGTTTTTCATCCACTCGGTGTCCCACGAGCTCATGTGGTTCGGCGTGGGATTGTTTTCCGTCGGTTGCTCGCCCACCCAGAAAACCGTGGCCACGATGTCGAGCTTCCACGGATAGCGAGCGTAGCCCATCTGCGGCATCGTCGTCTGGGGAATCTGAATGCGCGGCAGCGAAGGCGGCGTGGCCGTTTTCGGCGCAGGCCGCGGAGGAGCGACCGTGGTCTTGGCAGCCGAAGAAGTCGAAACACCTGCCGCTGCCACTTTGGTGGTCACCGCGGCCACGATCACCGGCTTTGATGCACTCGACTTCGAGCTCGATGGCTTCTTGGTCGTGCTCTGGCCAAACGCCACTCCCACGCTCATCACTGCGATGAACGCCAAGCAAGACGGATGGAGGACGGCAGGCATGCGGGGGTTGGGGGAATTAGCCGACGGAAGAAGTTTAGCAGCTTCGGGGGGAAGATCGCAATCCCAAATCTGGTAAGGAAATGGTCAATGGACTGAAATTCAACATCCCCAAAGCGTGGGGGTGCATGGACAGAAACCTCTTACCGCTGTTCAAACTGACGCCGAGCCATGAAAGCTCGGACAGCGGCAACAATTTCAATAACGCCGCAGCGTCGTGTCATGCAGTTCACGCGTATCATCCGTGGTCGGATAGTCGAGCGTGTAATGCAGACCACGGCTTTCGTGACGACGAATGGCACACTCGACGATGAGCGATGCCGTTTCGACCAAGTTGCGCAGTTCGAGGATCTCGCTCGTGACGCGGTTGTTCCAGTAAAACTCCTGCACCTCGCGTTTGAGGTTCCGCAGACGGGCGGCGGCGCGTTGCAGGCGCTTGTTGGTGCGCACGATGGAGACGTAGTCCCACATCAGGCGGCGGATCTCGTCCCAGTTGTGATAGATGACGACGAGTTCATCATTCTCGACCACGCCGCTGCTCTGCCAGGGCTTCAAATCGTAGGTCTGCTCGGCCACTTTGCCGATGGGCAGCTTCTTCAACAGATACGCCACGGAGCGTTGCGAGGTCACGACGCACTCCAGCAGCGAGTTGCTCGCCAGGCGGTTCGCGCCATGCAGGCCGGTGCAGCCGACTTCGCCGACGGCGCAAAGGCCACGGATGGTCGTGGCTCCATTCACATCGGTCAAAACGCCACCGCATTGATAGTGCGCGGCCGGAACGACGGGGATCGCCTCCTTCGTGATATCGATGCCGACGCCAAGACACTCGCGATGAATGTTCGGGAAGTGGCTCAGGATGAAGTCCGCGGGCTTGTGGCTGATGTCGAGATACACGCAGGGGCCGCCGGTGCGCTTGATCTCATGGTCGATGGCTCTCGCGACGATGTCACGCGGTGCCAAGGTGCCGCGGGCGTCGTATTTCGGCATGAACTCGACGCCGTTTTTGTCGTAAAGCCGGGCTCCTTCGCCGCGCATGGCCTCGGTGATGAGGAACGAACGCTTCTGCGGATGATAAAGGCAGGTCGGATGGAATTGGATGAACTCCATGTTCGCCACGGTGGCACCCGCACGCCAGGCCATCGCCACACCGTCACCGGTCGCGACCATGGGATTCGTCGTATAAAGATACACACGTCCGCAGCCGCCGGTGGCGAGGATCACGCGATCACTGCGAAACGTCTCCACCTCACCTGTGGTCTCATTCAGCACGTAGGCACCAAGCACGCGATCTTCCGATGCGAGGCCCAATTTCGCCGTCGTGATCAAATCGATGGCGTAATGATTTTCGAGGATCGTGATGTTTTTCCGAGCCCGAACGGCAGCGAGGAGCTTTTCCGTGATCTCCTTGCCCGTGGCATCCGCGGCATGCAGCACACGTCGCGTCGAGTGACCGCCTTCCTTGGTCAAATCGAACTCGAGATGGCCGCTTTTCGCCTCCCGCTGATCAAAGTGCACGCCCCAGTTCACCAGCTCCGCGATGCGAGCGGGGCCTTCGGTCACGATGGTGCGCACCGCGGCCTCTTTGCAAAGCCCGCCGCCAGCGATCAAGGTGTCGCTGACGTGCTTCTCGATCGAGTCATCACCTGCGGTGACACAGGCGATGCCACCTTGAGCCCAATTGGAGTTCGAATCGAGCGCCTCGCGCTTGGTGAGCATGATCACGCGGCCATGCTCGGAGGCATGCAGCGCCGCGCTGAGGCCGCCTGCGCCGGTGCCAATGATGATGAAGTCGGATTCGACCATGTGGGCCGCTCTGTCGTCGTGGAAGCCGGAAGTTGCAACAAACGTCACCACGTCCACTGCAGGCCAAAACGGCCAGCGAGGGCGAGGAGGTCATCGCGCATGCTCCACTCGTCGGCGCGGGCTTCCATGTCGGCAGGGTGGCGGTGGCTGGCACCTTTGAGGGCCATGCAGCCGGTGTTGTCGCCGATTTGACGGATGGTTTCGATCTCCTCAGCGCTGAGGCACTGCTCTGGCAGGGCGGCGAGGTCGTCGAGCTTGCTCTCGATGCTGCGGGCACCTTCGCCGTGCTCTTGGATGAGGGTGGGGACGACGCTTTTCACGGCGGTGTTGCCCAAAGTCCAGAGGCAGGCGAGCTGCAGCATGCTGATGCCGTGCTTCTGCGCGATGGGGCGCACTTTTTCGAGTTTCTCGACACCGTGCTCGATCCAGTCGCCCGGACGATGCGTGCGGTGATCGCCATCGCGGAATTTGTGACCGGGTTTCACATCGTCGTGGAAGAGACCGCCGTAATCGACCACACGGGCCATGATATCGACGTTGTTTTTCGCGGCGGCGGCGAGCACGTGCTGGCCGGGCCAAGGCTCAAAGGGATTCAGAATGATCATCGCCCAGTCCATGCGGTCGCCGTAGCGCTCGAAGCACTCGATCATGTCGAGCGTGAAGCCGTTCGCGGGTCCGGGGGCGATGCCGAGGCGGTCGGTGAGGCCTTCGGTTTTCAGCGCGGTAAAGGCGTCCCACACCTTTTCACTCGTATAGCTGATGCTGTCCGGGTTGTGGAGCATGAGCAGGTCGAATTTCGAGGTCTGGCAGCGCTCGAGGCTCTTCTCCGTGGCCATCTTGAGGTAGTCGTAATACTTCTCCGGTCCACGCAGCGAGGGATCGGTGAAGCGAGGGTAGCCGCGGGAGCCCTGGCGGATGCCTTCGTAAATGTCGTGGCCGACGATGCCGACGAGGCAGTATTCCTCACGCGGGATGCCTTTGAGCGCCTCACCGAGAAGCGCATCTGCACGGCCCACGCCATACACGTCCGCGGTGACAAAGGTGCGCACGCCTTTGGCAAAAGAGTCGCGCATAAGCTGCATGTAATGCTCCTCGGAGAGTTGTTCGCCGTAGTGCATGAAGCGGCCGCCGCTCCAGGTGCCGTAAGCCGTGCGTGTGAGATTCATGGTGGTTTGTGGGGTGGGTTTGAAGGTGGGCGGGCTTCTTACCGCGCCGCCGGGGCGTTTCAAACGGTCCCTGCATGCGAATTTTGGCACTCGTTGGGCCTTCGCCCGCCGTTCGTGGGAGATCACGGCTTGAGGGCGCGTACATGCTCGCCATAGAACCGCCCCCAACCCTTCTCCAGACAATGCGCCTCCAAGACCAAGTCATCCTCATCACCGGCAGCACCACAGGCATCGGCGAGCACATGGCACGTCGGTTCATCAAAGAGGGTGCCAAGGTCATCCTGCACGGCCGTGATGCCGCGCGGGGCGAGGCATTGAAAAAAGAGCTCGGTGAGGACAAGGCGGCGTTTTGCCAGGGCAGCCTCGAAGACGCCTCTTATCCCGAAAAACTCGCCGCGGAGGCCATCGCGGCCTTTGGAAAGGTGGATGCGCTGGTGAACAACGCCGCGCTCACCATCCGCGGACGCATCGACACGACTGACGCGGCCTTTTTTGACCGCATGATGGCCGTGAACGCCCGTGCACCGATGCTGCTCATCCGCGCCTTGCTGCCCGAACTGAAGAAAAACACCGGCGTCGTGCTCAACATCGGCTCCGTGCTCGCCCACTGTGGCCAGGCCAACATGCTCGCCTACTCCATGTCGAAAGGAGCCCTCATGACGATGACGCGCAATCTCGCCGACTCGCTCGGCATGGACCGCGTGCGCGTGAACCAGCTCAATGTCGGCTGGACGCTCTCGGATAACGAATACCAGGTGAAAATCAGCGACGGCCTCGGCGAAGGCTGGCCGGAGCGTTTGGCCCCGAACCTCATACCGATGGGCCGCCTTTTGATGCCGGACGATATCGCCACTGCCGCCGTGTATTGGGTCGGCCGCGAAAGCTACCCCGTCACCGGCACCGTCGCCGAGCTGGAGCAGTATCCGATCATCGGCCGCTACGCGAACGCCGAGGGCGACGAGAAGAAATGATGAATTGAAACCGAGAACAGAGAACCGAGAACAACAAAACCATGAAACTGATCCGCTTTGGAAACCCAGGAGAAGAAAAACCCGGCCTGCAGCTCGATGACGGCCGCCGCATCGACGCGAGCGCCTTTGGCAGCGACTACGATGAAAAATTCTTCGGTGGTGATGGCTTGGAGCGTCTCGCCGCCTGGGCAAAGGCCAACGCGGCCTCGGCTCCGACGGTCGATGCCAGCGTGCGCCTCGGGCCGTGCATCGCACGTCCGAGCAAGATCATCTGCATCGGCCTGAACTACGTCGATCACGCGAAGGAGAGCGGCATGCCCATTCCAGCGGAGCCGATCGTGTTTTTCAAGGCCACCAGCGCCATCTGCGGCCCGAACGACAACGTCGTGATCCCGAAGAACTCGAAGAAGAGCGATTGGGAGGTCGAGCTGGCCTTCGTCATCGGCAAAAAAGCCAGCTACGTCAGCGAAGACGACGCCATGAGCCATGTGGCCGGCTACTGCGTGCACAACGACTACAGCGAGCGCGAATGGCAGCTCGAGCGCGGCGGCCAGTGGGTCAAAGGCAAGAGCTGCGACACCTTCGCGCCCATCGGCCCCTTCCTCGCCACGAGCGATGAGATCCCCGATCCGCAGAATTTGAAGCTTTGGCTCAAACTGAACGGCAAAACGATCCAGAACAGCAGCACCGCGCAGATGATCTTCGGCGTGAAGACGCTGGTCAGCTACCTGAGCCAGTTCATGAGCCTGCTGCCCGGTGACATCATCACCACTGGCACACCTCCCGGCGTCGGCCTCGGCTTCAAACCGTACCCCGTCTTCATGAAGCCCGGTGACGTCATCGAACTCGGCGTCGAAGGCCTCGGCGTGCAAGGCCAGACCGCCGTGGCGTGGTCGTGAGTGTCACAAAAGTGATGCGGGCACTCTTGCCCGCAGTCAGCGATGGTGCAGGCAGGAGTGCCTGCATCACTGCGCAGGCTCAAACGACGTGCCACAACCGCAACTGCGTGCGGCATTCGGGTTCCGGATGCGGAAGCCGGCGTCGTTGAGGGCGTCTTCGTAGTCGAGCTGGCACTCGCGGAGGTAGTCGAGGCTGCCTTGATCGACGAAGACGGAGACGCCGTGGTTGGTCTCGACGGCATCGCCTTCGACGGGGGCCTGGATTTGCATGACGTATTGCATGCCGGCACAGCCTCCTTTCTCCACGCTGATGCGCAGGCCGTGCTCCGCCGGGGCGTTTTTGGCGGCGATGAGGTCTTTGAGATGGCTGGCGGCGGCTTCGGTGATGGAAATCATGGCCGGATGATGCACGCATGCGGCGGGATTGCAAAGCGCGGGCATGCGTCCAAGATGGCCACCCCTTCCCCTCCCAACTGCATGTCCCGCATCCGCATTCTTCCCGACGCACTCGCCAGCCAGGTGGCGGCCGGGGAGGTCGTGGAAAGGCCCGCCGCCGTCGTGCGGGAGCTGGTGGAAAACAGCCTCGATGCCGGTGCGGGCCACATCGAGGTCCACGCCCAGCGCGGCGGCATGGCGATGCTCAAAATCGTCGATGACGGCAGCGGCATGGACCGCGAGGACGCGATGCTTTGCCTCGAACGCCATGCCACGAGCAAAATCCGCACGAAGGACGACCTCGCCGCCATCAACACCTTCGGCTTCCGCGGCGAGGCCATGCCCAGCATCGCCAGCGTGAGCCGCTTCCGCCTAGCCACGCGTGAAAAAGACGCGCTGGTCGGCACCGAGGTGGAGGTGAATGGCGGCAAGCTCGTCGAGGTGCGTGACCACGGCGGCTCCAGCGGCACCACCATCGAGGTGCGCTCGCTTTTCTTCAATGTGCCCGCCCGTCGGAAATTCCTGCGCACGGAGCCCACGGAGTTCTCCCACGTCGAGCAGCAGGTGCTGCTGCATGCCATTGCGAATCCGCATGTGGCCTTCACGCTGACTCACAATGGCGATCTCACCTTTCATCTTCCGGCCACGCGGGATCTGCTGGAGCGCATTCGCGGCCTCATGGGCGATGAACTGGCGAATCGCTTGCTCAAGGTCGAGGAGCAGACGCATCATGGCGTGACCATCTCCGGCTACATCGGTGGCCCCGGCATGAGCCGCTCGAACCGCCAGATGCAGGTCACCTACCTCAACGGTCGCCCCATCGAGAGCGCCAGCATCTCCTATGGCCTGCGCGAGGGCTACCACACGGCGCTGATGAAGGGCCAGCACCCGGTGACCTATCTTTTCATCCAGATGGATGCCCACGCCTTCGACGTGAACGTGCATCCCGCGAAGAAGGAAGTGCGCTTTCACGATGGAAACGGCGTGCGCGATGCCATCGCGAGAGCCGTGAGCCGCACGCTGGAGACCGCCAACAAGCTCCCCAGCGGTCACGCCCCGATGCGCCCAGCCCCCGCGCCGGCTCCGGCCATCGAAGCCGAGCCGCCGAAGCAGGAAACCCTTCGTCTCGCCGTCGAAAAGCAGTCGCCGCCGCTCAAACGCGAGTTTGAACCACCGAGGCCTGTCATGGCGGTGGAGCCTCCGAAGCCTGTTTCGATGCCTGCGGAGCCTCGACCAGCCCCAGCACCAAAAAATGAGCCGAAGGCCGAGATGCCCGATTTCCGCATCATCGGCGTCCTGCAGAAACTTTATGTGCTGATGGAGAGCCCCGAAGGCCTCGTCTTGATGGATCAGCACGCGGCGCATGAGCGGGTGAATTTCGAAAAATTCCGTCGCGCCCTCGAAAGCGGCGGCGTGCCCTGCCAGCGACTGCTGATGCCCGTCACGCTGCAAACCACACCGCGTGATTCCGACCTGCTGCGTCAAAATTTGACCTCACTGAGCCGTCTCGGCATCGAGATCGACTCCTTCGGGCCGAACACCTTCAAAGTGGAGGCCCTGCCCGCCTTTTTGAAGACCGACGATCCTGCCTCGTGGCTCGATGGCGTCATCGAAGAGCTCAGCAGCCTCAGCACCAAGACCTCCTCCCTGCGTCTCAGCGAGGACGCCATCGCCACCACCGCCTGCCGCGCCTCCGTGAAGAGCAACGACGTGCTCAGCATCCCCGAGTTGCAAGGCCTGCTCAAAGACCTCTTCGCCTGCGAAATGCCCTACTGCTGCCCCCACGGCCGCCCCACGCTGGTGCAAATCGGCACCGCCGAGCTCGAGCGGAAGTTTGGTCGTCGTGCGCCACAGTGAGCGGTGGCGTGACTCATTCTTCAGGCTTGCGGCGCCTGACGGCCATGCGGCCTGAGCCATGACGCGGCGGAGTGAGG
>CALMTT010000229.1 GCA_937872615.1 uncultured Verrucomicrobiaceae bacterium | reverse complement strand
CTTCGTGCAGCTGGGCGGCTGGGACCACCACGACGAGGTGTTGAACAACCAGCTCACGATGCTGCGCACGGTGAGCGAGGCACTCGGGTTCTTCTGGAAGGCGCTCGGGGACTTCGGGCTGCAGGACCAGGTCACGCTCTTCACGGCGTCCGACTTCGGCCGCACGCTGCGCAGCAACGGTCGCGGCACCGACCACGCTTGGGGCGGCAATGCGCTTGTCATGGGCGGCCCTGTTCAGGGTGGTCGCGTGTATGGCAGCTTCCCCGATCTCACCCTCGAAAGCGCCGACGACACCGGCTACGGCGGCCGCATGATTCCGACGACGAGCGTCGATGCCCTCTTCGCGGAAATGCTGCGCTGGTTCGGTGTGCCGGCCTCCGGCATGAGCAGCGTGCTGCCGAATATCGGCAACTTCTACAACGTGAACTCATCGAGCCTGCCCATCGGGATGCTGCGGGCTGGGACGTGGGTTTGAAATGACGAATGCCGAAGGACGAATGTCGAATGAAACTCCAAGCATGAAGTTCAAGTTGGGTGTGGTGACCTTGGTCTTTGCTTTGGTCGGAGGTTTTTGGCTGTGGATTTTTTGGATGGGCATCCATCAGGCAGGAGAATCGATTCGTGCTTTGCCGCAAGAGGCTGCGAAAGCGATTGAGGCGGCTGCGGTTCTTCAAAGCGGCCGAAAACTCCCAGGCGAGCAGATCCTCAAAACCTATGCCTCGCCTTCCACGCGGCCGGAAGATGACCTGCAGGCCATGGCGCATGTGTTTTCGAATCTCCAACTGCTCGTCAAAGGTGATGCGCCTTTTCGGATGGGGGTGAATGAGGAGTTCGCGGCGGCGTTGATGGGGCAGAATGCGGCGAAGGAAGTTTTTCTGAAGGCGCCGCATGCCTGTTTGAATGGTCGCGGCCAGCTCGTGGACCGCTGGGGATCACCGTTGTTTTTTCATGTGCGGGATCGCAGCCGCATCGACATCCGCAGCGCCGGGCCGGATCGCGAGATGTGGACGGCAGACGATTTGCAGCGCCAGCACGAGGGCGAGTTTTTCCGTGGTGAGTCGCTGCCGGAACCACCACGGCGATGATGGATCACATCAGTGTGCCTTTGTCGATCTCGCCAGCCTTGTAGCGGTCCTGATACTTGTGCCAGCGGAAGGGCATGGCGAGCTGCGAGAGGAAGGTCTTCGGCATGGCGGACTTGATGCCGATGATCTCGGGACGATGCCGCGTGGGATCGAGATAGAAGGAGCGGAAGATGAGGTCCCACAGCATGAGGTTCTCGCCGTAGTTCTTGTCGCCTTCACGGAGGTCGGTGCTGTGATGCCAGCGGTGCAGCTCCGGTGTATTGAAGAGGTAGTTCAGCCAGCCGAACTTCATCTGGATGTTGCAGTGCGTGAGGAAGCCAATGTAGGCGGTGATGGCACCGAAATACTGCACCACATCGTTTGGCGTGCCGGCGAGCCAGAGCAGCGGCCCGCTGAAGATCATGCTCTTGAGCGTGTCGATGATGTGAAAGCGGCCGGTGTTGAAGAACCACAGTTTTTTGACGCTGTGATGCACGGCATGAAAATGCCACAGCGGCATCCAGGTGTGCGCGATACGGTGCGCCCAGTAGAGCCCGAACTCCGCCACGACGAGCGCCAGCACGACCTGCGCCCACATCGGCCAGTGATTCGGCCACGGGCCAGTGCCTGAAGCTCCGCCGACGGTGCTGACGAGGCCGTAGTAGCCGAGCATCATGATGACGAGCTGCACGAAGGTCTTGGTGAAAACGGTGTGCGCGAGGTCCGGCACCATCGCCTGGACAGCGACGCCCATGAAGCCGCGGCTCACCTTGCCCTTCTCCTTGAGCTGCGGCAGGAGCGCCTTCGCGTACCCAAAGCAGGACGGTTAAGCTTCGCTGCCCAGGCTTTGGCGACCCTGCTCGTCTCCGTCAGCTATCTGATGTCGGTTCAATTCATTCCGGTTGGCCTCGCGGTCCTGATCTTCTTCACATTCCCGATCATCATCATGCTGTCGGCCCCGCTGGTGGAGGGCCATGTGCCTGATCTCTCACGCATCGGCATTGCGATTGCGGCCTTCGGCGGTCTTGCGATTGCCATCGGTCCCAACTTCCAGTCCTTCGATGTGAGGGGGCTCGCGCTTGCCGCGCTGGCTTCCGTTGCTTGTGTCCTGCAATTTTACTCAGGCCGCTGGACGTCACGGCACATGCCGCCAGCCGTTTTCGGCAGCCTTGTCCATGCCGTGATCTGGCCGGTCATCCTGTTCGTGGCGCTGGTATTCGGCGGCGGCACCTTGCGCCTGTTCTCGCCGGACGACGTGACGCCATTTGGATATGCCTGTGTCATCGCCGTTGGCATCGTCTATGTGCTGGCCTATCTGAAAGATGGCAAAAAAATCGTCTCCTATCTCGTGGAGCGCACTAAGGACGTGGACGATTTAGTTCGCAACAATGCGCTGCGAGTGTTGGGCGACATCGCCGAGTTTCACCCCGAGCTCACCGCGCTGCGCCGCGACCTGCATGCCCACCCCGAGCTGGGCTTCGAGGAGGTCTACACCAGCGCCCGCGTGTGTGAGGCGCTGCGCGCCGCCGGCGTGGACGAGGTGCACGAGGGCGTGGGCCGCACCGGCGTGGTCGGCGTGATCCACGGCCAGGGGCGCAGCAGCGGCAGCATGATTGGCCTGCGCGCCGACATGGACGCACTGCCGATGACCGAGCACAACGACTTCGCCTGGAAGTCCGCCAAGAGCGGCCTGATGCACGGCTGCGGCCACGACGGCCACACCACCATGCTGGTGGGCGCGGCGCGCTATCTGGCGGCCACGCGGCAGTTTGACGGCACGGCGGTGCTGATCTTCCAGCCGGCCGAGGAGGGCATGGGCGGGGCACGCGTGATGATCGAGGACGGGCTGTTCGATCGCTTTCCCGTGCAGTCGGTGTACGCCATGCACAACTGGCCGGCGATGAAGCCCGGCACCGTGGGCATCAACAGCGGCGCCATGATGGCCGCCGCCGACCGGGTGACCATAGACATCACCGGTCGCGGCGGCCACGGCGCCCACCCCTACCAGACGGTGGATGTGGTGCTGGTGGCGGGGCACATCATCACGGCGCTGCAAAGCATCGTCTCGCGCAATGTGCGCGCGCTCGACAGCGCGGTGGTCAGCCTGTGCGCGGTGCAGGCCGGCGACCTGGGCGCCTTCAGCGTGCTGCCGGGCCAGGCCACGCTGGTGGGCACGGTGCGCGCCTTCGACCCCGCCGTGCAGGACATGGTGGAGCAGCGCATCAAGGACTTGTGCCACGCCACGGCCCT
>CALMTT010000228.1 GCA_937872615.1 uncultured Verrucomicrobiaceae bacterium | reverse complement strand
TTTGAGCAGCCTGGAGGCGGCTGAAGCCCGCGACGATTTGGTGCGTGCGATGGCCGCGTCGAGGCGTGTCGCGCCGCACTTGCACCTGTGCTTGCAAAGCGGGTCGGATCGCATCCTCGCCGCGATGAAACGGCGCTACTCGTCGTCCGGCTTCCTGCGCCGCCGTCAAGGCTTGGCTCAAGCCATCGCCTCGCTCAACGTGCGTGCGATGCGCTTCAGCGTGGCTTCGCGGCCTATGAGATGGGCGATGGTGGTGACACCCGGGCCACGTGATTGACCGCTGAGGGCAAAACGCAGCAGCGGCATCATGGCACCGGGCTTGATGCTGAGCTCCTTGGCAGCGGCTTCGACGGCATCGTGCACGCTTTGCTCGCTCCATTCACCTGCCGCGGCGAGCTTGGCCGAGGCAGCTTGCAGCAGCGAGGCATTCTCGGGCTTCGCTTTGAGCTTCGTGACCACATCCGCCTCGAAGGCGTAGTCCTCACGGAAGAAGTAATGCACCCATTCCGGCAGTTCGGAGAGCAGGCTGACCTTTTCACGCACGCTGTGCACCGCGGCGGCAGCCATGGCGTCATCAGACCACGAAAGGCCTTTGGCGGCGAGGAAGGGCCGCGCATGCTTCAAGAGGTCATCGGGGCTCAATTCACGCAGATACTGCGCATTGAACCAGAGGCTCTTTTTGAGATCGAACTTCGCGTTGCTGCTGTGAATGGCCTCGGGGTCAAAAAGGGCCACCAACTCGGTGCGGGTGAGTTTTTCGCTCTCGGCTTTCGGCGTCCAGCCGAGCATGCAGAGGTAGTTGAAGACGGCATCGGGCAGGTAGCCGGCATTCATGTAGCTGTGCTCGATGGCGCTGCCTTCATCGCGCTTGCTCATCTTGGAGCCATCGGGATTCAGGATGAGCGGGATGTGCGCATAGGTCGGCGGCGTGGCGCCGAAGGCATTGAAGAGATCGACGTGCTTCCAGGTGTTCGACAGATGGTCTTCGCCGCGAATGACGTGCGTCATGCGCATCTCGATGTCGTCCACGACATTCACAAAGTGGAAAATGTAGCTACCGTCCGGGCGGCGCACGGTCATGTCCGGCTCCTCGGTCGGCGCGAAGGTCACATCGCCGCAGACGATGTCATGCACGGTGATGGCCGTGCGGCTGAATTTGAAGCGGACGGCCCCATTTTCCTCGGTGTAAACGCGACCGGCGGCTTCGAGGCGGGCCAGATAGGCATCGTAGATGGCTTTGCGCTGGCTTTGATAATACGGACCGCAATCGCCACCTGCCTCGGGGCCTTCATCCCAGTCGAGTCCAAGCCAGCGGAGGCCTTTGATGATGCCAGCTGAGGCCTCGGCGGTGTTGCGGGCGCCATCGGTGTCCTCGACACGCAGGATGAAGGTGCCGCCGAGCTTGCGGGCCATGAGCCAGTTGAACAGAGCGGTGCGGGCGCCTCCGACATGGAGGTCACCGGTGGGCGAGGGGGCGAAACGAACGCGGACAGACATAAGGACGGCGGATTAGCCATCGGGCGGGCGTTTTGTCCAATGCAGATCACACCGGAACACGCCCACGGAGCTTTTGCCGCAGCCACGGGCCCACGATTTCCACCAAGCACCACGCATGCACCGGGGCGAGGAGGAAGAAGGCCGGATGCAGATACCGCTCCGTGCCATACACCGCTCCATACATGCCGGTGCTGAAGACGAAGAAGACAACCGCGACCTCTGCCCAGATCTCGCGACGCCGCCAAAGAGCCGGCAGGCAGGCCAGCAGGACGATGGTGAGGAACAACTGGTCGTTTCCGATGAGCAACACGAAGGGATATTTCCACCACGCGATCCGCTCATCGCGATACAAATCGATGAACATGGCGGCGGTGCGGTGGATGCACTGCTTCACATAAAGAACCGGGTTGGCCTTCAGCCAGTCGATCGCCGCTTTTTTATACCAGAGATACTTTTCGCCATCGTTTTTGCAGGCAGCGAGAGCCTTTTTGGCCTCCTCCGGCATCGCGGCATGATCGGGCGAGGAAATCTGGAAGTAAGGCAGGACGTTGCCGCGGTAGAGCGAGCTGAAACCGTCGATCGAGCCCATGATCGGCAGGCCAAAGACCTGTTTGTTGCGCATCGTCCACATCATTGCCGGCGTCAAAGAGAGCACGAAATACAGGGCGACCTTTGGCCAGCGCACCGGAAGCCGCAGCCAGAGCAGCAAACAGAGCACGGGAATGAAGAGCACATTCACCGAACGCGTGATGGCCAGCAGGCTGGTCCAAAGCGCCAGCCGCAGCACCGCAGCCCACGTGGGACCACCTCGCCAGCCGCGGCTGATTTCCACCAGCATGAGACCGAGCAGCAGCATCGAGACGCATTCACTGCCCAACTGATGCTGATAAACCGCGATGGGACTCGCCTGCATCAGCATCAAGCCCGGCCAGGCCGTTGCGCGACCAAAAACAGGTCCCAGCACTCGCGCGATCCAACCGCAAACGATGCCGTAAAGAACGATCTGCACCGCGGCGATGATCCACAGATTGGCCACGGTGAAGACATGCGGCTTGGCGAGCCCCGCGGCCATGAAAGCCATCACGAAACCGGAGAAGCCAGGCTCACGCTTGCCGGACGACGTGACGCCATCGAGCGAGTAAATACCATCGGTGAGCGGGTAGCTGGCGAGTTGCAGATACTCCACGGAATCCCCCATGATCACGAGGTCATCGGCTTTGCCCGCGAGTCCCAGCAGCGCCGAGGTCAGCAAGTGCAGCACAGTAAGCAAAGCAGCCCAACGAGCCAGCCGGGAGGGCTCTCCCTGACGTTCGAGGAAGTCGCGCAGACCCGATTTCATGACAGCGAGTCTTTGGCCGCACTCGGAGGTGTCCCGCCGCGCATCATCTGGATTTCAAACAAGGCGCGGAAGTAGTTGTTGATGCTCGTGAGAATCAGCGAGACGCCAGCCAGCATCATTCCCAGCAGCATCAGCCCAGTGGCCAGGATGGCCATCGGCACGCGGTAAACGAAGCGATACTGGATGTAATCATACACCGGCAGCGAACCGGCCAGAAAGGCCAGCGAGATCAAAATCAGCGCCGAAGTGCCAAAGAACACGCTGGGACGATAATCGCGCAAAATCCGGAAGATGGTGGCGATCACGCGGGCACCGTCCTGGAAGGTGTTCAGCTTCGAAAAGGAGCCTTCCGGCCGGTCGGTGTATTTGATCGGGACCTCGACGATTCGGAAACGGTTATCGAGGGCGAAGATGGTGCTCTCGGTTTCAAGTTCGAAGCCCGCCCGCAGGATCGGCGTGTGCTCGACAAAGCGCCGCGTCATCACGCGATAGCCAGACATGACGTCCCGCAGGTTCACTTTGAAGAGGTGATTGATGAGGCCTTTCACCAACGCATTGCCGAGGTTGTGAAACGGGCGCTTGTTTTCCTTTCGGTAATCGCCGGTCGAGAGTCGGTCTCCGACAACCAGATCGGCCTCGCCATTGAGCACGGGTGCCAGCATGGCCGGCAAATCCTCCGGATGGTAGGTCATGTCCGCGTCGATCATCACATAGACATCCGCGACGACATCGTGAAACGCCCGCCGGACGGCATTCCCCTTCCCCGGTCGCAATTCGAACAGCACGCGGCCCTTCGCCCCGCACTCGGCGAGGGTGGCTTTGGCCAGTTCGCCCGTGTTGTCGGAGGAGCGATTGTCCACGATGACGAGTTCCGCCTCCGGCAGGGCCGCCGAGAACCGACGGATGACCTCTGCAATCGTGAGCGCCTCGTTGTAGGCGGGGATGATGATGGCAATGGAGAGGGGTTGAGGCATTTAAATGACACAATAATTATAAAATCAATAGTATCAATTATTTTTAATGTTACCTTGAGGGTCAGGACTTGCCTCCTTGCCCGCCCCCACCATGCCCTCGCAACTCTCCAAATGCCTCGACTGGCTCACCGTCTGGGTGGGGGGGACATTTATTGGCTTGCTGGCGGCTGATGCGGTGATCGGGAGCTACAATGTCGGCCTCTCGCCCATCAAACCCTCGGTGTTCACGCCGATGGTTTTCCTCTTCACCTCGGTCCTCTGCCTCTTTTCCCGCCCGCGATTCTGCCTTCCGGCCATCCTGCTGATCGCCCTGCCGGTGATCCGCACCATCGATGTGGCCTTGCTGGACCGGTTTCACTACTCCGGCTCGCAGGAGATGCAGATGTCATGCCTCCGCGTGATGATGGTGGTGCTGTCCATCGTGGCCCTGCTGTCCTGTCCGCAGGGATTGAAGGCCATGAAATGGGCCGCGGTGCTCACGATCCTGCTCACCAGCGGCTCGTCGATCGCCGAACTGGCCGGTCTGGCCAAGTTCACCAGCATTCCCGGCCGCTTCTCCGGCTTCAACGGCCATCCCAACTCCCCGCCCATCGTGCTGTGCCAGTGCCTTGGCCTGTGTTTCGCGCTGATTCCGAGCTTTCGATGGAACATGGCCCTCGTGGCCGCGGCACTGCCCGGTGTGGCGCTGACCTACGGACGCAGCGGCATGGTGATCTTCGCCTTCATCTGCGGCATCTACATCTTCATGAACGCACGGCGAAACATCGGCTTCCTGATGGTCTGCGTCGGAGTCGCCTTGCCCCTGCTCGCGAGCGGCATGGCTCTGATGTCCCAGCTTACGACGCAAGGTGGCATGAAGAACAAGGACACGTCGGACCGACTCGAGGCCATCTACAACCTCGACTTGGACAAGTTGAAGTCTCGTGATCGTGCCAAGGACCTCATGGACGCGTGGGAAGCGGTGATGAAGAAACCCGTGCTCGGCCACGGCGTCGGCGCAGCCTCATCCAACTGGGCACCGCACAACGAATACGTGGCCATGTGGCTGGAACTCGGGATGCCGGGGCTCATCGTTTATCTCCTGACGATCTACGTGCCGCTGTTCAGCAGCCTCCTGCGTGGTGGCGCGGCCATTTATGCCTTCCTGGCCATCTTAGCCTTCTCACCGATTGCGCAGGGTCGTGTCATGGACCCGCACTTCTACTTCGCCCTGCTCACAGCGGCTCACATTCTCTGGCCGCAACGTCATCGTTTCACCTTCAAGCACGTCCCTCAGCCGCGGCAGGCGGTGATGCCGCCGATGCATCGGACTTACTGACCTTCTCCGCACATGCTTCGCGTCCTTCTCGTCTCTGAACCCGGCAATGCAGGTGTTTTCCGCCATGTGGAAACACTAGCCCGCTGGCTCATGCGACGCGGCATAGTGCCGGATCTGGCGTATTCGAGCCGTCGCGGCTCGGACAGGCTGATTCAGCTCGTTCAAGAAATCACCACCGCGGGTGGCCACACGCTCGATTTGCGCACCAGCAATGCCCCGCAAGCCGCGGATGCTCCGGCGTTAATGGCTTTGCATGCTTTTGTGCGTCGGCGACGGCCCGCTGTGATCCATGCGCATAGCTCAAAAGCTGGTGCACTGGCTCGTGCGCTGCCGCTGCTGGGTCTGCGCATCCCCGTGCTTTACACGGCGCATGGCTACTACGGCCTCACGGGCAAGCGTGGACTCAAATCGACCTTCTACAATGCCGTCGAAGCCGTTCTTGGTCGCATCGGTCGCAGCATCACGCTTTGCCAGGCTGAAACAGAGCTCGCCGCCAGCACGCTGCGCATTCCTCGCACCAGCTTGCACCTCGTGCGCAATCCCGTCGATGCCACGCACTTCCAACCTGCGGACGCTTCCACACGCCTCGCGAAGCGAAGCGAGCTCGGCGTGCTCGACGACACGCTGCTGCTCGGCTGGGTCGGCCGCCTGGCACCGCAAAAGGACCCGCTGACCTTGCTGCGAGCCTTTGCAGACAAAGCCGTGCCTGCGTACGTTAAACTCTACCTGCTTGGCGAAGGTGAGATGGAGGCCGAATGCACCGCACTCGCCGATCAACTCGGCATCGCGCATCGCATCATCCGCCGCGGTTACATGACCGATCCCCTGCCCTTTTATCAGACGCTCGACGGCCTCATTTCGACGTCCGCTTATGAAGGCTGCCCCTACTCGCTGCTCGAGGCGCTGGCCTGCGATCTGTCGCTGCTCGTCAGCGAAGCACCGGGCAACATCGACTTCACCACCTTTGGCCTCTCACACTGCTGGAGTGCGCCGACGGCTAATGCCTCTGCGATGGCCCAACGCATTGCCACGTGGGCTGACGATGTGGGCACCAAACGCCCCCGCAATCATCGCGACATCGCTTTGCGGCTATTCAGTGAGGACGAATGTTTTGGTGCCATCCTGCGCGAATACGAGACCATGGCTCACGCACGCGACACCGATGCATGCCAGGCCTGGAACATGAGCACATCCCAGAGGTAGAAGTGCCAGTTTCGCGTGCCGGAGAGGTGCTCCGCCCATTTTTGACGAATGGGAGCCGGATGAAAGAAGCCTTCACGCTTCAAGCGGGCCTCGCTGAGCAAATCCTCGGCCCATTCACGCAGCGGACCACGCAGCCAATGCTCCAGCGGAATGCCAAAACCACGCTTCGGGCGG
This sequence comes from uncultured Verrucomicrobiaceae bacterium, assembly GCA_937872615.1. Lineage (GTDB taxonomy): Bacteria > Verrucomicrobiota > Verrucomicrobiia > Verrucomicrobiales > Verrucomicrobiaceae > Prosthecobacter. Next base: position 4,259 of record CALMTT010000228.1, on the reverse strand, counting down.
TCGATCAGCTTCTTCGGCACATGCTTGTAGAGCACCTCGCGCATCAGCCACTTGCCGCGTCCGTCACGCACCTTCATGTGATACGGGATGCGCCACGCGAATTCGATGATGTCCTTGTCGAGCAGCGGGATGCGGCCTTCCAAGCTCACGCCCATCGCAGCACGGTCCACCTTCGTCAAAATGTCACCCGGAAGGTAGGTCTCCATGTCGATGTGCATCATGCGATGCGTGAAATCACTCACCCGCGGCCACGATGCTGTGTCAGTGATGGCAGTGACGGGATCTTTGCCATTGATCACGATGTCCTGCGGCTGCTTCCAGTGGGACATGAGGTTCAAATAGAGCGTCTCGAGTCCCGGCGCGGCCACGACCTCGGCCAGTTTGTGCAGCTTGTCGCCCGCCGGGACATGCCGAAGGCGCTTGGGCAGCACTTTCGAGCCGATGGCATTCAAAACACCCGCCGGAATGGCCGTGAGCATGCCTGCGGTCATCTTCTTCATCGCCGGTGGCATCCATGAAATCTTGCTCCAGAGCTTGCGACCCATGTCATAGCGTTCGTAACCGCCGAAGAGCTCGTCGCCCGCATCACCGCTGAGCGCCACGGTGACATGCTCGCGAGCCATTTTGCACACGAGATAGGTTGGAATCTGCGAGTAGTCGGAAAACGGCTCGTCGTAGAGCGATGGCAGCAGCGGAATGACGTTCAAGGCATCCTCGCCCGTGACATACAGCTCCGTGTGCTCCGTGCCGAGATGCGCCGCCACGTCCTTGGCATAGCCCGCTTCGTTGTATTGCTTCTCGTGAAAACCGATTGTGAAGGTGCGCACAGGCCGCTGGCTCTGCTTTTGCATCATCGCGACGATCAGCGAGGAATCGACACCACCGCTCAAAAACGCACCGAGAGGCACATCCGCCACCATGCGCATGCCAACCGCCTTTTGCAGCAGCGACTCAAACTCGGCGAGCGCCTCCGCGTCACTGCCACGGAAGGGATTATCGAGCCCACGCTCCACGACTTGAGGCAAACTCCAGTAATAACCGGGCTCTGCGTGATCATTTGCAGCCTTCAGAGTCAGCAACGCGGCAGGGGGCAGCTTTTTGAAGCCTTGATAAATGCACAACGGATCTGGGATGTAGCACAAACGCAGCAGCGAGGTCAGCGCCTCGCGATCCACCGACGCGTTGAAGCCGGGAAAGGCCCGCATGCACTTCAGCTCGGAGGCAAAGACGAACGTGTCGCCCACCCAGCCGTAGTAGAGCGGCTTCTCTCCGAGGCGATCACGCCCGAGATGCAGCACGCGATCCTGCCGATCCCACACGGCGAAGGCAAACATGCCGTTGAAGCGCTTCGTGGCCTCCACGATGCCCCACTGGCAAAACGCGGCGAGCATGATCTCCGTGTCCGAATGGCCTCGCCATGTGTGGCCATGCTTTTCAAGCTCCACACGCAGGTCCTGGAAGTTGTAAATCTCGCCGTTGAAGATGATCACGTAGCGACCGTCCACGCTCACCATCGGCTGATGCCCGAGCGGCGAGAGATCGAGGATCGAAAGACGCCGATGACCCAAGGCGATGCCACCTTCCGCATCCACCCACGCACCCGCATCATCCGGTCCGCGAAGCACGATGGCATCCGTCATCGCACTGACAATGCTTTGCATCTCATGAGCGGCACGAGATTTGGCAGGTGAGAAGAAGCCGGCGATACCGCACATGATCAGTGAGAAGTGGCTAGAGATGGGACGGAATGGGACACATGGGTCGCATGAGGCTCATGCGAGCTGAGAAGGCCGTCGAACTGCCTGAGCACGCTTGTGAGCGAAAAATGCGCTTCGATGCGTTCGCGGGCGGCCAGGTCCTGTGTGATCTCTTTGTCGAGGATTTCGAGGCAGGCGTTCGCGAGGGCTTGAGGATCGCTTGGCGGCACGAGGCGGCCTGTTTCGCCCATGACCCAGCGAGTGTCGCCGATGTCGGTGGCCACAACGGGCACGGCGCAGGCCATCGCCTCGCCCACGACGTTCGGAAAACCTTCACCAAAAGCTGACGAGGACACGGCGATGTTCAGCGAAGCGGTGAGCTCAGGCAGATCATGACGCTCTCCGAGCACTTCAATAAACGGCGGCACCTCCAAGGTGCTTGTTTCGGCACCAACGATGATAAAACGAGCCTCGGGCCGTTTCGCGTGGATGAGCTTCGCGGCCTCGATGAAGGTCGGATAGTCCTTCATCGCCGCGTTTCGACCGAAGCGACCAATCAAACCGCGTGTGGGCGTCCGCGGCTGCCATTTGATGACATCGAAGCCATTCGGCACGAGCACCGTTTTGGACTTCGCATAGCCGATGGCCTCATGTTGACGGGCACCGAGCTGGGTGTTGTAGGTGATGCGGCTTGGCAGCCAGGACAAGCGTGCGAGAGCCTGTATGACCAGCGCGGAACCACGCTTTTCATGCTTCAGATCGTAGAGACTCTGACGCACGTTCCAGATCATCGGCACCGATTTGATCCGGCAAAAGCGTGCGAGCACCGCGGCGAGGCAGCCGTGATACATCCAGCCCATCAGCACATCCGGCTTCTCACGGCGCACGATGCGGAAGAGCTTCCAAAGCGCGGAAAGCGTTGGCTTGCCTGCGGGCATGTCGAGGCTGTGAACGTTTTCGATGCTCGCCGCATGTTTGCCACCGGCGGTGAGGCTCACGACGACATGCTGAAAGCGTGGAAGATGGTTCACGAGCTGCGCGAGCATCATCTCCGCGCCTCCGCTGCCGAGGCCGGTGGTGAGCCACATGACTTTTTTGCCCAACAACCGCGTCGTGCGCTCGATGAGCCGCTCGATGCTGAATTCCGCGACGATGCGTGACCGCGTTTCGCTGGGTTTGAACTCACGCATGCACTTCGCGAGCGCTTCGTGATCGCCCACGGGGAAGATTTGAGCGGGATTGCCGATGATCCATGCGCTGTCGCCCACATCGCTGGCGATGCAGGGCACATCGCAGGCCATCGCCTCGCCGATGACATTCGAAAAGCCTTCACCAAACGCGCTCGAGTTCACCAGGCAGTCGAAGGTGGCATACACGTCCGGCATGTCGCTGCGTGATGGAATCCATTCGATCTTCACGCCGAGCGATGATGCCAGGTCACGCATCTGCTGCGCATAGGCTTCATCTCCGCTGCCGACGACGACAAAGCGTGCATCCGGCACCAACGCGGCCGCTTTGATGAAGGTGGCGATGTCCTTCATCGGGCTCATGCGGCCGACGAGGCCAAACGTGCGCGGATGATCGTGCTTCGAGGGCTTGAAGCGCCCGGTGTCGACGCCGTTCGGAACGACATGCATCTTGTGCGCGGGATAACCCTTCACGAGGTAGTAGTCGCGACCGGCTTTCGAGTTGCAGATGATGACATCGGCAAAGAGGGCGAGGAGGCAGTTCAGGCGGAAGCTGAGCTTGCCAAGGGTGCCCCACAGATGCGCGTCCGTTTGCGAGTCACGCACGCCCCAAACGACTCGCGGGAAGCCGCAGAAGGGCTTCAAAAAGAGCGACATGAGGTTCGATTCGGAGAGGTAGCCATGCAGCACCTCGGGTCGCACGCCACGAGCGGCCTTTGCGAGACGGAAGAAGAAGCCGAGCAGGTCCCAGCGACCTCTTTTGCCGATGCAAAGCGTGTGCACGCCGGCCTCGCGCATCAGCGCGATGAACAGGCAGGCGAAGGGCAGGCCGAACAGAAAGCGGACGAAGGTCGCCCCCGCCGTCCCCAGCGTGGCGATGAGGTCGCGCTGCATGGCGTTGCGCGCCGTCTGCGCGGCCGAGGCGGCGACCGTGAAGACGATCCAGAGCCAGGAAGTCGTCATGCGGGAACGGCGGTCATGTGGGTCCGTGCAGGCGTTTGACGGGGCGGACGGGCCTCGCTAACACGGGCCGGAAGCGCCTGCTAGGCGCATGCAAGCAACCCAGAAACCCTTCCGAAGCATTCGCCTGATGGCCGTCTATACCGATGTCACGGGCGAGGACCTCGCCGCCTTCCTCGCCGGATACGATCTCGGCGCGATGCTCTCGCTCAAGGGCATTGCGGAGGGCGTGGAAAATTCCAACTACCTGCTGCACACCGACAAGGGCTATTTCATCCTCACGCTTTACGAAAAGCGGACGAAGGAAAGCGACCTGCCGTTCTTCATCGGCCTGATGCAGCATCTGGCCTCGCGCGGCCTCAACTGCCCGCAGCCGGTCAAGAACCGCAAGGGCGAAGCGCTGGGGCGGTTGGCG
>CALMTT010000227.1 GCA_937872615.1 uncultured Verrucomicrobiaceae bacterium | reverse complement strand
GTGCGGACGCGAGATCCGGGTATCCGCCGGGAAATAAGCAATGATGGCCTGAATGTACCGGAGACACTGGGTGTGTAGGGCCTTGCGCAGGTTTTTCAGGTGATATTCATAGCGGCCGTTTTGCAGAAAATGCGCCACGGCTGCCTGCGTCAATGTGGGGGAACTGATATGCTGAATGCGTTTGATCTGTTTCACCTGTTCCATAAACCGTCCCGGAATGGCCCAGCCAATCCGGTAACCCGGGGCCAGGGATTTTGACAGGGAGGAACAGTGCATCACCCAGCCGAGGCGGTCAAAAGTCTTGCAGGTTCGTGGCCGTTTCTTGCCGAAGTAGAGCTCGCCGTGGGTCGCCTCCTTCGCGGCCTCGAGGGCCTTCGAGAGGTGCCCGAAGTAGTCGAACGACGCCAAGCGACCGAAGCCAAACATGCCAGGAGAGAAGTAGATGCGATCGATCACGGAGCCCCTTCCATATCGCGACGCCTCACGGGATGAAAGTTCGTCCGCCAGGCGTTCGCGTCGGCTCCTTCTCAAAAAGCGCAGGCTCGTCGATGACTCGTGACCATATTTGCGCCCGATCGCACGGAATTTCCCCAAATTTTGCGAGGTGTGGCAAAACCCGAACCGTGCGTCCTTCCTTGTTTGCCTTCGCGCTCCTCGCGAGCACTGCGTGCTCCAAGCCTCCCCCCACGGGTGAGCGGGTCCAGGACCCTCACGCGCTCGTCCCCACGGCGGTGAAGGAGCTCGAGGGCTCGGGCATCCCGGTCGCCGCCGTCTCCACGGGCTTCCCCGCGGGCCTCACGCCGCTCGACACGCGCCTCGAGGAGATCCGTCGATCGGTGGTCGATGGCGCCAAGGAGATCGACATCGTCATCCGCGATGAGGACCTGCGAGTGGACACCTACCGAGCCGGCGGCAAAGGCGGCCAGAACGTGAACAAGGTCGAGACCGCGGTGCGCCTCACGCACATCCCCAGCGGCGTCATCGTCGCCTGCCAGATCGAGCGTTCACAGCCCAAAAACCGGGCCAAGGCCATGTCGATGCTGAAGGCCAAGCTCTACCAGATCGAAGAAGACAAACGCGCCGCCGAGCTGAACAAGCAATACGGCGAAAAGTCCGACATCGGCTGGGGCAGCCAGATCCGCAGCTACGTCTTCCAGCCTTACCAGATGGTCAAAGACCACCGCACCGGCGAAAAGACCAGCAACATCGACGACGTCATGAACGGCGACCTGGATGCCTTCATGGAAGCCAAGCTCCGCGGTAAGAAAGCCGGCGACAGCGACCCCGACGACGACGTGTAAGACCTCAATGCCCCGCCCTCACCCGGCGGGGCATTTTATTTACCGAAGAGCTGTTTTAGCACCGGGCGGATCTTTTCCTTGGTAGGGCCAAACTTTCGCAGATCGAGCCCCGTGGCAAAGTAGTTGCCAGTGCCGATGGCCCGGGTGCCCTCAAACAGTGTGATATCGAAACGATGCAGATACATCGCCATGTCCCAACGCCAGATGGCCGTGTAACGCACATAATGCGGGTTCCCGGCTGGCGGTGTGTCCACCACCTCAGTGGCGTAGCCCATCTGCTGGATCTGGCTCACCAACTCAGGCTGAAAACCTGACATGTGCGTATCGGGGTTGTTGACCACATAAACCTTCCGAATCGGTGTGGATGACGCCGCGGAAGTAACTCGGGTGGACACGCACTGGGTTAGACCAAGGCAAAGAGTGAGCAAAAGAAACAGGTTTTTCATCGCACCCGGTTTTGATACTTGGCCGAATTTTTGGCAAGCACATTCACAACTTGGATACCGCGAAACCCTCAGCCGCAGTTGCGGCTGGTGCGCCCGTCAGGAATCGAACCTGAATCTGCGGCTTCGGAGACCACCATTCTATCCGTTGAACTACGGGCGCGTTCGCGGGCGCATGGTGTCGCATGCGCCATGCGCGGCGGCAAGTCCGATTTCGGCGCTCAACGCTCCTTCTTCGAGCTCGTCGGAGCCGCGAGGAACTTCCGCACCTCGTTGAAGAAACCATCTGGAGCTGCCTGCTCGCCAGCATGCGTGCGCACGCCTTCGAACCAGCCATCTGTGCTCGGCGTGTGCTTGCGGGCCACGGCCAGCAGCAGGTCGAGGCTGATGGGCACCGCCTTGCCGCTGTGGATCGCCGCGGAGAGTGCGAGCTCTGCCGCACGATCAAAGACCCATTTCAAATCCGCACCGGTGAAGCCTTCCGTGGCCTCGACGAGTGATCCCGTATCGAAATCGGCCATCGGCTTGTCCTTCGCGAGAAGCGCGATGATTTGCGCCCGCGCCGGTGCATCGGGCGGCGGCACAAAAATAGCCTGATCAAAGCGGCCCGGGCGACGGAAGGCCGGATCAAGCGCCCATGGCTGGTTCGTGGCACCGATCACCAGCACACGCTGGTTTTCGCTGCGGATGCCATCCATCTCGTGAAGAAACTGGTTCACCAAGCTGCGCATCTGGCTCTCGCGGATCTGTCGGCGATCCTGCGCGAGGCTGTCGAGGTCATCAAAGATCATCACGCAGGGCGCATTCGCCCGCGCCGTCTCGAAGAACTGGTGCAGGTTCCGCTCGGGATTGCCATAGTAAGGGTCAAACACCTCGTGCAGGCCCACCACGAGGTAGTTGCAGGCCACCTCGCCCGCGACGGCACGCAGGATCAGCGTCTTGCCGCATCCCGGCGGTCCATAGACGAGGATACCACCGCCGGTTTTGCGGCCGTAGGCCTTGTAGAGATCAGGAAACTGGAGCGGATAGGTGATCTTCAGCCGGATCTCCTCCTTCAGTTCCTCCATCCCGCCGACATCATCAAAGGTCAGCGTGCTGCGATTCGGATCATCGGGGCCAAAGAACGTCTCCGGACGCCAGTCCTGAGCATCGACAAAGGCTTCGTCACTGAATTCATCCGTGTCCCCGCCTGGGCCAGCATCGGGGCTGGCAGGTTCAGGGGCCGGGGCCGGGGCCGTTTTGCGGGCATCACGCACCGTGCGGCCCAGCTCTCGCTCCAACAGCGGATCACTCACCGTGCCGTCGATCTGCGCCGCGTGGTCAAAGTGCTCGATCGCCTTCTTCCGGTCGCCCTCGGTCAGGTAAACCCGGGAAAGCAGCAGGTGCGCCTGGGCATTCTCGGGCTCGAGAAAGAGCACCCGCTCCGCCCGCACCGCCGCGCCGGAGGTCTCACCCTCCATGAAAAGCACTCGCGCCATGCCAAGCTGCGCGTCCGTGTGATCGGGGGCGAGCTCCAGCGCCCGGCCAAAAGCTGCCCGCGCCTCCTCCAGCATCATCTCCTCCAGGCAGGCTCGGCCATGCAGCAACAGGAGGGATAGATTGTTGGGCGACTGGTTCAGCGCGTCGCGAAGTGCAGAGGAATCGGGCATGAGGGTATGGACCGACTTAGAACCCCGAACGTTGAACATTCAACCGCGAACATTCAGCGCTTCCGAAGTCTCATCATCCGCACATCTGCCAACTCCTGCTTCAAAGCTCCGTCCGGTCGCATGAGCAGCTTCTGCACCCCAGATTTGAGCTTCAATGTGCCTGCGGATTGCTCGGCGAAGGTTTCGTAGCCGCCAGTGGCTTTCACGATGCCTCTGGCGGTGGCGGTTTCAGCCTCGATGACGTAGGCATCGCCAGCGGAGGCATCATCCGCAGCAAGGGTGACCAGCACTTCGTAGTCGCCCTCGGCAGGAATTTGGATCGTCCATTCGGCGACATCCGTCTCGATGCGCCACGGAGCGAGCACATTGAGCGACGGCCGATAAGCAAGCTTCTGGCCGTAGGTCTTCGCGGCACTCGCAGGCAGCGTCAAAATGCCGTCGGCATCCGGTTGGAGGGCGTTTTCGCCACGGACATCGACTTGGAGCAGCGTGTCCGCAGTCCACGGCATCTTGCGATCTTTCGTCTGTTCACGCACGGCGGCGATTTGCGCCGCGGCGATGGGTTCTGCCTCATTTCCCCACGCATTGCGGATGTAGCTGAGCACATCGGCGAGCTTCGCGTCGTCCAGCAACGGGTTCATGCCCTGACCCGGCATGGCGAGGTTCCACTTTTGGCCGTTCACTTCGATCTCGCCATACAAGCCCTGTAGCGCGATGCGGATGAGCCGCTCCGGCTCGCCCGTGACCCATGAACTTTCCGCCAGCGGTGGTGCCACATTCGGCACGCCGTAGCCCGTGGGCTGATGGCAAAGGCCACAGACGGTCTGATATACCGCCGCGCCGCGTTCGATCTGCTTCTTCGTGGCCTCGCTGAGATTCCGGGTCGTGATCGGTAAAACGTCAGCTCCAGGCCATGTCAGAGCCGTGCGCAGCCTTTGAAGCCGCTCACGAGCCGCGATGTCCCGATTCGAGGCCATTTCATCCCAAAACGCCGGTTTGGCCTTCAACGTGACTTTCGCCTGCGACGCGAGAAAACCATCCAACAAGGCCTCACGCTGCCAAACCACCGTTTCGGCCATTTTCGCGAGAATGTCCTCCGCCTTGCCATCCATGCACGCGAGCTGAGAGAGCAGTTTGAGTGTCTCGATGCGATGCTCGGTGCTTTGCGGCCATTTCAGCAGCATCTCCAGCAAGGCGATCTCTTTACCATGGATCGTCGTCATGGCTGCGATGCGGCTCAAATCGTCTTCATGACGCGTGAGATGCTCCGCGATGACCGAAAGTGGCTTCGGTGAGAGCAAAGCGAGAAGTCGCACGCTGGCATCCGGCTCCTCATTGAAAGCGATTTGGGCTCCAAGCCGTGCTGCCGCAGCTCGCACGCGTGGATCGGCATCTTTGGCGGCCTTTTGAAGATGCTCTGGCTTGAGCTTGCCCATGCCTTCGAGCGTCCAAAGCGCATGCAGACGATGCAACGGCGTTTCAAAGCGATTCGGATCGCCAATATCTTCGCCACGCTCGACCAGCAGCCGCTGCGCCGTGTTTCGCTGCCAGCCATTCGGATGGCCGAGCATTTTTACCAAGTCTCCAGCACTCCATTTCTCCCGCTTGTTCCCGTTTTCATGCACGACGCGCCAGATACGGCCGTGGTCGTTGCCTTCGTGGAGTTTGCGTTCGGCGATCTGCTTGGTGAGCCAGGGGACGATGAAGATGACGTGCTCGATGATGCCGTGATACATGTCGGCGAGATAAAGAGCGCCGTCGGGGCCGACGCGGGCGTTCACAGGACGGAAGCGCTCGTCGGTGCTGGCGATGAGTTCCTGCTCGGGCGGGAAGAAGCGCGTGGCGTGCGGATGCACATCACCTTCGAGCTTCAAGGTGCCGACGAGATGACCTGCGGAGTCGGGCACGAAGACATTGCCATGCATCTCGGGAGGAAATTGATCGCCGTCGTAAAAGCAGGTGCCGGAGACGATGGTGTAGGTGCGCAGGCGGCCGTCATCGCGGAGTTCGAGCGCACCGAGCGTGACGGCGGGCGTCACGCGGATGGGAAAGCACTCCGCCGCATCTTTGGCGACGTTCACATTCACGCCGAAACTGCCGCGACCACCGCGCTGCGCGAGTTTGGCGAGGTTTGGATGCCTCATCAATGCCTCGGCAGGAATCAGGTCCATGTGCATGGCGCTGTTTTCGTAGCAGGAGATGAAGCGACCGGTCTCATCGAAGCTCACGCCGAACTGGCCGCGATGCAGCGTGGGCTCGTCGATGAGCTTGCCATCCTTCCACTGATAGCGATGCGGCCAATCGGCGCAGTGCAGCCAGTTGTCGATGCCGCGACGCAGACCATTCGCGGTGTGCTGCGGATTGCCGCCGACACCCATCGTGCCGACTTCGGTGCGTTCGTCGCAGCGCAGATCGCCGTCTTTATCGGCGCAGAACCACAGCTTCGGCGGCTCTTGGAGCAAGATGCCGCCTTTCACGAAGGCGAAGCTTCGCGGCATGACGAGCTTGTCGAGGAAGACGGTGCTCTTGTCAGCCTTGCCATCGCCGTTTTCATCCGTGAGCACGACGACGCGGCAGATGGGATCGCCCTCGCCGCTGCCCTGCACATCGCGCATGTAGCCCTGATATTCGACGACCCAGATGCGCCCCTCGGGATCGAACTCGAAGAAGATCGGGCACTGCACCATCGGCTCGCAGGCGACGAGTTCCGCGCGATAACCGGGCGCGAGCTTGAAGGTCTTGGCCTCGTCCTCCGCCGAAAGCACCGGCGCAGGCGGCACTTGGATGCGTTTGAGAATTTCCTCGCCCTTTTCCCAATCCGCCCAACCCGTGAGCGCTGAAGCAGGCCGCGCCCGTGGGCGATCGGCGGGAATGGTGCCGGTTTGAGCCATGAGATGGCTGGCGAAGGCGAAGAAACACAGGAAGCGAAGCATGGGGCTACTACGGATTGCCTGCGGTGGTTCTGCATGGAAGATGGTGGATGCCTGCGAAGAAGAAACCCAACGCCCAGCCGCTCAGCGGCGCCGCTCTCATCAAAGAGGTGTGCCGGCGCATCCGTCTGGCGCGGAGCCGTTGGGAGGATCACAACAACGCCGCGTGTCGAGCAGAGCGCGAGAAGGCGATGGCGCTGTATGAGACGCTGAGTGCCCCGGAGCGTGAAAAGGTGCCGCAGGTGCCGCAGGTGCTGCGCGTGTGGCTGCGCTATCGCAGCGAGAAGTATTTCGGCGATCACCGCACACCACCGGGAGGTGGAAAACGATGAAGAAGGCCGATACGAAGGATCAACTGCATCCGCGCAGTCGTTTTCGCTCGCGGTATGACTTCGCGCGGCTGGTGGCGGCGCATGCGGCATTGGCGGGCTTTGTGAAAACGAATGCGCATGGCGATGCGGGCATCGACTACGCCGATCCGCAGGCGGTGAAGGCACTGAATGCGGCGTTGCTTGCAGATGCGTATGGTCTTCGAAGCTGGGACATCCCGGCGGGGCATCTTTGTCCGCCGATTCCGGGTCGCAGCGACTACATTCATCATCTCGCCGATCTGCTGGAACTGCATCGCGGGCCTGCCGTTCGCGTGCTGGACATCGGCACGGGCGCGAGCGCGATCTATCCGCTGATTGGTGCCTGCGAATACGACTGGAGTTTTGTCGGCGCTGATATTGATGAGAACTCACTGCGTTGGGCGCAGAAGAATGTGGAAGGCAGCGGCAAGATCGAATTGCGACAGCAAAAGCATCCGGAGCACTGCTTTCGCGGCATCATCCGGCACGGTGAGCACTTTGCGGCGACGATGTGCAATCCGCCCTTTCACGCGAGTGCGGCAGAAGCAGCCGCTGGCACGCGGCGGAAGCAGCAGAACCTCGGCTTGAAGTCGCAAGCGTTGAATTTCGGCGGCACGGCTGGCGAGTTGTGGTGCGAAGGCGGTGAACTGGGCTTCATCCAGCGCATGATCGCGGAGAGCCGCGAGTTTGCGGCGCAAGTGGGTTGGTTCACGACGCTCGTGTCGAAAAGCGAGCACCTGCCGCGCCTCGAAAAAGCGTTGCGGCAGTCACAGGCTGCGGAGATGCGGCTTCAAGAGATGGCGCAGGGACAAAAGAAGAGCCGCGTGGTGGCGTGGAGGTTTTAGACCTCTTGCGCGACCTTCCAGCTTTCGGTGTCGATGCCGGAACGGATCTTCGCGAAACTGGCGGCGATGCGCTCGCGGGTGATTTTGCCAAAGAAGCGCACCAGACGGACGAGTTTGGCGATTTCGACTTCGGTGACCGCGGAGTCCGTAACCTTCGATTCGGCATGCGCGATGGCACAACTCCACACAAAGAGCTCCGCGCCGACATCGACAAAGTGACCGAGCAGCACCTGGCGTTTCTCGAGCTTGGGTCCGTTGAGGGCCATCGCGAGGAAAAGGTCTCGCGCGAGCTTCCGGCTGAGTCGTGCGATGGCATCGAGATCGTCTTGAAGATCGGGATGCAGCCCCTCGGCGGCATCACCAGCACCGAAGGGCATCCATTTGAGCGGATACCACGCGGCGTAGAATCGTGCGGCACGCATCGCGGCCTTCACGCGGGTTTTCCGCGGCAGCGTGGAGTTCACCACCTCGGCGCCGACCTTCAAATGCGGATCGAGGGCCTCGCGAGCGATGAAGAGGCGCATGATCTCGCTGCTGCCTTCAAAGATGGTGTTGATGCGTGAATCGCGGAAAAGCCTTTCCACGGGCTCGGGTACCTCACCGCGGGCTTTGAGCGACTGCGCGGTCTCAAAGCCACGGCCGCCGCGGATCTGCATGGTGTCATCCATGATGCGCCAGGACTTCTCACTGCCCCAAAGCTTGCCGATGGCCGCTTCGAGACGCACGTCGGCATTTTTGTCCTTGTCCACGAGAGCCGAGACATAACGCACGACGCTTTCCATCGCGAAAGTGTCGGCTGCCATGCGGCTGAGTTTGTCCGCGATGGCCGCGTGACGGCCGATGGGCTGGCCCCATTGCTCGCGTGAGAAGGCCCAGCGGCGGCTGATGTCGAGACAACGCTGCGAAAGCCCTGCGCAGGCCGCGGGCAGGGTGATGCGTCCGGTGTTCAGCGTGGTCAAAGCGACCTTCAAGCCGCGACCGACACCTCCGAGCACGTTTTCGACCGGCACACGCACGTGGTCGAAATGGATGACGCCATTGTAGAGCGCCTTCAGGCCCATGAAGCGGCAGCGAGTGATGATCTCGACGCCCGGCCACGAGGTCTCGACGATGAAGGCGGTCGTGGCGTGAGGCTTGTCAGGTGTGGGTGTCTTTGCCATCACGATGATGATGCCGGCACGCGTGCCGTTGGTGCACCAGAGCTTGTCGCCATGCAGGACATAATGATCACCATCGAGGCGTGCCTCGGTTTTCATTCGTGCGGGATCGGAGCCGACATCCGCCTCGGTCAAAGCGAAGGCGCTGATCTCGCCTTTCGCGCAACGCGGCAGATACTTCATCTTCTGCTCCTCGGTGCCGAAGAGGATGAGCGGCTGCGGAGCACCGATGGATTGATGTGCGGAGAGCAACGCGGCGAGGTTTCCGCAGCGTGAACCGAGCAGCATGGCAGCACGGGAGTAGTTCGTCTGCGAAAGACCGAGGCCGCCGTATTTGACGGGAATCTTGATGCCAAAAGCGCCGATGCGGGCGAGCTCCGCGAGCAGGACATCGGGTATCTCTCCCGTGGCGTCGATGGCATCGGGATCGGCATGCTGGTCGAGAACGGCCTCGAGGCGATGGAGGAAGGCATCGCCCTGATCGTGATCCTCGACGCTTTGCTTGGGAAAGGGCAACAGCTTGTCAAAGTCCGGCTCGCCAAAGAACAAGCCGGCGGCGAGACCGGTGTTATGCCGCTCGTCACGAGCAGCTTCCGCCATTTCGAGGGCGGCGCGTTGTCCCGCGTTCATGCGGGAGGTGTCGATGAGGGTTTTCGGCGCGTCTGGGATGAAGGTCGTGTTCATGGCCGTGATGGGTTGTTGCCGTTTTCGACAACGCACCCGGCCGGGAATTCAAAGAAAGCTACGTTTGATCCCTCTGACAGAGCCCGTCATGGCTGGAGCCACCCCATCGACTTCATCCAGTCGGCGCAGCGCTGGGGCCAGGCGTTGATGGGCTTGTTCTCGGCACGCATGCCGAAGCCGTGTCCGCCCTGGGTGAAGAGATGCAGTTCGCAGGGGATGTTGTGCTTTTTGTATTCGAGGTAGAGCACGGTGGAGGCGGTGGCGTTTTGACCATCGCCATGAGCACAGGCGAGGAACATCGGCGGGGCATCGGCTGGCACGGTGAAGCCTTCCTTGAGCTTCGTCGGCTCCTTGTAATCGATAAAACCGCCGCCGTAGATCATGACGCCGAAATTCGGGCGCTCCATCGCCACGCTGCGATCACAGGCGAGATGCGCGAGGAGGTTTCCGCCGGCACTGAAGCCGAGGAGGCCGATGCGCTGGGGATCGAGGTGCCATTCAGCGGCTTTTTGACGAACGAGCTTGATGGCCTGCGCGGCATCCGCGGCAGGCTTTTCGTGCGGCGCGGCGTCATCGCGGGTGGGCGTGCGGTATTTGAGCAGGATGCCGGTGACGCCGATGGTGGTGAGCCACTCGCAGACCTGCGTGCCCTCGTGCACCGCGGAAAGGAAGACGTAACCGCCGCCGGGTGCGACGATGATGCTCGTGCCGTTCGGTTTGGCCGGTTGGAAGACGGTGATGGTGGGCTCGTGGATGTTGGTGATGGTCGTCTTGCCTGCTTTGGTGCGCAGAAACTCCTGCGTGGCGGGTGAAGGCGGTGTCATCTGCCCCGGAGCGCCTTCCGGCCAGATTTTGATCTCGGCTGGATCAGCGGCGCGAAGGGTGAGCGAGGCGAAAACGAGGACGGAAAGGAAGCGGCGCATGGGGAAGAGCGAATGGATACCCGGAAAGGAACAACCACGGAACACACGAAATACACGGAACTTGTTTAAATAGGCAAAAAAGTGCCTGCGAGGTAGCTCGCAGGCTCTTCGAGGTAATCTGACTGACAGGCTGTTTGACCCGCATTTCCCGCATGCTGCTGTCGCCCAAGTGCTCAGTGCTTAGTGCTCAGTAACAATCACCAAGCGAAAATCGACTGAGCACTGAGAACTGAGAACTGAGCACTCCGGTAAAAAGCACACGATGGCAGAGCGACCTACTTTTAACCGGAACGGAAGAATGCGGTTTACTCGTCGGAGCTGCCGCTGGCCTTGCTGGAGCCACCGGAGCCTTCTTTTTTCTCGGCGAGCTTCTGTTTCACAGCGGCCTCGATCTCCTCATAGACGCTCGTGTCATTGCGGAGGACCTCTTTCGCGGCATCGCGGCCCTGGGCGAGCTGGGTGCCCTTGTAGCTGATCCACGAACCGCGCTTTTGCAGAATGTCGAAGTCCATCGCGAGGTCGAGCAGGGAGCCGACATTGCTGATGCCCTCGTTATACATGATGTCGAACTCAGCCTCGGTGTAGGGAGGCGCGAGCTTGTTTTTGACGATTTTGACCTTGGTGCGGTTGCCGGTGACGGTGCCGTCGGTGGTTTTGATGGCTCCGATGCGGCGAATGTCCACGCGGACGCTGGCGTAGAATTTGAGCGCTTTGCCGCCAGGGGTCGTTTCGGGGTTGCCGAACATGACGCCGATCTTTTCACGGATCTGGTTGGTGAAGATGCAGG
>CALMTT010000226.1 GCA_937872615.1 uncultured Verrucomicrobiaceae bacterium | reverse complement strand
CCTGGGCCCGCATCGCGCCGAGCTGCTGGCTGTAGGCCCGGGCGAAATCGCGCACCGGTATTTCAGCGCCGTTGACCGTCGCCACGTGCTCCAGCGGCTTCATGTCGCGGGTCTTCACGCACCCTGAGGCGCCGGGGCCCCACGAAATCGCGAACACGGCTGACATCGCGAAAATCACAATCGAAAAAAATCGGCGAGATTCGTTGCTCATGGCTGTCTCTTTGCGGGCAAAAGCGAAGCCTTGACCTGTAGGATCCGTGACCACAACATGCAAGCGCTTTGACGCCAGCGCCGGAGATGCCTTTTCAGTGTTCACCCTGCTGAACCGATATCGCGAGCCGATTCTCGTACTGGCGATGCTGGTGCTGCCGCTGGCCTATCTGATGTTGGTCGGTGGCGTGCTGCTGGTGCTCAAATGGCATCTGGTGGAGCACCTGAGCTGGACGGACAATTCCAGTGGAAGGATGATGGTGTGGACTTGGGGAATGTATCTCATGGTCGCCGCGATGATCGGAGCGGTGGTGGTGTGTCTGGTGAAGCCGCTGTTTGCTTCGGCCGGCAAAAAGCCGCGTTTGTTGACGCTCGATGCCCGTGGCCATCCGGCGTTGTTTGCATTGATCGAGAGGATTTGCGAGCTCACCGGAGCACCGATGCCGCGCGAGGTACATGTGGATGCGGATGTGAATGCCTCGGCAAGCTTTCGCCGCGGACTGCTGAGCTGCTTTGGCAATGATCTGGTGCTGACGATCGGGATGCCGCTGGCAGCCGGGCTGACCTCCCGTCAGCTCGCAGGCGTGCTGGCGCATGAGCTGGGGCATTTTGCGCAGGGTGCGGGCATGCGGGTAAATTATGCGGTGAGGCGCATCCACGGCTGGTTTTCCGATGCGGTGTATGTGCGAGATGGCTTCGATGATTACATCCAATCCTTCACCGATGACGAGGACTGGCGTGTCTCGGTGGTGGGAAAGCTGACGCAGGCGATGGTGGGCACGAGCAGGCTGGTGCTGCGGGGGCTGATGATGGTCAGTTCCGCTCTCAGCGGCTACATGGCACGCCAGATGGAGCATGATGCGGATGCGTATGAGGCCGAGCTGGTGGGGAGCGAGGAGTTTGCCCGCACGGCGATGAGGCTGCGTGTGCTCTGCGCGGCGCACGAGAAGGTGCTGGCGGACGCGGAGCGCCTGCATCGCCAGCGGGAGTTGCCGGATAATTTGCCAAGGATGCTGCGCCATGTGGAGGAAAAGATGCCTGCGCCCCTGCTGAACAAACTGCAGGACATCAGCCGTGATGAGCCTGCGCCTTGGTATGGCACGCATCCGAGTGATCGTGACCGCATTGCGGTCGCCAAAAAGAGGCAGGCACCGGGTGTGTTTGGCTTGGAGGCACCGGCGAGCGAGTTGTTCGAGGACTTCGATGAGTTGTGCCGGATGGTTTCGGTCTATTGGTATGAGGCCGAGCTGGAGATCGATCTGGATGGCGTGCAGTTGCTGGCAGTCGAGGGGGCTCGTGAGTCCCTGCAAGCCGATGACAAACGAAAGCAGGCTCTGCAACGCTTCTTCGGAGCGGAGGTGGAGGGACTTCAAATACCCCCGCTGCCCGCAGCGGCCGCGGAGCAGTGGCCGGAGGCTTGTCAGGCCGCCCAATCGGCTAAACCGGGCTATGGCGACCGTGTGGCAAGACAGACCTGTGTGAAGGAAAAAGCGGTGCAGCAGGCGGCTGGCGTTTGTCTTTTGGACGCGGGCTACACCCTGGACCGTCTGGCCTGCTTCGAGCTGAACATGATCTCTCCGGTGCAGGCACGACAAGGGCTGGAGCAGACCCTGGCGGAGTGTCGCACGCTGCGTGCGGAGATGCGCACTTATCGAATGCCGGCTGCCACCCGTCTGGCGGCGGCTCTGGCCTGGCGTTACAGCCATGAGGCGGGCGTGCCGGATACCTGGCGGCAGCGGGTCTGTGCGCTGGTGAGTGCGCAGCGTGTCCTGGCGCAGGTGAGCGATCATCTGGGCGAGGTCAGACCCTATGAGCGGGCAACGGCCATCCTCACAGAGGTGTATGATGCGCAGCGCAACCGCGAGATCCTTCCTCAAATTCAGCTCATCGAGGCGAAGATCTCCCATCTCTTCGCGGCGGTGATGCCCACTTTGCAAAGCACGCTGGATCCGCTCGATGAGGCACAACGCCCGCTGGCAGCCACCTTGATGGGCTCCATCGACATGGCAGGTCAGCCACGCATGCTGTTTTCACATCTGGAGAATGCCGTGCAGGGGCAGCAGTGGAGAGTCAGTGGCGAACTCGCCCTTCTGGCCGCCGAGGTGGAGGTGTCATGGGAGGCGGCGACGAGAGCGCCTCAGCCGCAACCGGTGACCTCCCTCATGCAGGTGGAGATCAGCACGCGTCATTCCGCCATGGCGCTCGCGGCTTGAAGGCTTCAGCATGGCTGAGGCCTGTTGCTCGTTTTCAATGCGGATGCCTCATCCGCCTCACTTCGTCACATCATACCCGATTTTCTCGTCGAGCCAGGCGCGGAGCTTGTCGAGGCCTTGGCCGGTCTGGGCGGAGATGGGATGGATTTTGACGCGTTTGAAGCGCTCTTTGAGGTTCGCGAGGTGCTCGGCGGCTTCGGGGAGATCGCATTTGTTGGCAAGGATGCACCACGGGCGCTTGGAGAGTTCCTTCGAGTAGAGTGACACCTCGGCGCGGACGGTTTCCAAGTCCGTCACGGGATCACGACCCTCGGTGCCAGCGGCATCGACGACGAACAGCAGCACGCGGCAGCGCATGATGTGGCGTAGGAAGTCATGGCCGAGGCCGATGTTTTGATGCGCCCCCTCGATGAGGCCGGGAATGTCCGCCAGCGTGCCGCGGCGGAAGGGGCCAAACTCGATCACGCCGACCATCGGTTGGAGCGTGGTGAAGGGATAATTCGCGATCTTCGGCTTCGCGGCGCTCAGTTTGGACAGCAGCGTGGACTTGCCCGCGTTCGGGGCACCCACGAGGCCTGCCTCGGCGATGCTGCGCAGCTCAAAGTGGAAGCGTCCCTCCTCGCCCGGTGTGCCGGGGGTGAACTCACGCGGGGCCTGGTGCGTGCTGGTCTTGAAATGGATGTTTCCCTTGCCGCCCTTGCCGCCTTTGCAGAGCACAAAGCGTGAGCCGACCTCCGTGAGGTCCGCCACGGGTTCGAAGCGCAGGTTCATCTCGCCCGTCTCGGGATCTTCCTCCTCGATGATGCGGCTCACCAGCGTGCCAGGGGGCACTTTATAGACTTTGTCCTCGGCGCTGCGGCCGGTGCATTGGCGGCCCATGCCCTTCTGGCCGTCGTCAGCTAGGAGCCGGCCATTGAAGACATAATTGCGCAGGCTGTCCGTGCTGGGGTCCACCTCGAGGATGACATCGCCGCCTGCTCCGCCATCCCCTCCGTCAGGGCCGCCTTTGGGACGGAACTTGCCACGGTGGAAATGCACGGACCCGTCGCCACCTTTACCGGCGCGGGCATAAACTTTGATCTGATCGACAAACATGAGTTGGGCCAAGACGTAGCGCCGAAGCGGGGCGGGGCAATGGCGAGGTTTGACAAAGCGTCCCGGGCTGTGGAAGACTCGCGGTTCGTGCCCATCTCCAAAGTCCCATCCCCGCCTCGGAAGGCCATCTACCGCCTTTCGATCTATTTGCGCTGCTTGCAAAAGCTGCGGGACAACCGCGTGGACACGGTTTCCTCGGCGGCGCTGGCGAAGGCGGCGGGGGTGAAATCGACCCAATTGCGCAAGGATCTGACCTACTTTGGCCAGCTCGGCACCCGCGGGCTGGGCTACAACGTGGAGTCGCTGCGCAAGATGATCGCCGATGTGCTGGGGCAGAACCGCCTTCAGCCGGTGATCCTCGTCGGCGTGGGGAATCTCGGCTCCGCCTTGCTGCGCTACAGTGGCTTCCGCAAGGAGGGCTTTGAGATCACCGCGGCCTTTGACCTGCTGCCGAAATCCGCCGGGAACTTCTCCGTGCCGGTGCTGCCGATCGCCGGGCTGGCGGATTACATCGAGAAAAACAACGTCAAGATGGCCATCCTCACCGTGCCGGCGGTCAATGCCCAGTCCGTGTGCAACGATCTCGTCGCGCACGGCATCCAGGCCATCCTGAATTTCTCCCCCACCGTGCTCGAGACGCCGGAAAACGTCGTCGTGAACAGCGTCGATCTCGCGGTGGAGCTGGAGAATCTGAGTTATTTCATCCGCTGAGGCCGCGGATCACTTCTTCGGAGCCTCGCCGCCTTCCTTGGCGACTTCGTCCTTCTTCTTCTGCACTTCGGCGGACTCGGGTTCGAGCAGTTTGGGAGCCTGACCGCCTTTGGCGACGAATTTTAAGGCAACGCCGTTGATGCAGAAACGGCGGTCGGTGGGCGTCTTGAAGCCTTCACCTTCGAAAACATGGCCGAGGTGGGCGCCGCAGCGTTTGCACACCGTTTCCACGCGGCGCATGCCGTGGCTGTTGTCCACGCGTTCGAGCACGTTCTTGGCCTTCGAGCTGTCGTAAAAGGAGGGCCAGCCGCAGCCGGAGTGAAATTTCTCCGTGGAAGTGAAAAGCTCCGCGCCGCAGCAGATGCAGAAGTAGGTGCCCTCGCCCTGCTTTTCGAATTCCTTGTAAATGTCACCGAAAGGCCGCTCGGTGCCCTGCTGGCGGGTGACCTTGAACTGGTCCTCGGTGAGGATCTTCTTCCATTCGTCTTCGGTTTTGATGATCACGGGGGCGGTGGCGGGTTTGGGGTCGGTTTTGGGTTTGTCCTCGGCATGGAGCACACTGAGGGCGATGAGGGCGAGCGCGGCGGGAAAAAGGGCTTTCATATGCGGTGGCAACAAACGTGGGAGGTGGGTTCTTTTTGCGTATTCCGGGAATTCTTCAATCTGGCGGGACAGCCGCTTGCGAGCCGCGGTGGTCACGCCATACATGCGCGGCCATGTCCTCTATCTTTGAACTTTTCTCTCTGCAAAATCAAACTGCCGTGATCATCGGTGGCACCGGCGAGCTCTGCGGCGCGATCGCGGAAGGCTACGCCATGGCAGGAGCCGAGGTCGTGCTGGTGGGTCGCGATGCTGCGAAGGCAGAAAAGCGTCTGGAAAACATCCACGCGGCCGGTGGGAAAGCCTATTTCGTGCCCGCAGATGCCGGCCGGAAGGCTGATTTGCAGATTTTGCTCGATCAGGTGCTCGAGCGCAGCGGTGGCTGCCAGATCCTCGTCAACGGCGCAGGCGTGAACTCCCCCACGCCCTTCCTCGACATCCCGGAGGAGGAGTATGACCGGATCATGAACATCAACACGAAGGCCGTGTTTCTCGCCTGCCAGGTGTTTGGAAAGCACTTCGTGGAAAACAAGGTTCCCGCCTCGATCATCAATCTCGGCTCCATGTCCGGCCTCATCCCGCTGAGCCGCGTCTTCACCTACTCGATGTCGAAAGGTGCCGTGCACAATCTGAGCAAGAACCTCGCTCGCGAGTGGGCACCGCTCGGCATCCGCGTGAACACGCTCGTGCCCGGCTTCTTCCCAGCCGAGCAGAACAAGAAAGTGCTCACGCCGGATCGCGTGTCGAAGATCATGGGCCACACGCCGATGAACCGCTTTGGCGAGGCGAAAGAGCTCGTCGGTGCCGCCTTGCTGCTCGCTGCGGGCGCTGGCTCCTTCGTTACCGGCCACGAGATGGTCGTGGACGGTGGTTACTCCTCGATGACGATCTGAGGAACGGTCCTCACACGATCTCCGGCACCACGAAGGGCTCGCGATACTTGTCCTTGAGCATCGCATTGGCCGCGTCGTGGTCGATGAAGCGCTCGTCCTTGCCGTTCATCTTCAAAACGGGGCCGAGCGTGAGCTTGTCCTTGCTCAAATCGACGTCGTTTTTTGCCAGGTGCTCCTTCATGCGCTCAAAAGTCTCCGCGGCGAATTTGTCACCCTTGATCGTTTCGAGGATCGCATCGGGATCTTGCTTCGCGCCAAGGCGATGGCTGATATTGCCGGTGTGGCAGAGGGCGCTGGAGAGATGGCCTTCGAGGATGTCGGCATGCAGATCGTCCACACGGCGGCTGCGGCAGGCATGGATGAAGTTTTTGAAGTGGTCCTCCGAGCCGGAGAATTTCTTGATCTCCTTGCCATCCTTGTCGAGCGCCACCGCGGCGCTGTAGCTGCTGACCACGACGCTGCCGCCCTCGCATTCCACGATGACACCGACGCCAGCGCCTTTGTATTTGTCCATGTCCTTGCTGTCCTTCGAAGAGGGCAAACCACGAACTTCAAAGATGAGCGGAGCCTTCTCGTAGCCGTGGTAAATGATCTGCGTGTTCGCTGTCTCGCCATCGTCTTCGTAGCCGAGGCGACCGCCCACGCTCCACACGACCGGTGAGAGTTCCGATTCGCCGAGGAACCAGCGGGCGATGTCCATCTGATGAATGCCCTGGTTGCCGAGATCGCCATTGCCGTAGTCCCAGGTCCAGTGCCAGTCGTAGTGCAGCTTCTTCCGTGTGAGCGGCTTCTTCGGGCCGGGGCCGCACCAGAGATCGTATTCGACGCTATCCGGCACTTTTTGCTCGCCCTCGGCCTTGCCGATGCTGGCACGGCGTTTGTAGCAAAGACCCCGCGAGAGGAGAACTTTGCCGAGGTTGCCATCTTGAACAAATTTCACCGCGGCGGCGAGGCCCGTGCGGCTCGAGCGGGCCTGCGTGCCGGTTTGCACGATCTTCGAGTGCTTCCGCGCCGCCTTCACGATCTGGCGGCCCTCCCACACGCAGTGCGAGACGGGCTTCTCGACATACACATCCTTGCCGGCCTGGATCGCCCAGATGGAGGCGAGCGCATGCCAATGGTTCGGCGTGGCGATGCTGACCGCGTCGATCGACTTGTCGTCAAACACACGGCGCATGTCGGTGTATTGCGTGACCTTGATCTTGTCCTTGTCGAGCGCCTGCACGTGCTTGCTCATCACGTTGCTGTCTACGTCACAAAGCGCCGCGAGCCTCACGCCCTCGTCTTTGAGGCCTTTGTAGCCGCTGATGTGGCCTGCGCCGCGACCGCCAAAGCCGATCACGGCCATGTTGATCGTGTCACCGGGGCTTTTTTGCGCCCAGGAGGTTTTGGCAATGTAGAAAACGCCGGTGGAGGCGGCGACGGACTGGGTGAGGAAGTGGCGGCGGTTGGTCATGGCGGCGTGAATAACGGCCTGACAGGCGGTCTTGTGGCAGACGCGTTGAAAATTCGTAAAAGCGAAGCATCAAGCCGCGCATTGAAATGGCGTGTGGTTTGCTGCTATAAGCGCCGCCATGAATTGGGACTTCAAACTCACCACGCAGACCGAGGAACTCCTCTTTGTCTCGCTGTGCATCGTCACTGGGCTCCTGCTGATCTCGTTTGTGCGCATTCTCCTTCTGCTGCGCCGCTGCCGGAAGATGGCCGAACGGGAGAAAAAACTCGAGCAGCAGATCCTCGACCAGCAGAAGACCATCCTCGACATCCGCTCCGATGCGAACGCCTGGCGTGGCGAGATGCAGCGGCAGTTCGATGCTCATCGTGCGGATGCCGCGAATCGTCTCGATGAGGCCGATCTGCGGGCTGCGGGCACTCAGAACCGCCTCGACATCGCCAGCGAGCAGCATGAGCGCCGTATTTTTGAGCTCCAGGCCTCGCTTGATGCGGCCCGCCGCATGTGCGCCGAACTCCCTGCGGCAAAGGCACGCATCATCGAGTTGGAAAAACTGCTCGTCAGCAGCCCTGTCGAAGGATTGAACGGCCAGCACGCCTTCATGCCGGTCGAGATGGAGGAACTCGCCGCGGCCACCAAGGCTGTTTCGACGCCCGGCCTGCCCATGCTGCCCTCGATGGAGACGCTGCAAACGCAGCCTGCCGCTGCCGAGGCCTCTGAGTCGGATGATTCGCTCCCGCTGCTCCGTCAGCGGAATGCAGAGCTGGAGCGTGCACTGCTGCTCGCCCGCCGTCGCAAACCGGTGGCCCGGGCCAAAGATCGCAAGCGTTGATCAAAGGGCACGTCCTGCTTGAAAGCGGCCGGGGAAACGTGACACTCGCCGCCCGCCTCGATGCCCCCTTCCTCACGCCTTCCACGCCTCTTCATCTCCGGTGTCGAGGCCGCGTGCTGCCTCGGCGATGACCTCGAGTCGGTCATGAGCCGCATCAGGGCAGGGGAGAGCGGTTTGAAGGCGCTCGCCGAATTCGGTCTTCCGTCCAAACGCGGCGGCTGGATCGCGGATCGCAAACGCATGCTGCATCAGCGTTACGGCCCGGCCAGTGCGCTCGCCGTCGATGTGGCAAAACGTGCCGTCGCTGCCCGTGGATGGAGTCACGAGGACCTCGCGGAGGCTTGTGTCTTTGCCGGCAGCAGCCGTGGCAATACCGCCGGATGGCTCGATCCTTGGCCCGGGCGCAAACGTCGCAAAATCTACGCCGCCTCCAACAACCTCCACAGCGAGATCGCCGCTGCGGTGAGCATCGAACTCGGCATCCGCGGTGCCACGCACTTGCTCTCGAATGGCTGCGCCTCCGGCCTCGACGCCCTCGGCATGGCCATGCTGAATCTTCGCTCGGGGTTGGCGAAACGCGCCGTCGTCGTCTCCGTCGATCTGCCGCTCTCGCAGGCTCTTTTGACCTCGTTTGCCGAATCCGGCCTGCTGAGTGCGAATGACGTGAATGATCCCTACTCGCCCAAAACGAGCGGCTTCTTCCCCGCCGAGGCTGGTGTGGCGATTTTGATCGAAACAGGCACCAAACGCCCTTCCGGGGCCTGGTGCGAGCTCGCGGGCTACTGGACCACCTCCGATGCCTACGACCCCATCGGTGCCGAGCCGAAGGGCGAAGGCATAACGCGCTGCCTCAATGCCGCGGTGAGGGCTTTTTCGACTTCACCCATCGCTGCCATCTGCCCGCATGCGAATGGCACGCCTGCTCAAGCTGCCGCAGAGGCCACCGCGTTGAAGAGCGTCTTTGCTGATTCAGCTCACAAACCCTCGCTGCATCTGCTGAAGCCCTTCACTGGCCATTCCCTCGGTGCCAGCGGCGCTCTCGAAACCGCCATCCTCGCCCATTCCATGCGCGATGGACTGCTTCCGCCGAATCTACCGAACCTCACCGAGCCCGCGAAAGGCTTCACCGTGCCCGCGAGTGCCTCCAAGCTCGCC
This sequence comes from uncultured Verrucomicrobiaceae bacterium, assembly GCA_937872615.1. Classification (GTDB taxonomy): domain Bacteria; phylum Verrucomicrobiota; class Verrucomicrobiia; order Verrucomicrobiales; family Verrucomicrobiaceae; genus Prosthecobacter. The sequence continues at coordinate 1,494 of CALMTT010000226.1, read as the reverse complement.
AAAGACGAGGTCGTGCTGAATTTGAGCGTCGCCATGGGCGGACACAATGCCGTGGTGGCGATGACGCGGTGAGTCTGCCGGGCAGGCAAGGAAGGTGTAACTTCTCCCTGCGCCTCACGTTCTCTTGCCTCCCCAACCATGATCCGACTCCTTGCTGCGCTTTTCCTTGCCACGGCTGCCATCGCCGCGGACCGGCCCAACATCCTCTGGCTCACCAGCGAGGACAACGGCCCCCACTATGGCTGCTACGGTGACAAATATGCCGTCACGCCGAATATCGATGCCATCGCCGCCCGTGGCATGCGTTTCAATCGGGCCTGGTCAAACGCTCCCGTGTGCGCTCCAGCCCGCACCTGCCTCATCAGCGGCCGCTGGGCTCCGGCGGATGGAGCAGAGCACATGCGCAGCCTCGTCCCGATGCCTGCCGCTCATAAAATGTATGCACAAATCCTCCGTGAGGCCGGCTACTACTGCACGAATAACAGCAAGGAGGACTACAATCTCGACCGCGCCGAGGTGAACGGCAAGGATCCCGTGTGGGACGAGAGCAGCGGCAAGGCGCATTGGAAAAACCACGCCTCCGGCCAGCCCTTCTTTGCCATCTTCAATGATCAAATCACCCACGAGAGCCAGATTCGCCGTCGCCCGCACACGCTCATCCACGATCCCGCGAAGGCTCCGGTGCCGCCCTTCCATCCTGACACGCCCGAGGTGCGTCACGATTGGGCGCAGTATTATGACAACATCACCACGATGGACACTGGCGTGGGCAAAAAGCTCGCCGAACTCGAGGCCGCCGGTCTCGCCGATGACACCATCATCATGCTTTATGGCGACCACGGCGCTGGCATGCCTCGCTTCAAGCGCTGGCCTTACAACACCGGCCTTCAAGTTGGCCTCATCATGTATTTCCCCGAGAAGTGGAAGCACCTCGCACCGAAGGGCTATGCCCCCGGAGCCGCCAGCGATGAGCTCGTTCAGTTCATCGACCTCGCGCCCACGCTGCTCAGCATCGCCGGCGTCAAACCACCTGCCTTCATGCAGGGCCGCGCCATCTGCGGCTCGCATCCCGCCGCTGCTCCCAACAACTTCATCCACGGCTTCCGCGGTCGCGCCCGGGAACTCGTTGGCTGCCGAACCGATCAGCAACGCGGTGTCCCGATGGGCACCGTCCCGTAGTCGCTGACCTAGTGGGAGCACTGTGTCATGGTCCACGATCGGCGCCAAGGTGAGCCCCGACAGCGCAGCATCACCCGCACCGAGGGATCGGACGTAGTCGACCAAGGGCAGGGTGGGCTCGGCCAGGGCGAGGCCGATCTCGGCGCGCTCCGCCCTCAGCAGCCGACCTTCGTCGACGCCGCGCCAGTCGTCCAGCGTGGCGCTGGTCAGGCCCAGGCTCGCAGCGATCCGGACGGCGGCCTCTTGCGCCCGCTCGGGCAACAGGTCGATCACCACCGGAGAGGCGGCGATGGCACCGCGGAACAGGCCGTCCGC
>CALMTT010000225.1 GCA_937872615.1 uncultured Verrucomicrobiaceae bacterium | reverse complement strand
GAGGCACGCGCCGCGCTCGCCGGCCGCTCCCGCATCGTGTCGCTCACCCGGCGCTGGATGGAGGATCGTGGCTACCTCGAGGTGGAGACCCCGGTGCTCCACCCCATCCCCGGTGGCGCGCTGGCCCGGCCGTTCAGCACCCATCACAACGCGCTCGATCAGGCGCTGTACCTGCGCATCGCGCCCGAGCTCTACCTGAAGCGACTCGTCGTGGGTGGCTTCCCGAAGGTGTTCGAGATCGGTCGGGTGTTCCGCAACGAGGGCATCTCGCCGCGTCACAACCCCGAGTTCACGATGCTCGAGTGCTACGAGGCGTACGGCGACTACTCCGTCCACATGGATCTGACCGAGCAGCTCGTTGCCAGCAGCGACTACCACGCGCGCCGCGCGGCCGGCGTGACACCTTGCGCGAGTGCTGATTACTCTGACACAAAAGGCTATCGCGGCAAAGCCGCTGTTGCCGCCTGGCCGGGGTGGCGCCGCGGCGCGGTGGGGGCGAAAAGGAGAGCTTGGCCATGCTGGGTCGTTATTAGGGTCCTTGGTGAGTGCTTCTGCGCGAGCGCAAATTCGGGTAGAACCATGTAAACCATGGCCTATAAACCGCAGCAGATCGAACCCAAGTGGCAGCTCTTCTGGGACAAGACGCAGGTCTTTGATCCGAAGAAGCCGGATCGCAAACCGCACCTGGGCTCGGGTGGCCTTTTCAACAACACGCCTGGCAAGCCGGGACGTGATCCGCTGGTGCTGGCGGACAAGGAGTTCGGCGAGTGGAACAGCTTTCGCATCCGCCAGATCGGCGATGTGACGTGGGTGTGGCTGAATGACAAGGTGGTGGTCGATGGCGCGGTGATGGAAAACTTCTGGGACCGTGCGAAGCCGCTGCCTGCGAAGGGAACGATCATGCTGCAGACGCATGGCGGCGAGATTCGCTGGCGGAACATTTACGTGAAGGAGCTCAGCGCCGCGGAGTCGGCGGAACTCATGAAGAAGGCTGCCAAGTAATCTCTGCTCCCAATGTTCATGCAGTCCTCATCCCGTCGTCTTTTCCTAAAGCAGGCCACGCTGTCCGCAGCGGGGCTGTGGCTTCGTCCTGCCTTTGCCGCTTCCGCGGCGGGGCTGCCACGCAGCACACCGGAGGCGGAGGGTGTGGCCGCGGCCGGCATCGAGGCCTTTCTCGATGCCGTGGCACGCGAGCAGTTTGAGCTGCACAGCCTGATGGTGCTGCGGCATGGCAAGGTGATCGCGGAGGGCTGGTGGGAGCCGTATGGGCCGGAGCTGGTTCATACGATGTACTCGATGAGCAAGAGCTTCACCTCGACCGCGGTGGGCTTTGCCGTGGCGGAGGGCAAGATGAGCGTGGAGGACAAGGTGGTGTCGTTCTTCCCGGACGAGCTGCCGCCGAAGATCAGCGAGAATCTGGCCGCGATGCGGGTGAAGGACCTGCTGACGATGTCCACCGGCAACGAAAAGGAGCCCACGCAGACGGTGGTGAAGGAGGAGAACTGGGTGCGCACCTTCCTGGCGCAGAACTTTGCGCACAAGCCGGGCACGCAATTCATGTACAACAGCGCCGCCACCTACATGTGCTCGGCCATCGTGCAGAAGGTGACAGGTCAAAACATCCTCGACTACCTCACGCCGCGCTTGTTTGAGCCGCTGGGCATCACTGGCATGCGTTGGGAAAATTGCCCGCGTGGCATCGCCACCGGTGGCTGGGGCCTGAGCATCCAGACGGAAGGCCTGGCGAAGTTTGGACAACTGCTGCTGCAAAAGGGCGTGTGGCAGGGGAAGCAACTTTTGCCTGCCGCATGGATCGAGGAGGCCTCGCGTTTCCACATTCAGCAGCCGGGTGGTGACAAGCCGGACCGTCCGAAGGCGAAGAACGACTGGCTGCAAGGCTACGGCTATCAGTTCTGGCGCTGCCAGGGCACGGCCTTCCGCGGCGACGGTGCTTTTGGCCAGTTCACCATCGTGCTGCCGGAGCAGGACGCGGTGATCGTGATGACGAGCGAGAACAAGAACATGCAGGGCCAGCTCGATCTCGTTTGGAAGCATCTTTTGCCGGCCTTTGGTGCTCAAGGAGCCGCGAAAGGCCTTTCAGAGCGTCTGGCGCATTTGAAGCTCGCATTGCCACCAGGGCAGAAAACCTCACCCGCAGCCCAAAAGAAGCGTTTCAAGGTAGCGACGAACGATCTGGGCCTCGGCGAGGTGGCGTTCGATTTCAGTGAAGAGGCCTGCACCTTCTCCGCGGACTCGCATCGCATCGTGTGCGGACTCGCCGACTGGCATCGAGGCGAGGCGGCCTTCCCGGGAACACCGCCGCGGCTCATCTCCGGTGGCAAGCCGAAGCAAACGCCGCTGTCCAAGATCGCCGCCAGCGCGGTGTGGACGGACCCGCAGACCCTTTTGCTCACGTGGCGCTACTACGAGACGCCTCATCATGACACGCTGACCTGCCGCTTTGAAGGTGATGGAGTGACCATCACCTTCCTGAACAGCATCACGGCCATGAATCCGAAGGCCAAGGATTCGCGAGCACCTCTCCAAGGCACCGCAGTGTGAATGCTCACGCCAGCAGCGGGCGCAGCATGTCGCAAATCTCCGGCACTTTGACGAAGGGGTCTTCCTTCGTCTCGAACTCGAGCGTGAACCAGCCCTGGTAGTTCGCGTCGCGGAGGATCTGGAGCACGCGTTTCACATCGCTGGGCTCGCCTTCGCTTTTCTTGGTGCCTTTGCGGCTGATCTCCATCTTGAGCTGCACGTTGACGGAATACGGCGCGATCTTGGCGAGGTCGGCATAGGGATCCTCGGTGTGGAAGTTGCCGCTGTCGAAGTTGATGCCGGCCCAGGGGCTTTTCGCGGCCTGCACCATCTTGATGAGGTTCTCCGGCTCGGCGACGATGCCGCCGTGGTTCTCGAGGCCGAGGAAGACGCCCTTCTTGCCCGCGTAGTCGAGGCACTCTTGATAGGCTTCGAGGCAGTTCGCCACCGCCTGCTCCTCCGTGAGGTCTTTCGGCTGTGATCCGGCAAACACGCGGATGTGCGGCGCACCCATCGTGGCGGCGTGGTCGATCCATTTCTTCGTGTAGGCGATCTGCTCGTTGAGCTTGTCACCCTTCGGCAGCGCGAAGTTGTTGCCGACGGCCGTGCCGGCGATCTGCACGCCGCGCAGGTAGCAGTGGCGCTTCAATTCGAGGAGATAGGCCTCATCGACATCCGGCGGGAAGAAGTAGCTCGTGAGCTCGGCACCAGGCACGTTGTTGTCCGCGCACCATTCGACGAAATCGGTGATGCTCCACGGTTTGCGGTCATTTTTCGGCTTCTGCTCCTTGTCCTTCATCCACTGGAAGTACTCACGGAACGAATACGCGGCGACACCGAGCTGCATGCGGCTTTTGCCCGCGCGTTTGATCGGCTCGATGCCGGGAAGGGAAGTGACGGTGAGCGCACCGAGGCTGGTGGAGAGGAAATGACGGCGGGAGATCATGGCGGTGTGGATGGGAAGGCTGCTACAACGACGCAGCAAACGGAAACTTGGCAGCGCGATGCATTTGCGGCTCAACTCACGGCTGCGTGACGCGAAGCCGCACAAACATCGCCGTCGGGCCGGAGGGCATCGTGTAGGAGATGGTGGTGGCGTTGTTGAGGTAGGAGGGGCCGGTGACTTCGGTCCATACCGCTGAGGGGCCGAGGTCGCTGGACTGCTCGATGGCGTAGGTGACACCGCTGATGCCGTTGCGCTTCGTGAAGCTGAGCGTGAGGCCGGTGAGAGTGCCGCTGGGGCCGTTTGGCAAGGTGGGATCGCGTCCGGCGAGGGCGAACTCGAGGAGATTCACCACGCCGTCTTGATCGAAGTCATCGTTGGGGCCGCGTTGGTTGGTCGGCAGGGTGCCGTTGGCGTATGTGACCGTGGCCCAGTAGGCGAAACCGGAGGTGGACATGGCGGTGAGGTAGCCGTTCGCATCGAGCGCGAAGCTCGTGAAGCCGGGAGCGCTGATCTTGGCGA
>CALMTT010000224.1 GCA_937872615.1 uncultured Verrucomicrobiaceae bacterium | reverse complement strand
GTTGCTGCCGTAGCCGGCGAGCACGATCTTTCCGTCCGGCTGAAGGGCCACCCCCTCGGCATACTCACTTCCCGAGGCCACGGTCACGACTGTCTTTCCATCCGCGTCGAATGTGGTGTCCAGTGTGAAGTCGGTGTTGTAGCGCACCGCGGCAAAGTCGTAGTTGCTGCCATTGAATGCCGCGCCCACGGCGAGGAGCTTTCCATCCGGCTGGATGACCATGTCTCGAATGTAGTCCGTGCTGGCGAGCACGGGTGTGATCAGAATGCCATCTCCGTCAAAGGTGCTGTCCAGCGTGCCGTCAGCATTGTAGCGGACCAGGGCAAAATCTCCGCTCCCCTCACCACCGACGAGGAGCTTGCCGTCAGGCATGACGAGAATCTTGTGAGCTTCATCATTGCCAGTGCCCACCGGCGTGATCACGAGGCCGCCCGAACCGAAACCGGAGTCGATGCTCCCATCGGCATTGAAGCGTGCGAGGATGAAGTCGTTGTTCGTGCCATTATACCCTCTGCCGGCCGCCACTGTTTTGCCATCTGGCTGGGCAGCGGCCGCGTAGGCGTATAGCGAGCTGATTCCGAGTCCAGCCGTCGCCCGGCCCATCACGCCAAACGTCGTGTCCGCCGCGCCTGGCTGCACCGCACCGGTGATCACCGTGCCGCGCACGGGGAAGTCAAAGCTGGCTTCGTCCGGATCATTGCTGGCGATGACGACGCTGCCGCTGAAAATGCCCGCCGTGGCTGCATTCAGGCGGATTTGGAAGGTGGCGGTGTTTCCGGCAGTCACACTCGCCGGAGCGCCGATCACCGTGTAGCCGGACGGCGCAGTGATGGAACTGATGGTGAGCACGTTCACACCGAGATTGGAGATGGTGAAGCTTCGGGTAACGCCGCTGCCCTGAGTGGTGGCCAGGTAGTCCACGATTTGGGACTGCCCGTCGGTGATGGGGCTGCCATTGAGGTCCAGGGCGATCTCCGGCTGGTCCACCGCGGCCTTCACGGGAAAGTCAAAGCTGCTCTCGTCCGCGTCATTGCTGGTGATGATCACGCTGCCCTCGATGATGCCGCTGAGGGCCGCGTCAAAGCGGACCTGGAAGGTGCTGCTGGCTCCGGCGGCCACGCTGGCGGGCGCACCGAGCACGGTGAAGCCCGCCGGGGCGGTGATGGAGCTCACCGTGAGCGCCAGCGTGCCGGTGTTGGCAATGGTGAAGCTGCGGGTGACGGGCGCACCTCCAGAGGTGAAGCCGAAATCAATGACTTCCGGCTGCTCATCCGTGATCTGCGGTGCGCCGGTGCTGGCCCCATCATGCACGACGATCTCCGGCCGGGGCGGGATGATGTCGCCGAGCAAGACGATGTCGTCGATGTTCCAGCCTGCGTAGGTGACGCTGCCATCCGTGGGGCCGATCACCCAGCGCACAAACACAGTGGGCTGGTCATCGGCTATGGCAGAGATGTCATACTCCAGATAAGTCCAGGCCGTGTCGGTGAAGCTGCTGCCACTGTGGCTCCAGATGGTATTCCAGTTCGTGCCATCCCGGCTCACCTGCACGCTGGCTTGGTCGTAGGTGGAGCTTTCCATGCCCAGCCAGCGCCAGAAGCCGAGGCTGATGTTTTCTTTACCAGCACAGTTTAGCGTCGTCGTGGTGAGCGAGTAGGCAGGCATGGAATTCGTGTATGCGCCCGCCAGATTGTAGCCATAGACGTTCGTGCCGGTCTTGGCGACCGTGGGATCGCCGCCCACGCCGCCCGGAGTGCCAAAGGCCCACTGCCCCGTCGTGGTCCAGCCAGGATTTGTGTCGAGCGTGAAGCTGTAGAAGTCACGCCCGGCGCTGAGTACAGCTCCCCGCGTGCTGATGGAGCCGCTGGTGGTGTTCGTGAAGGTGAGTGTAGCATTGTGATTGCCGCCGGGCAGGCTGTTGGCTGCACCAGTGAGGCTGGCGGTCACGGTGATGCTTTCCCCCACCGCCAGGGTGCCATTGGCAGGCGAAAGGCTCACCCAGGCCTGGCTGGCTGCCGCTGACCAGTTCAACGAGCTGCCGCCGAGATTCGAGAGTGTGTACTCTTTGCTCGCAGGCGTGAACGGACCACCTGCCGGCCCTGCGGTGAGGAATGAATCCCCCGGCGAGACACCGAGCGAGTCTGTCGTCTGGCCAGAGATGATGAGCGAGTAATTCTGCACTCCGCCAGAGATCGATCCCGTATGATTCACCGTGATCGTATAAAGCCCTGCCGCAGGTGGCGTGGTCACGAGCACCTGCTCCACATTATCCACGGTGTTCACCCCCGTCGTGGCGTTGGCGGAGAGCTTTGCATTTGTCCAGTCACCGACATACGGCATGACGAAAGGAAGGTGCGAGGAACCACCGGGACCTGCGACGCTCAAATTCAGGTCATTGATGAGGTCCTTGGCCCGGTCATCATGTGCATTGACCGGGGTTCCTGCCGGATCGGTCCAGCAAAGCGTGACGCGGATGGGATCACTGCCATTCCAGGTGAAGGAATAGGTGTCCGATGGCTCTGCGGTGGTCAAAGACGCCTCGATCATGCCATTGTTGCCCGCATTGTCCGCCTGGCGTTTGATGTGATCCGCCGCCGCTTTCGTATTCATGAGGCCCCAGCCGTAAAAGTAGTCCGGACCTGGATTTCCGATGTCATCCGCCGTGTGGATGATGAGAGCCTTGAGCGTGCTGGCACGCATGAACTGGCCCGGAAAGCGGTCTCCGTAATAATCCACCAGCAGCATGGCGGAACCCGCCGCATTCGGGCTGGACATGCTGGTGCCGCTCATGCTCACGCTGGCGGTGTCACCGGTGTAGCTGGCGGAAAGCAGGCTCGCACCATTTGCCACCACGTCAGGCTTGATGCGCCCGTCATCCGCCGGGCCGGTGGAGCTGAAGCTGGTAATCGTGCCTGCCACCGGGCTGCGCACCCCACCGCTCACCGCATCATTCACCGCGCCGATGGACATGATGTTTTTGCACGTCTTCGTGTAGTCCAGATTGTCGTAGCCCAGCTTGTACACGCCATCGCCCGCCGGATGCTGCGCCGGATCGTAGGTGTAGCTAAGGCCCGTGACGCTGTGCGTCCATGAGGCCCCGTTGGCGGGCGGGCCGTCGTTACGTTGGTTTCCAGCGGAGTAGAAAGGCAGGTAGTACGGCAGATTCACCAGCATCGCATCCAGGCTGACGCTGCTGGAGTTGTACCGGCCGAACAAGGTCTCGATGTCATCTGCCGCGTTCCCATTGTCAGAGAAAAGGCCGTCCCACACCCCGTCATCCCAGCCAATGTCGTAACCGTAGGAGTGATTGGACACATAAATTTTCCCCGGCTCGCCTCCGTAGGCCGCGCCTGCGGAGGTCATCTCGGATATCTCGCTGCCGGAGGAATAGGCGTCGATCAACAAGCCGGGTGCCATGCCTTTGAGAGAGGGATTCACGCCCAATGCCGCGAGCGTGCCTCCCACATGCGTCGCGTGGTCTGAGGTGATGGTGTAGCCATCTCTGACCGTTACCTTCGTCGGTGAGCCAAACTCCTGATGCGTCACCCGTGGGATGCCCCCGGCCTCCCATAGCCCCATTTTCCACCCGGTGCCGTCCACACTGTAAGGAGCCGTGGAGCGAACCATATTGGCTGCTGTGCTGATCGCGGCGTTCACATTCTCTGTCTCATGGTAGAGCGGTCGGTCGCCATCGAAGCCCACCAGCGCAAAACGCCCGCCGCCCGGCTTGTCTCCCTCGATGGGCAGTCCCAACTGCCGGGCTTTGGCGTATGCGGAGGCCAATTCCGCATCCTCGATCGCCTTGAGCCGCCTCACCAGCTCCTCACGCTGCCTCGGATTGCTCAGATCGCGTTTTTGGCTCAGCAGCGCCGCCTTCATAGCCTCGGGCTGCAGCGTGGCAAAGTTCGCCGACACCACGCTGGCAGAAGTGTTGGCTGGAGCAGGTGGTGTAGTGCTCACCTGGACGTTTGGAGCGTTTGAAATCACACTCGCTCCCGTCGGGCTTGAGGCCGTTGGTGTGCCGGATGCCTGCGAGACAGGTTTTGAAGGCTGCACGGCGGGGTTCGCCACAGTGCCTCTGCCACTTGATTCAGGCGCAGAAGCGGCTGCACTATGATTTTCGCCACCAAAACGGTCTGCCAACATCCAGGCGGCAAAGGTGACCAAACCTAAGGTGAACCAGAGGACTCGTGAGCGGTGCATAGGAGGAGGCGGGTTAGGAGTTCACCGTATTGCAGCAGAAGCCCACTTTTCGGACAACCCTTTTTCGAATGCAAAAAAAGACCGGAGCCTAGGAGGCTCCGGTCCGGGTGATCGAATCTTGGATGGGAATCGCTTACGCTTTCGGGGCAGCGGCGGCCTTCTGTTCGAGCGCGGCCTTGGCCTGCTGGACGAGGGCTTCGATGGCAGCGGCGTCCTTGATGGCGAGGTCGGAGAGGACTTTGCGATCGAGGGTGATACCAGCGGCTTTGAGACCCTCCATAAATCGGGAGTAGCTCAGGCCGAGGGGGCGGGTGGCTGCGTTGATGCGCTGGACCCAGAGGTTGCGGAAGCTGCGCTTCTTGGCCTTACGGTCGCGTGTTGCATAGGTTTCGGCCTTGCGGACGGCGTCCTTGGCATAGCGGAAGTGCGTGCTGCGGAATCCGCGGAAACCTTTGGCTTTGGCCAGCACGCGCTTGCGGCGCTTGCGGCTGGCGGGGGAGTTGGTGGCTCTTGGCATGTGTTTTCTATCGGTTGATCAGGCTGTTGTTAAGAGAGATACGCTGCCTCACCTGGTCGAAGGCTCCGTGCGAAAGGAGCCAGGCCGGCGCATCTTTGGTTCCATCTGGGAACCGGTGTCGGGATCAATGGAACGGGAGGTTCATCTTGATCGCCTTCACATCGACTTCCGCCACAAGGGCGACTTTGCCGAGGTTACGCTTCCGCTTGCGGTTCTTGTTCTGCAGGATGTGGCGCTTGCCTTGTTTACGGCGCAGCACTTTACCCGTCGCAGTGACTTTGAATCGTTTGGCGACAGCTTTTCTCGTCTTGGCGATGCCAGCATTTTTGGACATAGGGGCGCGGAGGCTAGATGAGAAGTTCGATTCGGCAAGGTGAATTTTGGCTTGGAGCAAAGGGCTGGGAGCATGGGGCCAAAACACATCCAAGGCGTTCAGATCGTGAGTTTCTCACTTTTGACATTCAAAAGGTAGGTTTCTCCGAAAATTTAGATTTACTTAACTATTTGGGATAGCTAAATGGGACGAAATTTCGCGGAAAATACCATGATCGCCTCTCCCGTCCCCTCCGCCGCTCCCGATGCGGCTCTCGCCTCGCTCGAACAAGCGTTGGAGCAGATCAAGGAGGCGAATTTCTACCTGCGGACCTCCCTCGATCAGGTGGCCGAAGGCGTCATGATCGTGGAAACGACCGCCGCCGACCCGAAAATCGGCCCGCCTATCATTTATGGCAACTCGCAGGCCGTGATGATGTGCCGGGCAAAGCCGGAAACCGGCCTTCGTGGAATGGGCCTGGCCGAGATGGTTGCCAGCGAGGCGGACGCGGCGAAGATC
>CALMTT010000223.1 GCA_937872615.1 uncultured Verrucomicrobiaceae bacterium | reverse complement strand
GGCGTGGACCCCATCCTCGGCCCCGAGATGCGCTCCACCGGCGAGGTGATGGGCGTGGCCGCCGACTTCCCCATGGCCTTCGCCAAGGCCGAGCTGGCCGCCGGCACCCGGCTGCCCGACAAGGGGACGGTCTTCCTCTCGGTGCGCGACGCCGACAAGTCGGCCCTCGCCGAGATCGCCGGGGAGCTCTCGTCCCTGGGCTTCACGCTGCTCTGCACCCACGGCACCGCCCGCTTCCTCGGCGAGCGCGGCATCGCCGCCCGCGGCATCAACAAGGTGAAGGAGGGGCGGCCGCACTGCGTCGACGCCATGATCAGCGGCGAGGTGTCGATGGTCATCAACACCACCTCGTGGGACCCGGCCTCGGTGCGCGACTCGTTCTCCATCCGCCGCGCGTCGGTGGTGAGCTGCGAGCCGAGGTCGACGAAGACCTTGACCACCGCCCGCGTGAAGTGCGGGTCCATCGTGAACTGTTCTCTGGACCAGTCCATCGAACAGCCCAGGCGGCGCAGCTGGCGGGTGATCGTCCCGCCGCTTTCGGCCTTCCATTCCCACACCTTGTCGATGAATTGTTCGCGGGTGTAGTTGGTGCGCTTGTCCTGGCGCTGTTCCAGCTGGCGCTCGACCACCATCTGGGTCGCGATCCCGGCGTGGTCAGTCCCGACTACCCACAGCGCATCCTTGCCGCGCAGCCGTTCGTGCCGGATCACCACGTCCTGCAGCGTGTTGTCGAGCGCATGGCCGATGTGGAGCGAGCCGGTGATGTTTGCGGAAGGCTGCACGCTGAACAAGCCGACGGTGCTCAAAGATGGCGCGTGGTTGCTGCCGGTGTCGGATTGGCATCAAAAGATCTGCCGCGTGTTTGAATCGACCGATGAAGGCGCGACGTGGAAGCAGCGCGGCAGTCTGCAGTTCCCGGATTGGGAGTTCGACGAGCACATGATGGTGGAATTGAAGGATGGTCGCCTGTGGATGCTCGCCCGGACGAAGGTGCAGCCGCACGAGAGTTTCTCGACCGATGGCGGCAAGACATGGAGCGAGCCGAAACAAGCGGCGACGGTGCAGAATGTGAATGCGCGCTTCTTCCTGCGTCGGCTCAAATCAGGCCGCATCCTGCTGGTGAAGAATGGATCGCCAGCGGAGCGCCTGCCAAAGCGCACGCACATGAGCGCATGGCTGTCCGAGGATGAAGGCCAGACGTGGAAGGGCGGCCTGCTGCTCGATGAACGCAATGCGGTGTCGTATCCCGATGGCTTCGAAGCGCCCGACGGCCTCATCCACATTCTTTATGATTGGAACCGCCACACCGACGCGGAGATTCTGATGGCGAAGTTTCGCGAGGAGGATGTGCTCGCGGGCAAAATCGTGTCGAAGGACGCGAAGCTGCTCATGCTGGCGAACAAAGCCACCGGCCCGAAGCCCGAGAAGCTCTACAACGGCATCGAACTGCCCGATCAATGGCCGCCGCGCTATCGCGAGCCGAGCGACGCGGTGATGGAGGTGCCGTATTTGAAGAAGAAGCCCAAGGTGATCCCCATCGACCTCGGCAGGCAGCTCTTCGTGGATGATTTCCTCATCGAAAAAACCACGCTGAAGCGCTCTTTCCACCAAGCGAAGAAGTTCGAGGGCAATCCGGTCTTCAAAGCCGAAACGGAGCGCGAACTCGGAGCTGCCACGCAAGGCGAGAAGGGCGAGGAAGCGACCACCTTCACCGGACAGGGCGGCGTGTTTTACGATCCGGCGGAAAAGCTTTTCAAGATGTTCTATGTGGCGGGTTGGCGTGGGCCGTTGTCGCTTGCCACGAGTCCAGACATGAAGACGTGGACGCGCAAAGGCCAGCTTTTGAATGAAGGCCTGCGCTGGACGGGGCCGAAGCTCGTCACCGGCGGCTCGGACAACTGCGTGTGGCTTGATTTGAATGCCAAATCACCTGCTGAGCGAATCAAATACCTCACGTGCTGGCTTCATGTGCCGACGGAGCAGCGCCCGCAGGGCTTCATGCACTCGCTGCATGTCTCCGATGGCCAAACCTTCTCCGATGCGGTGACGACGAGCATCGCAGCGGATGATTACTGCTCTTTCTTCTACAATCCCTTCCGCGAGAAATGGGTCTTCAGCATCAAGATGGGCACCTCACGCGGTCGCAGCCGTTACTACTACGAGAGCGATGATTTCCTCGCCGGAGCCGATTGGAAGAAGAGCGTGTTTTGGACCTGCACGGACAACCTCGACCTGCCGGAGCCTGCGGATCGCTATCCCGGCGGCGGCGAGCCTGCGCAGCTCTACAGCCTGAATGCGGTGGCGTATGAGAGCCTCATGGTCGGCATGCACTACATCCATCGCGGCCCGAACAACGGCATTTGCGACAAGGGCAAGTTCCCGAAGCTGCTCGATCTCGAGCTTGGCTTCAGTCGCGATGGCTTTCATTGGGATCGCCCGGATCGCAGCGGGTTCATCGTCGGATCACGCACGGAGGGCTCATGGGATCGCGCTTATCTGCATGGCACGGCGGGTGTGTTTGTCGTGCTCGATGACCAGCTCGTCTTTCCCTACATGGGCACCAGCGGCATCGCGCCGAGCGGTCATCGCGGCATGTATACCGGCGGCAGCATCGGCCTCGCCACGCTGCGACGCGATGGCTTTGCGAGTATGGATGGCCCCGGAGAGCTGACGACGCGTCCGGTGAAGTTCCAAGGCAAGCATCTCTTCGTGAACGTGAACGGCGAGGTGCGTGTGGAAGTGCTGGATGAGGCTGGTAAGGTGCTGAAAAGCTCCAAAGTGGCTTCGGGGGATGAAACGAAGCGAAAGATCGAATGGGCTGACGGTATTGACCTGAGTGACCTGACTGACAAGCCGGTGCGATTCCGCTTCCATCAGAAGAAGGGCTCGTTGTATGCCTTTTGGGTCACTCCAGATGAAAACGGAGCCAGCGGCGGCTACGTCGGCGCGGGTGGTCCGGCATTCGATGGCGTGCGGGACCGATGATTTTCGTGAATTTTAGCGGTTGGTTGAGCAGAGCTTCGAGGGCTGTAAATGGCTAATTTCCGAGGAAAGCAGAGTTCTTCTCAAAGATTTCCGCAGAACAAGTATTGACACTCCGCATGGTTTTTGCGTGAATGAAGTCCCATGGCCACCAAATCCACATCCAAGAAGCCGGCCGCCAAGGCTGCCGCCAAGAAACCCGCCAAACGCAAAGCGAACCCCGCGCTGATGAAGCCGGTCCAGCCCGATGATGTGCTGGCCGCCGTCGTCGGCTCCGCTCCTCTTGCCCGCGGTCCTCTCACGAAGAAGATCTGGGACTACATCAAGAAGAACGGCCTCCAAGACCAGAAGAACAAGCGCAACATCAACGCGGACGCCAAGCTCAAGGCCGTGTTCAATGGTAAAGCCACTGTCACGATGTTTGAGATGACCAAGCTCGTGAACAAGCATATCAAGGCTTGATCCAGTTTTGAGCTTCATTTGAAGACCGGGCGGTTGGGTGATCCCACCGCCCGGTTTTTTTGCCTGCGCTTCATCCTTCAGGACCAGCAAAGGCACCGATGACACGAGGCTGTCGGCCTTCTTGAAGCGAAAAGATCTCGGGACTCGCGGCAAAGGGATCGCTGTTGAACCGCTCGGCGAGATCTTCGGTGAATTCGATCAGGGAAGGGGACTTCGCGGGAAAGAGATAAAGGGCATGACGGTCTGGCAGCGCGGCCCAGATTTCTTTGCCAAACATCGGCTCGAAAAGTTTCGGGAGTGATGGGGCAAGAAGCAGCGTGGCGAAGAGCTCGGAATCGCCTCGATAAACAGCGTAGAGCACGCGGCCTTGATCGTCGCGGATCAGCTCGGGCTTGAGTGCGGCGAGCCGTTTGTCAGCGGAGGTGGCTGCTCGCTTGATGAAGGTGTCGAGACTGAGGCCGAGGGCTTTGAAGGCATCCTCGGTGTAGGTTTCGATCTTGGACGGATTGGAGGCAGATTCCCGTGCAGGCGTGAGGACAGTGAGCTTGGAACCTTCCGGGGCGGTGGAGAGGGCGGTGCGCATGGCCCGAGGTTCTGGAAGGAGGAGCAGGGTCTCAAGTTTGCGGGCCGGTTCCTCGCCGAGGGCGGCGATGGTGTGGACCAAAGCGATGGTGAAAGCGAGCAGACGCATATTAGCGGGACTCGATCTGTTTCAGAGCCGCGCTGACGTTGTCAGGCGTGAG
Organism: uncultured Verrucomicrobiaceae bacterium; assembly: GCA_937872615.1. Lineage (GTDB taxonomy): Bacteria > Verrucomicrobiota > Verrucomicrobiia > Verrucomicrobiales > Verrucomicrobiaceae > Prosthecobacter. The sequence goes on along the minus strand of CALMTT010000223.1, from coordinate 11,003 downwards.
GAGTTCAGGCAGGATCACGGGATCTTTCTTGCCCGGGATGTGCAGGACATTGACCGGGACGGCGCCTTTGCCGAGGGATTCGAAGGACTTTTTGATTTCGGGATCCTCATGGGTGAAATCGGCACGAACCGTGACGACTTGATGCTTTTTGAAGAGCTCTTGCAGCGCCGGATTCGGGTAAACACGCTTGTTCACCTGGCAGGTGAGGCACCATTTGGCGGTGTAGTCGATGTAAACGGGTTTACCGGCAGATAGGTAATCCTGAACGCTGCTCTCTGACCACGGTTCCCACATATGGCCATATTCAAAGACCGGCTGCGGCTTGTGTTTGACGGGAGGTGGGGGCCAGCCGAGGGCGAGGCCTCCGGTGATAAGGACGATCGAGATGATGACCGCCTTGGTTCGCGTGGCTGCGGGCAGGTGAGGCAGTGACCAGCGGCCATAAACCCAGCACGCCATGGCGATGAGCACGAGCGAGAGCATGAGCCAGAGCAGAGCAGGGCCCTCGACCATCGCCGTGAGCACCCAGAGCATGTAAAAGACAGTGCCGAAGAGCAGGAAGGACATGCCCTGCTTGAAGCTCTCCATCCATGCGCCAGGCCGTGGGAGCACCTTCACCAGTGATGGAAACGCTGAGAGAAGGAGAAACGGGCTAGCGAGGCCAAGGCCGATCAGTGTGAAGAGCAGCATGGCCTGCGGAGCGGGGAGTTTTACGGCAAAGCCAAGCGCCGTGCCGAGAAAGGGCGCGGAGCACGGGGTGGAAACGGCGGTGGCGAGGAGGCCGGAGAAGAATGAGCCGCCAAGACCGTGTTTGGCCTGCAGATTCTGCCCGACACCAACAGCGGAGGCGCCCATTTCAAACACGCCAGCCATGTTCAGGCCGAAAATGAGAAAGAAGGTGGCGAGACCAAAATTGAAGCCGGCGGACTGCAATTGGAAGCCCCAGGCTTTGCCGAGCGCCACGACGATGCCGCCCAGCACCCAAAACGAAAGCAGGATGCCGAGGGTATAGATCAAACCATGCAGGACGACTTGTTTGCGGTCCTCGCCGGCCTGCTGTACGATGCCGACGACCTTGATGCCGAGCACTGGAAAGACGCAAGGCATGATGTTGAGGATCAATCCGCCGATGAAGGCAGAAATCATGAGGATGAGGAAACTCGGTGGAGTGGCCGCTTCGTCTTTAACTGGAGAGGAAGCGTCCCCGGCGGCTGTTGCAGTCGTCGCGGCTGGCAGAGGGGGGAGCGATGCAAAGACGTCTTTGACGCTGTCGTCGAGCGCGGTAGCGGTAGCGATCGCGAGGTCCAGCGCTGCGTCTTTGCGGAAGGGCAGGCAGCTTTTGTCATCGCAGACGAGGCCATCGACATTTACCTGAAGCTTTATCGCGCTGCCCGCAGTGACACCCGCTGGCGGGGTGATCTTCGCCGGGAGATGCACGGTACCTTCGTAGCCATCGGCTTTCACACCGAAGGACTCGAACGAAATCGTGGCAGGCCAAGGAAGCTCTTCAGCGGCCCAGCCTTCCGGCAGCGTCCAGGTGAGCTTGGTGGGTTTTCCGGTGGCCCCCTTGGCGATGACCTTGCCGTAGGTGTGAAAGTGCGGCTCATGCACGACTTTCACCGCTACGCGAAACGGCGTGCCGGGCTGGGCTGCCTTTACTTCGCTGACGATGGAGACGCTCACGCTCTCCTTTTTGCCGCCACTGATGGAGAGGCCGAAATCTTGCGCTGAGAGCGAGGCGGAGAGAACAAGGCAGGCGGCGAGGGCGTGGCGGAACATGGGCAGGTAAAGTCGGTTGGAGATTGGGAGAACGTCTCGAATGAATTATTCCCATCAGCCGCCACACATTGTCGCGGCTCAGGCATCAATCGCGTCCAAACAGTTTGCGGAAGAAACCACCGATGGTGCGCTTGGGCTGCTCGGCTTGGCGGACCTCCTGCTGGCGTGGGCGGGCCTCCTCGACGGGTTTGCCCATGGGGATGTCTTCCTCGTCCTCGGGGCCGATGGGCGTGTCCTTGGGCACGTTTTGCATGGCGAGGAGCATCGGATCGTCTTTGGGCGTCTTTTCAAAGATCTTGGTGAAGACCTCGCTGACAATGGGCGCGGCTTTGCGGCCCCCGCTGACGTCCTCACCAGGACGGCCCTCATAAACCACGGCGAAGCTGAACATGGGTTTCTGCGCAGGAAGGAAGCCGGCGAACCACGCAAGGTTCTGGTCCTTGGCAATTTTCCACTGCGCGGTGCCCGTCTTACCGGCGATCTGGGCATGCTTGATATCCGCCGCATGGCCGGTGCCGCCATCGCCGGAAACTACGGCTACCATGCCCTTCACAATCGTGTCACGATGAAGCGGGTTGAGGTTGATGGTCTTGCGCGGCTTTGGATCAAAAGCGGAGATGATGTTGTCCTGATAATCCTGGATCTGCTTCACCAGCCTCGCCTGGGGGAGGTAGGTGCCGTTGGCGATGCCCGCCATGGCCTGGGCCACTTGGAGCGGTGTTGCGAGCACCATGCCCTGGCCGATGGCGATGTTGGCAAGGTCGCCGGGAAGAATGCGGGTGCCGCGGCGCTGGATCATGATGCTGTTGGTGGGCAGGAAACCTTCGCCTTCCACAATCGGGATGCCGGTGCGCTCGCCAAAGCCCAGGCGCGAGCACATGCCGGTGACGGGGTCTGCTCCAGCCTCAATGGCGGCGGCGTAGAACCAAGTGTTGCAGGAGTATTTCAACGCGTTGACGACGTTGATGGAGCCAAAGTCGTTCTTCGACCAGTTGTGGAAGACGCGGTTGCCGATCTCCATTGCCGGGGAGCAGGGGAAATAGGTCTTGGCATCCACTTTGCCGCTGTCGAGGATGCCGAGCGCAGTGGCGGCTTTGAAGGTGGACGCTGGCGGATACTCGCCGCGGAAGGCACGGGCGATCAAAGGCAGCTTGGGGTCCTTCAGGAGGGCTTCATACTTTTCGCCTGTGATGCCCGGGATGAACATGTTGAGGTCGAAAAACGGATACGAGGCCATGGCGAGGATGTCGCCGGTCTGTATGTCCATGATGACCATGGCACCGCCATTCTTGGCGTGTTCCTGCAGCGCTTGCTCGGCAAACATCTGAAAGCTGGAGTCGATGGAGAGCACCACATTGCGGCCGGGAACAGGAAAGCGGCGAACATCTTCGGCGAGTCGTTTGCCATCAGGAGCAAAGAGCACGTTGACGATGCCCGGCTGGCCTTTGAGGTCGCTGTCAAAGGTCTTTTCGATATCAGCGCGGCCTTCCATCTCCTCGAAGATGGGATCGCCATCGGCAATGGGGCCGAGGGGCAGGGGACGGCTCTTGCCTGTGTAGCCAATGATGTGGGAGGCACGTTCGTTTTGCGGATAATGGCGGAGGTAGGCGGACTGCAGGACCAAGTTGGCCCCCAGAATAGGCTCCAGCTTCTTTTCCATTTCCGGGGTGATCTCGTCGTTGATGCCATTGGTTGATGAAAAGACGAGCGGCAGCCAGCGGCGGTGCTTGTAATGTGAAAGCACACGATCATCGGGAATGCTCCATGACTTGCCCAGAAGCTTGTTGGCGGATTCCACGCTCTGCTTGGCGAAGGCCACAATCTTGTCGTCCGCAGCACCTTCCATGTAGGGCATCACGAGGGCGAGGTAGTTCGCCACGCGATTCTGTGCGTAAGGCACGCCGTTGCGGTCCACAATTTGTCCACGGGGAGCTGGCACCTGAAGAGTCAGGGAACGTGCCTCGCGCTGTGTCTTCCAGGATGCATCAAGATCGGAAGGCGCTGCCGGCTTGGCAGCCTTGGCCTGATTCTCCGAAGAGACTTCTTCCACGGGTTGGGCCTTCAGCACCACTTGGGCGTGAGTGTTCAGAGCCACTACGCCTGTGGCGCAAAGGGGAAGCAAAAAGGATCGAAGAAGCATGGCTGGCATCAGGGGAAGGCATCGCCGAGTCTGGCGATGCCGATGAATTCGGCGTAAATGATGCGACCTCGCTGCATGCGCGTCAAGAAAGGGCTTCCGAGTGCTGCATGACGCCGCAAGCCCTGTAAATACGAGGAAAGAAAGCTCTCAGTGGGTGCTTTCACCATCAACTGAGGCGGGTTTGTTAGAAGCATCAGAAGCGTGGTGAAAACCCACGGGGACAAAATTCCTCAAAAACCCGAAATAAGCGCTTGCGCATCTTTAGGGACTCGCCAACATCCGCGCTCCCAAACCGACCCTCTCCCCCAGAGATCGGTAACGACCCACCTCGGTGAGTCTTGTGATTATCGGAGCCAGAACCGGAAAAGTCTGTGCCATTGACCCTTGAGTGGGTGGTGGTGCTGTCTCGCGGAACTAGCAACGAAAGTTCACAGTCGAAACAGCTCTTTTCTAACCATCATGCCCACCATCAATCAACTCGTCAGACACGGCCGCAAAGACAAAGCGGTGAAGTCCAAGTCGCCCGCGCTTGCCAAGTGCCCGCAACGCCGTGGCGTGTGCCTCCAGGTGATGACCCGCACGCCGAAGAAGCCGAACTCGGCTCTGCGTAAGGTCGCCAAGGTGCGTCTGACAAACGGGTATGAAGTCATCGCCTACATCGGCGGTGAAGGCCACAACCTCCAGGAGCACTCCATCGTGCTGGTCCGTGGTGGTCGTGTGAAAGACTTGCCGGGTGTCCGCTACCACATCGTTCGTGGTACTCTCGACTGCCTTGGCGTGGAAGCCCGCCGCCGTGGTCGCTCCAAGTATGGCGCGAAGCGTCCGAAGGCTGGCGCCGCCGCCGCGAAGAAGAAGTAATTTTTGTCCTCCCTTACGTTCCACCCTTTTCATCCTCACGATCATGGCCCGCAGAAAGCGCGTTTATAACAAGGAAGTTCACAAGGACAGCCGCTACGACAGCGAACTGGTCTCCGCCCTCATCGCTCGCGTTATGCAAAGCGGCAAGAAGGCCCTCGCCGAGCGCACCGTCTATCGTGCAATCGACATCCTCAATGAGAAGAGTGACAGCGTGCATCCGCTTGAGCTTTTCAATCGCGCCATCGAAAACTCGAAGCCACGCGTGGAAGTCAAGGCCCGCCGCGTCGGTGGTGCCACCTACCAGGTTCCTCTCGAAGTGTCTCCTGAGCGTCAGGTTGCCCTCGCGATGCGCTGGATCATCGGTTACGCCCGTGGTCGCAAAGGTCAGCCCATGTTCCAGGCCCTCGCCAACGAACTGAAAGATGCCGCTCAAGGGCAGGGGAACTCCGTCCGCAAGCGTGACGACGTTCACAAGCAGGCCCAGGCGAACCGCGCCTTCGCTCACTTCCGCTTCTAATAGCGGTCCCAAGACTCCGAATCGTTTTTCGTCCATTTCACGCCTTTCTCTGACACATGTCGAACCCCAATTCCCCCAACCGCGAGTTCCCACTTGAGCGCACCCGTAATATCGGGATCTGCGCCCACATTGACGCGGGCAAGACGACCCTGACCGAGCGTATCCTCTTCTACACCGGCATGATCCACAAGATCGGCGAGGTGCATGACGGCGCGGCCACGACCGACTGGATGGAGCAGGAAAAGGAGCGCGGTATCACGATCACCTCCGCTGCCGTGACCGCCAAGTGGAAGCAGCTCAAGGAAGCTGGCATCTACAAGTCCCGCGAGCTGGAAGACATCCGCGTGAACATCATCGACACCCCGGGCCACGTGGATTTCACCGCCGAGGTGGAGCGCTCCCTGCGTGTGCTTGACGGTGCGATCTTCGTGCTCTGCGGTGTTGCCGGCGTGCAGCCCCAGTCCGAGACGGTTTATCGTCAGGCTGAAAAGTATCGCGTGCCCCGCATCGCTTTCGTCAACAAGATGGACCGCACGGGTGCCAACTTTGACAACGTGGTGGCTGATGTGCGCAAGAAGCTCGGTGCGCCCGCTTACCCGATCCTCATCCCCATCGGTGCCGAGGACAACCTCATCGGCCAGATCGACGTGGTGAACCAAAAGGCCATCATCTACTCGGATGACGAAAAGTTTGGATCCAAGTACACCGTTCGTGACCTCGAAGGCGCGGAAGCTGAAAAAGGCAAGGCCGCCTACTCCGAGCTTCTGGACGCTGTTTGCAGCGCTGACGACGAACTGGGCATGATGTTCCTTGAGGAGCAGCCCATCGGCCCGAAAGAACTCAAAGCTGGTCTTCGCCGCGCCGTGATCGCCAATAAGATCATCCCGATGGCTGGTGGTTCTGCCTTCAAGAACAAGGGCGTTCAGTATCTGATCGACGCCGTGATCGACTATCTCCCCGGCCCCCTCGACATCGAAGCCCAGAAGGGCACTGTCGTTGATGAGCCTGAGACTGTCATCGAAGCCAAACCCGATGATAACGGCAAGTTCATCGCCCTCGGCTTCAAGCTCTGGTCTGACAAATTTGGTCGCTTGGTCTTCTTCCGCGTCTATTCCGGCTGCGTGAAGAAAGGGGACACGATCTACAATCCACGTACACGTAAATCCGAGCGCGTTGGCCGTCTCATTCAGATCCAGGCTGCCGTCCATAAGGACATCGATTGCTGCTACTCCGGTGATATCGCCGCCCTCGTGGGTGTGAAGGATGTCCGCACGGGTGACACCTTCTGCTCGGAGGACCTTGATGTCCAACTCGAGCCCCCGACCTTCCCGGAACCGGTTATCTCCATGGCCGTCGAGCCGAAGACCAAGGGCGACCAGGAAAAAATGGGCAATGCCCTCCAGCGCCTCTCGGAAGAAGATCCGACCTTCTTCGTCAAAACGGATGAGGAAACCGGCCAGACCATCATCGCCGGCATGGGTGAGCTTCACCTCGAAATTCTCTGCGACCGCCTCAAGCGTGAGCACAAGGTGGAAACCAACACCGGCAAGCCCCAGATCGCCTACCGTGAGACCCTCACCCAGGCTGCTGGTGGCGAAGGCAAGCTCGTCAAGCAGTCCGGTGGTCGCGGTCAGTATGGCCACGTCGTCATCAATGTCCGCCCTGGCGAGAAGGGTTCCGGCATCGTCGTCGAAAACAAGGTCGTTGGCGGCACCATCCCGAAAGAATTCATCAATCCTGCCAAGGCAGGTTGCATCGAGGCCGCTCTGAACGGCATCATCGCCGGTTATCCGGTGATCGACATGCACATCGAATTGATCGACGGCTCCAGCCACGAAGTCGATTCCAACGAAAACGCCTTCAAGATGGCTGGTATCTTCGCCGTGAAGGACGCTCTCAAGAAAGCCAAGTGCATTCTTCTTGAGCCGATCATGGCTGTGGAAGCCTCCACGCCTGAAGATTATCAGGGCGACATCCTTGGTGACCTTAACCGCCGCCGTGGCAAGATTCAGGGCATGGACATGCGCGGTGCTACCGCCGTCCTTCGCGCCGAAGTACCGCTGGCTGAAATGTTTGGCTACTCCACCGCCATCCGCACCCTTTCCTCTGGTCGTGCCAGCTACTCCATGCAGCCCTCGCACTTCGAGCAGGTCCCGCAGCAGATCGTCGATCAGATCGTCGAGCAGCGCGGCGGCGGCAAATAATGTGCCCTTCTTCGAACTGAACCCCTTTTTAACCACGCTTCCCCGTCATGAGTAACCAGCGCATCCGCATCCGTCTCCGCGCGTATGATTACCGCACGCTCGACAAGAGCACCGCGGACATCGTCGAAACCGCCAAGCGCACCGGCGCCCGCGTCGCAGGCCCCATCCCGCTTCCCACCCGCATTGAGAAGTTCACCGTGAACCGCTCCCCGCACGTGGACAAGAAGTCGATGGACCAGTTCGAGCTGCGCACCCACAAGCGCCTTCTCGACATCGTCGATCCCACCGCCCGCACCGTGGACGAGCTCAAGAAGCTCAACCTTCCCTCCGGCGTGGACATCACGATCCGCATCTAATTTTCACCGCGAGAACCCCCAATCATCCCCACAGGAGATAACACTATGAGTCTCGGACTAATCGGCAAAAAACTCGGCATGACAAAGGTCTATACGGACAAGGGCGAAGCAGTCGCCGTGACCGTCGTGGACGTCAGCGGCAATCAAATCATCCAGGTCAAGCGCAGCGACGGCAAGGACGGCTACACCGCCGTGCAGGTCGGCTACGGTGATCAGAAGGAATTTCGTGTGACGAAGCCCCTGATGGGCCACTTCAAGAAGCACGGCTCCGGCGCGAAGAAGATCGTGAAGGAATTCCGCCTGACCGGTGACGACAAGCTTCCCGCTGCCGATGCCAAGTATGACGCCAGCATGTTCAGCAACGGCCAGATCGTTGACGTCATCGGCACCACCAAGGGCAAGGGCTTCCAAGGCGTCGTGAAGCGCTGGAATTTCGCCGGCCAGCCGCAGTCCCACGGTTCCATGATGCATCGTCGTCCTGGTTCCATCGGTTGCCGTCTGACCCCCGGTCTCGTCTGGAAGAATCAGAAGATGCCTGGTCATGATGGTGTGGACCGCCGCACCACCCAGAATCTCGTCGTCGTGCAGAGCCGTCCTGAAGAAGGCCTGCTGTTCATCAAAGGCTCCGTCCCCGGTAACAAAGGCAGCATCGTCGTGGTGCGCCCCGGTAAGAAGGCTGTCGCCAAATAATCACCCAGAGGAACTGAATCATGTCCGCCCAAGTTCTTACCGCCGACGCCGCCAAAGCGGCTCAAATCAACCTCACCGAAGGTCACCAAGGCTCTCAGGCCCTGCATGAGACTGTGGTCGCCTACCGTGCGAACCGCCGCCAAGGCACTGCCTGCACCAAAAACCGCTCCGAAGTGTCCGGTTCTGGCAAGAAGCTCTGGAACCAGAAGGGCACCGGTAACGCCCGTATGGGTTCCAAGCGCTCCCCGATCTGGAGTGGTGGTGGTGTCGTCTTTGGTCCCCGTCCTCGCGACTATTCCAAGAAGACGCCAAAGAACGTCAAGAAGCTGGCCCTCCGTGCCGCTCTGACCGCCCGCATCAACGACGGCGCTGTGCTCACCACCGGTGCATTCGCCATCGCCGACGGCAAGACCAAGTCTTTCGTCTCCGCGGTCAGCAAGCTCTCGAACGCCAAAAACGTGCTCGTGATCGGCAACCAGTTCGACGAAGTCACCTTCCGCGCCGCTCGCAACGTGCAGAATGTCCAGCTCATCGCCGCCAGCGATGTGAACGCTGAAAACCTCCTTCGCTACCAGGCCATCGTTGTGGCCGGTGACGCCCTCCAAACCCTTGCCCAGAGGACCGCCTGATATGAGAGACCTTCACAAAGTGATCCAGACCATCCGTCTTACCGAGAAAGCCACGCTGCTCGGCGAGAACAACAATGAGTATGTCTTCAAGGTTGATCCCCAGGCCACGAAGATTGACATCAAGCAGGCTGTTGAGAAGCTTTTCGGCAAGAAAGTCGAAGGCGTCCGCACCCTGAATGTCTCCGGCAAGGCCAAGCGCGAACGCCGCGCTGACTACGGCCGCACCAACCACTGGAAGAAGGCTGTCGTCCGTCTCAAAGCCGGCGAGAAGCTCGACCTCGCATGATCCTCCGCCCGTTCTAGGCAACCCTTTACCCTCACACCACCATGGCGCTGAAAACATTCAAGCCCCAAACCCCTTCCAACCGCTACAAGGAGTGGAATTCGTTCGACGAAATCACCAAGGACACGCCGGAGAAGAGCCTCACCGTCGCTCTCCGCCGCAGCGGTGGTCGTAACAACACGGGCCGCATCACCTGCCGTCACATCGGTGGTGGTCACGACAAGCGTTACCGCCTCATCGACTTCAAGCGCCTTCGCCGCAACGAGGCCGCCAAGGTCGTCGGCATCGAATACGATCCGAACCGCTCCGCCCGCATCGCGTTGGTCGAGTATAAGGATGGCGAGCGTGCTTACATCCTTGCCCCTTCCCAGCTCCAGGTCGGTGCCAGCGTCATGGCCGGTGAAAACGCCGCTCCTGAAGTGGGCAATGCCCTCCCTCTGGCCAAGATCCCTCTCGGCATGAGCATTCATAACATCGAGCTCGTCCCTGGTCGTGGTGGTGTTGCCGCCCGTGCTGCTGGTCAGGCCGCTGTTCTGAACAACCGCGAAGGTGAATACGCCCTCGTCCGCATGCCTTCCGGTGAAATTCGCAAGATCCTCGCCGTCTGCTACGCCACGATCGGCCAGGTCGGCAACATCGAGCACATGAACGTGGTCTCCGGCAAGGCTGGCCGCACCCGCTGGCAGGGCGTCCGCCCGACCGTGCGCGGTATGTGCATGAACCCCATCGACCACCCGAACGGTGGTGGTGAAGGTCGCTCGAAGTCCGGCGGTGGTCGCCAGCACCTTCTCAGCCCCTGGGGCCACGCGAAGGGCGAGAAGACCCGCAACAAGAAGAAGGCCACGGGCAAGCTCATCGTCCAGCACCGTAAAGGCAAGTAATCCACTTTTGACCCTCCGAATCCTCTTATGGCACGTTCCCTGAAAAAAGGCCCCTTCATTCAGCAAGCCCTCCTCGACAAGGTGGACAAGATGAATGAGTCCAAAGGCGGCAAGCGCCCCATCAAGACCTGGGCCCGCTCCTCCATGATCACGCCTGACCTCGTCGGCCACACCTTCCTCGTCCACAACGGCAAGGATTTCGTGTCCGTCTATGTCACCGAAAACATGGTCGGTCACCGCCTTGGTGAATTCGCTCTGACACGTCTCTTCAAGTCTCACGGTGCCGTCACTGTGAAGGCCGCCAAGTAATCCACTTCCTGCTCCGCTCCCTCATCATGTCGATCTCGTCCACAGCACGTTATACCCTTGCACTGCTCCTGGCAGTGTGTGGCGGCGTGCGTGCGCAGAACGACGTGAACCTCGAGCTTCGCGAACTTCACACCACGCTCGCCGTGGCTGCCCAGAAGATCCAGAAGCTCGAAGCGGACGCATCTTCGGCCAAGGACAAGAACGACGCTCTCGCTCAGTCTGCCGCCGCGGCCAATCAGGAGGCCACCGAGCTCAAAGACCGCTACGAAAAGCTTCGCGGCCTGCTCGAAGGTCTGGGCATCTCCGCCCTCGAAAACTCCAAGGATCAGGCTCAAGAGCGTCTTCTGGCCGCTTTGA
>CALMTT010000222.1 GCA_937872615.1 uncultured Verrucomicrobiaceae bacterium | reverse complement strand
CGGGCTGGCCCGCTAGCGCCTGCGCCAGCGGCAGCAGCGCGGCCGACTGGTCCAGCGCCTTGCGCAGACTCATGCTCGCCAGAATGCTGCTGTCACGCTGACGGTAGGCCACCCAGGGGCTGGTTTCGTAATAAAAACTCTGCGCCCGCAGCGCCATCAGCGGCATGGTGGCCATGTCCTCGAAATAACGGCCGGCGGGAAAGCGCACACCGCTCCGGTCATCGCCCCACAACGCGCGGCGCGAGATCTTGGACCAGGCATGCAGCTGCCCCGTGCCCAGCATGCCCGCCATGCTCATGCCCGGCAGCGGGCTGGCGAGCGGTTCCGAGGACGGGAACTCCTTCAACGTGGCAAAGGCCGGGTTGGTGGGGCCGTGCAGGATCAGACGAATCGCCCGAAGCATGTACACGCCGCCAATCGCCCAGCCGAACGCGAACTACCACCCCGAGAAGCGGCTGCTCTACTACAAGGCCGGCGTTTCCACCAACGGTATGGCCGAATATACCGCGCCAACCTTTGGCGGCCAGATGCTGGGCAACATCATCTCGGCCACCTACGCCGGCAACCAGAGCGTGCGCCGCGTGGTGCTCGCGCCCGACGGCAAGACGGTGGAGTTTGAAGAAGATCTGGGCATCTTCAACCAGCCGCTCGACGTGGCAGTGGCGCCGGATGGCGCGATCTACGTGGCCGAGTACGGCGGCAACAGCATCCAGGTGATGGAGCCAAACCCCACGCTGAAGGACACCGGCCTGTGGAACACGCAAACGCCGCTGCCCATCCCAACGCAGGAAGTTGGCAGCGTAGCGTGTAATGGCAAGGTCTATGTGGTGGGCGGAATCGTCGGGCAGAACAGCCAGGGCGTGATCGACACCAACAATGCCTGGGCCTACGACCCGAACGCGAAGAAGTGGGCGCAGCTGCCGCCCGCGCCCGGCCAGGCGGTCGATCACCCCGGCGCAGCATGTCTGAATGGCAAGGTCTACCAGATCGGCGGCCTGATCCGCGCCGGCGTGGCGGTGAAATCGGTCTACGCCTACGACATCGCCAGCAACAGCTGGGCTGCCGTGGCCGACCTGCCGCTGCCGCGTGGCGCGAGTGGCGTAGCAGTGCAGGGCGGCAAGATCTACGTCGTCGGCGGCCTGGGCTACCCCGACAAGGCCGAACTGTTCGCCTACACGCCGGGCACAAATAGCTGGGCCACGCTGGCGCCCATGCCAACCGCCCGCGACCACCTGATCTTCGAGGCAGTGGGCGGCAAGCTCTACGCCATCGGCGGGCGCACCGCCGTGACAATCGCCTCGGTGACGGCGGCCAACGAAGCCTACGACATCGCCACGAACACCTGGGAGGTGCGTGCCCCAATGCCCACGCCGCGCGCCGCCATGGCCGCTGGTGTGCTGCACAACCAGATCACGATCTGGGGCGGCGAAGCCACGCCCGGCAGCCCGCTGGCGACCTCGGCTGGCGTGAATGCGCAGGGCCAGATGTACGACCCCAAAACCAACCTGTGGACGACCATCGCCGACGAGCTGACGCCACGCCACGGCACCGACGGCGCTACCATCGGCACAACGCTCTACACGCCGGGCGGCGCGACCCACCAGGGCAACGCCCCCACCGACGCCAACGACGCCTTCTCCTTTGTCTCGCAGGACAAGGTTGGCTCGTGCATCGCGGCGGGCAGCAACCCGGCCACCACCGACAGCGACAAGGACGGCTACACCGACAAGGACGAGCTGGACAATACCACCGACCCGTGCAGCAAGGCGGCCACCCCGCCCGACAACGACGGCGACCATATTTCGGACCTGAACGACCCCGACGACGACAACGACGGCAAGCCCGACGTGCAGGACCAGTTCCAGTTCGATGCGGCCAACGGCACCGCCACCACGCTGCCGTGGGTGCAAAACTGGAACCCCGGCGACACGCCGGCCGGCAAGTTCGCCAACAGCGGCTTCCCAGGCGTACAGCTCAACAAGAACGGCGTCGGCTTCTTCCTCAGCAAGGTACACGTCGGCGGCGCGGGTGGCTTTATGTCAATCGACGCGACGGCGGGCAGCAACCAGGGCAACCAGAACACGCAGGACGACGCGCTGCAAGTGGGCTTCGACGCGCGCAAAACCGTCACCATCCACGCGCGCATCGCCGACCCGTTCAGCGGCGTGCCGCAAGACCCTGGCAAGTCGGGCGGTATTTTCTTCGGGCTCGACCAGGACAACTACGTGAAGTTAGTCATGAGCAGCAGCATCGGTGGCGGGCGTGGCGGCCTGCTGTTCGGCGTCGAGAACAACGGCGTCTACAGCCAGCCCTACTGGATCAAACCTGCGACGATCGAATTCACCACCAGCCACACGCTCGACCTATTCCTGATCCTCGACCCGGCGACCAAGCGGGTGATTGCGCAGTATCGCAACACCAGCGACGACCCCGCCGATATTCGGACAATGGGCGAGATCGATATCCGCACCGCACCGTGGATGGCGAAGCTGTTCGCGCTCGGTGCGGCGGCGGGGGTACTTACCACAAACAGTGATAACACGCGTTTTGGTGTCGCCTATGATTACTTCAGTATTGCTGAATCGAGCGCGCCGCCGCAGCAGCCGGTGCCTGGCCCCGACAACCGCTTGATTTATTTGCCAATGGCACGGCGGTAGACACATACGACACGCCAAAAACGGCAGAGACGTGTGGCGGGTGCGTGCTTGGCATGCAACCGCCACAGCCATACCAGAACTCAATATTAACCCAGACTGAACAAGCGCTTACGTATGTTTAACCAACCTCTTATGCCGGGTTAAGCCAGCATTTCTACAATGCACTCCGCTGCATCGGCAGCGAACGCAGGCTGCTCGTAAGCCAAGCGTGCGGCGGCAGAGCACACCATTGCTGCACCTCTATATCCATGAACGAGCACACGCATATTCTTCTGCTCCACAACGCTGGCCCCGATAGAAGCCAGCTTATTCAATTCCTCGAATCCGAAGGCGCGGAGGTGGATGTGCAACTCGTGACCGCCTGGCTGCTCTACATGCTCTGGCAGGGCAAGTGGGACACGAAACAGCGCATGACACTGCCGCAAGCGGACGACGCCAAAGGCGGCCTCGAAGGCCAGAATCCGCGTCGCAAGCTCATCACCCTCTGGTTTGCGGACAAAGCCTTGCGCGGCGTCTTCGGTGTCTTCGCGCGACTGCTCGGCCTGCGTCACTACAAGCTGCCGGACATGGATGAGATCGCCACCATCTCCCACCAGCACTACGACGTGCATCTGCGCGGCGGCGAGGGCCACATGGAGATCGGCAAGCTCATCCAGAGCGTCACCAAGAAGAAGGCGCACATGGTCGTCAGCGTGAAACCCTTTGGCTGCATGCCCTCCAGCGGCGTGAGCGACGGCGTGCAATCCCTCATCACCGCGAAGTATCCCGAGGCCATCTTCTCCGCCATCGAAACGACCGGCGACGGTGCCGCGAACGTGAAGAGCCGCATCCAGATGGACCTCTTCAAAGCCAAGCAAGTGGCCCAGGCCGAATTTGAAGCTGCCAAGGCCACCTCACGCGGCAACCTGGACAAACACAATCACGCGCTCGCCTATCCCCAGCGCCATGACTTCGCCGGAACGGCCGCACGGTTGGTGGCGCAGGGATGACTCACTCCCACTGGCTCTTCTGCACGCCGACGAGGCTCATGCTCAGGCCGATGATGACATGCACGAAGAGCACGAAGCCCGCGATGGTCGGCGCGACGAGGTCGGTGGCCGTGACTTGCTTCACGGCGTCGTAGAAAGCGGTGCTTCGCATGCTGGTGAGGCTGCCGCTCCAGCTCCAGAAGGCGGCGATGAGAGGCTGCACCCAGTTTTCCAGCCAGTCGGGCAGCGTGAGCACCGCGCCGGAGAGCGGGAGCTGGAAGCCGACGAGGTAGATGCACAAAATCGTGGCCTTTTCCGGGGTGCGGCTGGTGGCGGAGATGCCGAGGCAGACCGCCGTCATGGCCGCGGAGGCGAGCACGAGCAGCGCGAGCTTGATGACGAGATCACCCGGCAGACCGCCGGTGATCATTTCGACGAAAAGTCCCATCCATAAACTCTGCGCCAGCACGAAGACGCCGAGGAAGATGACCTTGCTGCCCACATACGCGAGCGGGCTGAGGCCGCCGAGCTTCTCACGCTCCAAAATGAGCCTCTCGGAGGCGATCTCACGCGCGGCATTGTTGCTCGCCATCAATGTCACCAGCACCACCTGGAGCATGATGAGGCCGCTCACGAGGCTTCCGGCATTCAATTGCTCAAGCTGATGTTTGGCCTGTTTGGCCAGTTCGGCACCGATGTTTTGATCTTGGTAGGTCGAGAGTGCTCGCAGCGGCTTGATGCCATCCAGCGCAAAGATGGCCACGAGCAGCGGAAAGCCTACCAGCATGGCCAGATGCAGCCACACCTGCGATTTGTCCCGGCGAAAGATCGTCCAGCGACGGCGCAGCAGCTCAAAAAGCTGCGTCGTTACCGCCGGCAGCTCGATCGGCGGAAACTCATGATGCGGGATGATGTCCTCCTCGGGCTCTTTCGCCTCATCGACGACCTCAGGAGCCTTCACCTTCGCCTCAAAGCCAAACTGCTGGTAGTAGCTCTCACGCTTGCGGTTCCATGAAGTGGCCCACTCCTCCGCCGGACGATCGCCGAGACAGCGATACACATCCTCCGGGTGCTCGACGCCGAAGTAATGCGTGAGCGCCCGCGGCGGCCCGTGATAGATCAGACGGCCCTGATACATCACCATGACGCTGTCGTAGTCACCGAGGCTTGCGAGGCTGTGCGTCACATTGATCACGACACGCTTCGGATGCCCGCGAGAGAGCTTGTGGAGCAGCTTCGTGATTTCCGCCTCGCTTTTCGGATCGAGGCCACTCGTCACCTCATCGCACAGCAGCAGGCAGGGATCGGTGACAAGCTCCAGCGCCAGGCCCAGGCGACGCTTTTGACCACCGGAGAGCACCTTCACGCGACGCTCAGCCAGGTCCGTCAAACCCGTGACCTCCAGAATGTAGTCGAGCGCCGGGATGAACTCGTCCGTGTCCGCCAGTTGCGTGCGTAGCGCCATGGCACTGGCGATGCTTTCCTCCACCGTGAGCAGGTCATACGCCACGCTGAACTGCGGCACATAGCCGAGATCGCCCGGATGCAGGTCCTCCTCGTTCTTCAAATCACGCCCGTCCCACCTCAGCTCGCCTTCAGATTGCTCCAAGATGCCCGTGATGACCTTCAGTAGCGTCGTCTTGCCGCAACCGGAAGGCCCCACAATCGCCAGCAGATGCTCCGGCGGCACGGTAAAGCTCACCTCGTCGAGCAGGCGCAGCGTGTCATTTTCTTCCGTGTCGCCCGGGCCGGGCACTTCAAGTCGGACGTTGAGAGCTTCAAGCATGCGGCTAGCATCTAGCGTCTCCCCGGCATCTCGCCAACTTCATTCCTGCTCCCCACCATGCGCCGCCGATCCATTCAACGTCGTTCTTCGTCTTTTCGATGGCTTTGGTGGCTTGTGGGTGTGCTGGTCATCGCGGTGGTCGTGGGGGTGATGGCGATGCCTGCTCTGGTCATGGCCTATTTGCAGAGCGTGGTGCGTGGCGAGGGCTTCCGCGTGAGGCTCGAGGACATGATCGAGTCCAAAACGGGCGGCTCGGCGAGGCTGGCGGACATTCAATGGCAAGATGATGCGGCGCGGATGAGCGAGGCGTCGATCGAACTGCCATCCGGATTGCAGATCGAGGCCGTGGGCGTGCATGCGGCGCTGGACTTTGGTGCCATTCGTCGTGGCTCGTGGAGCATTCAAAGCGCCGGCGCGGACTCGCTGATCGTGACCAAGCATCCCGCGAGTCCGAATGCATCAAAGTCACACGAGACGGCGAATCATGAAGAAGCCCTCCCAGGCTGGGTGAGTCGCTACATCCCGAAAACGACCGAGGTGGATGGCTTCGACGCGGAACGCTTTGCCTACTCACAAAACGGCTGGCAGGTCGAGGAGACGCGTTTGCACCTCGGCAGCTACAACAGCGCCTCGACGAGCAAAGGACGCTTCTCCTTTCCCGGCACGCTCGATGGTGGTGTGCTGCGCATGCCGGTGACGCCGCCGGGACAAAAAGAGCCGCTGCGGCTCGACATCGGCCGCGCAAGCTTTCGCCTGACGGATGAGAAACTGCAGATCACCGAGTCCACGCTGCGCTGGAAGGATCGCAGCAAGGGCACGCTGCGTGGCAGTGTGCGTTTTGGTGGCGAGTGGCAGTTCTTTGCGCATGCCGAGCAGGTGCCTTCGGCGGAGTTTTTGAGCGAGGAATGGCAAAAGCATCTCAGCGGGCACCTCGAAGGCGATGCGGAGCTTTCGGGAGCCAAAGGGCAGCCGATGAAATGGAAGGCGGACATCGCGCTGAAGGATGGCGTGCTCTCCTCGCTGCCCATTCTCGACAAGCTGGCCACCTACACGCGCATGGAGCGTTTCAAGCGACTGGCTCTCGACATCGCCACGGCATCGGTGAGCCCACACAGCAGCGGCGGCACGCGGCTGGAAAAGATCGTGATTCAATCCAACGGCCTCATGCGCCTCGAAGGCACGCTCACGCTGCTGCCGGGCGATGCGATCGAAGGTGACTTCATGGTCGGTGTGACACCCGAAACCCTCCGCTGGCTGCCCGGAGCACAAAATCGCGTCTTCATCGAAACGAACCCGCAAGGACCTCCAGGCCTCAATTGGGCTCGCGTGAAGGTCGGAGGCACTCGAACGGCACCGCAGGAGGATTTGAGCTCGCGTTTGCTCGGCGCGGCCGGCATGTCGCTGCTGCTCGATTCGCCGGGAGCGATCGTGAACAAGGCGAGCGACACGCTTCTGAAGCCCGTGCTCGGCGAGGACGCGGCCAAACTACCTGGTCAGATCATCAACGGCACGACAAAGACGCTCGAACAAGGCGTCAAAACCGGCACCGACCTCATCAACAAGGTCATTCCCATCTTTCCCGGCAAATGAACGTCCATCACCTCGAGCTCTTTTATTATGTGGCCACGCATGGCGGTGTGAGCGCGGCTGCCCGGCAGATGCCCTACGGCATCCAGCAGCCAGCCATCAGTGCCCAGATCCTGCAACTCGAGGACGTCCTCGGTGTCACGCTCTACCAGCGGCGGCCCTTCCAGCTCACGCGTGAAGGGCAACTGCTCTACGATCACATCGCGCCCTTCTTCAAAGGCCTCGGCGATGTGGCTGATCGTGTGCGCGGTGGTGGCGAGACGCGTCTGCGCATCGCCGCGCCGGAGATCGTGCAGCGTGAGTATCTGCCGGAGCTCTGCGCCCGCATGCAGAAGCGTGTGAAGGGCTTTCACTTCACGCTCACCGATGGCCGCCAGCAGCAGATCGAGCAGTTCGTGGCCTCGCAGGAGATCGACATCGGTCTTTCGACGCTCACCGACAAACCGCCGCCGAATGTGGAGACACGCGAGCTGCTGCGCCTGCCGATGTGTTTGCTCGTCTCCGCCAAAAGCAGCATCAAAAGCGCCGCGCAGCTTTGGGAAAAGCAGCGCATCGAGACACCACTCATCGCGTTAACGGCCAGTGATCCGCTGGTGCGCGAGTTTCAGGCCGGTCTGCGCCAGCGCGGCGTGGAATGGCTCACGAGCCTCGAGGTCGGCAGCCTCGATACGGTGGCGCGATATGCCGCCGGTGGTTTTGGCATCGGTCTTTCGGTGCAGATGCCTCGAGTAAACACGCCAGCGGATGTCCGCGTGCTGCCGCTGGACGATTTTCCCTCGCTCGCCTTCGGCGCGATGTGGATCGGCCGCCTCACGCCACTCGGCGAGACCTTCCTCGAAGAGGCTCAAGCCATCGCGAAGGGGCTCAAGTAGTCTTCATCGCCTCCTGCACGAACGGCGCAAACTCCCGGAAGCTCCACGCGGACTTCGACAGGCCCCAGGCACTGTCTTGTTTGAAGCTCATGTCGAGATCGCAGACCATGAAATCCTCCACGTGACGCCGCGTGCGGGCAATGATCTCGCCAGCCGGATCGACGACATAGCTGTCGCCATAGCCAATGCCGGCATTGCGGGTGATGCCGGACTTCGCGGGATCGAGCACGACGTTGTTTGCTCGCACAAAATAGACGCTGTTTTCCACGGCGCGGGCACTGTGATCGGCGCGGACCTTCATGAAGTGGCTGATGAGGCCCTTGTCGCTGATGTAATTGAAATGCGGCGCGAAGATGATGCGGGCACCTTTGAGCGCCAGGATGCGCGTGGGCTCGATGTAGCCGCCATCGGCGCAGATGAGCACGCCAAACTTCACGCCATCAATCTCCCACACCGGGAAATCGCGGCCCTGCTTGTGAAACTTCATGTAAGCGGCGCATTTGCTGTAGATGCCGAGGTTCTGACCGTGATGCGCCACGACGACGGTGTTGAAAAGGTCATTCCCGCGAAGCTCATTGAAACCCACGATGGCCACAGCGGCATGACGGGCGGTGATTTCGAGCACACGACGCATCTGCGGCGACTCGACAGCGAAAGCACCCTTCCGCGCCAGCTCCTCGGTGTCCGGATAGCCAGTCAAAAAGCACTCGGGGAAGGTCACAACTTTCGCCCCGGCCTCATCGGCACGTTTCAGTCCTTCTTCAAAACGAGCGAGGTTGTGCTCCAAATCCCCGACCCAGGCCTCAAACTGGCAGTGTGCGATCTTCATGCCGCCTAAACGGCCTCTTGATGCTGTTTTCGCGTTTTTGGGTGATTTCGCTCTTGGCGGAAAAATGGCCGTTTGATAGCCTCCCGGCACATTTTCCCTCATGAACCAGCAACTCCTCACCCGCATCTGCATCGCTCTTCTTGTCGTCATCGTCGGCCTCCTGCTATGGAAGCAACTCATGAAGGCCAGCGATGGCATGAAGCTCGTGGGCTTCATCCTGCTCGGCGGCGTGGGCGGCATTCTGGCAGTGAAATACCTGCTTCCGTGGATCGGCGATGCCTTCGGCGAATCCCTCTACTCTTCCGGTGAGGTGGTAGAGCAAGACGAGATGACCAAGGCGGCGGCCTGCATCTCCCAGGGCAACTACGAAGGCGCGATCAGCCACTATGAGAAGATGCTGGACGACAAGCCGGACGATCCCTTCCCGGTGGCGGAAATCGCGAAGATCCACGCCGAGCGTCTGCATGATCCGCAATCGGCACTGGCAGCGCTGAGCAACCACCTGCAAAGCCGCGACTGGCCGGTGGATGACGCTGCCTTCATCATGTTCCGCATCTCGGAGGTGTACATGACGCACCTCCATGATTTCGGCGCGGCCCGCGACATGCTGGAGCAGGTCATCGGCAACTTCCCGAACACACGTCACAGCGCGAACGCCCATCACAAGATCACCGAAATCGAGCAGGCGGAGTTTGCCTACCTGCAATCGCAACGCGCCAAGGCCGCCGCCACCGCGGCGGAGCAGCAGGCCTCGTAAAATCCCATGCATGCGGCGCTTCAGCGATGGCTTGGAGCCTGCCCGCTGATGGCGCTGGCAGCCGCGGGCGCGGCAGGCATCGTGCTGGCGGATTTCGATGTGGCGGGTGTGCGTCATTGGGCGCTCGCGGCATCGCTGGTAATGCTGGTGAGCGTGCTGGTGTATCCAAGGCGCTGGCTGTTGCTGCTGACATGCGGATTCGCTTTTGCCGCGCTACATGAGGCGCAGTTGAAAACCTCCTTCGAGCATCCGCTGCGCCTGCATTTGCTGGCAGAGGGGAAGGCGATGACCGCGGTGGTGGAAGGCAGCCTGACTCCGGATCATGCTTCCTCGACGCCAGTGAGCCTGCGTGCGATTTGCGAGGCCACGCGAGTGACGCTCGAGGATGGCAGCGAGTGGCCGCTGCGCACGCGTTTGAAGGTGCTGCTGTCGTCTGACGATGCTTTTCCCGGCCCCGGCACTTATCGTATCCGCGGGCTGCTGCGTCTGCCGGCCACGCAGCATGCGCCGGGCACCTTTGATCCGGCGGATCACGCTTTGCGCAGCGGTTTCGCAGCGGAGTTGCGGGCCTCCGCTTTGGAAAAAACATCCGATGAAGGAGCCACGTGGACCTGCGCGATGCTCGATGCGGCGGAAGAAAGCCGACGCTGGATCAGCGAGCAGCTCACGCTGGACATTGATGACGATCCGCGGCTCTCCGGCGTGATCCGTGCGATGGCGCTGGGCGTGGCGGATGAGGCGCAGGACGACGTCGAGGACGCGTTTAGAGACAGCGGCACGCTGCATGTCTTTGCCGTGAGCGGCCTGCATGTGGCGATGCTGGGCATGATCGCCTGGCAAGTGCTGAAGCTGCTGCGGCTGGGACGCGGCGTCTCACTGATGGCGATGGTGCTGATCGTATTTGCCTACGCCTTCATCACCGGCTGGCGGCCCTCGGCAGCACGCGCGGCGCTGATGGTGGCAGTCGTGTTTTGCGGCCCCTCGGTGGATCGTGACTCCGGCGTGCAAAACAACCTCGGGCTCGCCTCGCTGCTGCTTCTCGGGATGGACACGCAGCAGCTTTTCATGCCGGGCTTCCAGCTTTCATTCGGCGTGCTGTGGGCCATCGCGGCACTGACGGGTGTTTTCATGAGCCCGATGGCACGGTGGATGAATCTCGATCCCTTTCTGCCGGTCGAATTTGCCACCTGGCGGCACAAGTTGGCGCTTGGCATCCGCCGTTGGGTGATCGGCAATGCCTGCGTGTCTGCCTCCGCGTGGTTGGGAAGCCTGCCGTTCATCTTGCTGCACTTTCAGGCGGTCACGCCCGTGGCGCTGATTGCGAACAGCGTGCTCGTGCCGCTCTCGATTGCGGCATTGGCCATCACCTGCCTGAGCGTGCTCGCAGCGCTGGTGAAGCTGACGGGCCTGCAAATCGCCATCAACAATGCCAACTGGCTCGTCGCGAAGGCGATGGTGGCCTCGGCGGCGTGGTTCGCGAGCCTGCCCGGCGCGAATTTTCACCTCGACACCCCCGACTCTTCTCATTCGGACACGGCGATCACCTGGCGCATGCTTCCCGTGGCTTCCGGCGGTGCGGCGCATCATCTGCAGGTGAACGAGGCAGACTGGCTGCTCGACACTGGACCTGCCGAGGACTTCCGCTGGCTGCTGCATCCTTATTTGCGGCATGAAGGCGTCAACACGCTCGATGGCATCATCCTCAGCCACAACGACGCGGACCACATCGGTGCGGTGGAGGAGGTTTTGGGCACGTTTGGCCATCCCAAGCTGTTTTGCAGTGCCCGCGAGCCGGGACCGTATGATTCACGCCAGACCATCATCCGCCGCCTCGAATCCAAACTGGACCTCAAAAAGCTCATCGCCGGTGATTCGATCCCTTTGAGCCGGGATGCCAGTCTTCACTGCCTGCATCCCTCTGCCACCAGCCGCTCGATGCGCGGGGACGACCGCGCGATGGTGCTGATGGCACGGCTGCATGGCTGGCGGCTGCTGTGGATGAGCGATGCCGGATGGATCACCGAGCAGGCGCTGCGCGAATCCGGCCAGGACCTGCGCTGCGATGTGCTGCTGACGAGCGGCCATGAGACAGACGCTTCAAGCACCGAGGATTTTCTCAATGCGGCGCGGCCACGGCTCGTCATCCGCGGCAGCCTGGGCTTCACCCGCGAGGGCGCCAGCGCTCCCAAGGACACCCTCGCCGCATGGTGCGTCCGTGAAGGTGTCCCGCTGCTTCAAACCACCACCTCAGGCAGCATTCTGCTGGCCGTGGAGCCGCGTGAACTGCGCTGCCAGCCTGAAACCGGGCGTGCGATCACTTTGGAGCCGCGGTAGCATCGGGCGGCGCATCAGGCCGCTCGCCCAGACGCGCCGTCACCTCCCGCATGCGGTTGTTGCGGATCACTTCGAGCTTCACAATGGAGCCGGGAGGCTGCGTGCGGATGATGTGCAGCAAATCCGCCGGCATGCGGAAGGACATGCCTTGAAATTTGGTGACGACGTCCCCCGGCTTCAGCCCGGCGACGGCCGCGGGTGAATTCGGATCGACATGCGAAATCATGGCTCCAATCTCGGACGAGCCCCAGGCAGGATCGACCTCCGCCGGCTCGGTGATCACCGCGAGGCCGAGATAGCCCCGGCCCAGCATGCTGACGCCGGAAAGCCGTGCCTGCTCGCGCTGGTCATAGGCCTTCTTGATGGCATCGACCACGACCTTGACCTCGTTGGAAGGCACCGAAAGACCGACGCCCTGCCAGATCCGCAGCCGCTCGTCACCTTGATAAATGGCCACGTTCACACCGACGATCTTCCCGGAGGTGTCCACCAGCGGGCCGCCGGAATTGCCCGGATTGATCACCGCGTCCGTCTGGAGGTAGTCCATGCGGCTGTCACTGAGATGACGGTCGCGGGCGCTGATGATGCCCTGCGTGACGGTGCCGCTCAAACCGAAGGGATTTCCCACCGCGAAGACGATGTGGCCCACCTTTGCCTCGTCCGAGTTGGCGAAGGAAAGAGCCGGGAAGTCCTTCCTGTCGCTCTCGATGCGCAGCAGCGCGATGTCACGCTCCTCATCATAGCCGAGCACCTTGGCGGAGTACATCTTGTTGTCATTGGTGGTGATGGCGAAATCGGAGACGTCCTTGATGACGTGGTAATTGGTGACCACATGGCCCTCCTTGCTGATGATGGCACCTGATCCAAGACCGGGAATGACCTCGCTGCCACCTTGGACAAGGCCAAAAGGCATCAGCATCAGCGGCCCCTGCCTCACCTTGCGTGTCGTCACGCTCACCACGGAGGGCAGCACCGCCTCCGCGAGCCGCGCAAAGGTGTCATTCATGTCCGCCAGCGCACGGGCATCCTTGAGGCTGATCTTCGCACCATCACCCTCCGGCGGCTTTTCTCCCTTCAGAAGCTTCGTGAGCCCGTAATCCGGCGTCTGGGGCCGCGATGACAGGTAAAGCCCCGCCGCGATGGCGAGGATCGCGGCGGCCATGATGATCCGGCGGGTGAATTCCATGCGCGGACACTTGGCCAGCCCTCCGCACAATTCAACGCCCCATGCGGACCTTGCGCTGGCGTGCTTTCCGGCCATTTCAGGGGATGGCACGAAGAATCCGCCCCGCCTCCCGTTGCAGTGCGCGGCACCACGCGCGGCTTTGATTGCCATTCGCGCCCGCTTTGCCATTCTAGCCCCTCCATGACCTCCCCCGCCCTTCGTTACTGCCCCGATCTCTACAACTACCAGCGCCGTGAAACGCGCCCGGTGATGGTCGGCAAGGTGCAAATCGGCGGCGGTGCCCCGGTCGTCGTGCAGAGCATGCTCACCAGCGACACGCGTGACGCCGAGGCCTGCGTGAAGGAGGCCCTCGGCCTCGCCGAGGCCGGCTGCCAGATCGTCCGTGTCACCGCGCAGACCCGCATCATCGCCGAGAACCTCCAGCACATCCGCGATGGCATACGCGCCGCTGGCTGTGATGTGCCGCTCGTGGCGGACATTCATTTCAAACCGGATGCGGCCATGGAAGCGGTGAATTGGGTGGAGAAGGTCCGCGTGAATCCGGGCAACTACGCGGACAAAAAGAAGTTCGCCGTCAAAGAGTACACCGATGAGGAATACGCCGCCGAGGTGGCCTACATGGAGGAGCAGTTCGTGCCGCTCGTGAAGGAGTGCATCCGCCTGAACCGCGCCATGCGCATCGGCACGAACCACGGTTCCCTCAGCGATCGCATCATGAACCGCTGGGGTGACACGCCGCTCGGCATGGTGGAGAGCGCCCTCGAATTCGCCCGCATCGCGAGGGCGCAGGGCTTTCACAACTTCCTCTTCTCGATGAAGGCCAGTAATCCGAAGGTCATGATCGAGGCTTATCGCCTGCTCGTGGCCAAGCTGGAAGAGCAAGGTGCCGATTGGAACTACCCGCTGCACCTTGGCGTGACCGAGGCGGGCGATGGCGAGGACGGCCGCATCAAGAGCGCCATCGGCATCGGCTCGCTTTTGGCGGATGGCATCGGCGACACCGTGCGCGTGTCTTTGACCGAAGATGCCATTTTCGAGATCCCCGTGGCCCAGCAGCTGGTGAAGCCCTACAACGAAGGCCTGCCAGCGAAGCTCGAACGCATCGAAAACGCCCCACCGGTCAGCTACGACCCGTTTGACTATGTGCGCCGTGATTCGCAGGTCATCACCGTCGGCGGCGTGAAGCTCGGCGGGCATGAAACGGTGCCCGTTTTCACCACGCGGGCCAAATGGGATGCCGTCGCGCACAAGATGGACAAGCTCGGCGACTACAAGCCCGAGGTCGTGATCGAAGACAGTGGCGTGACAGAGGTCGATCCGCGTGATGAGGCCGCCATCGCGGCTTTGAATACCTCCGCCGAGCCGAAACTCGTCTCCGTCCAAGACGGGCTGAACATTGGCGTCATCGCCGCCTTCCGTCTGCTGGCCGCAAAGCTCGACAAAAAGCATCCCATCCTGCTCAAAGACACGCTGCAAGCCTCCAGCGGCGATGACTTCACCGAAAACCTCCTCACCGCCGCCACACACATCGGCTCGCTGCTTTGCGATGGCATCGGTGATGCCGTCATCGTCAATGGTGAGGCAGCTCCGGGCCAAAGCCTGCGCATCAGCTACAACATCCTGCAAGCCGCCGGCGTGCGCATTTTCAAGACGGACTACGTCGCCTGCCCGAGCTGCGGCCGCACGCTCTTCAACCTGCAAACCACCACGCAGAAAATCCGCGCCGCCACCGGCCATCTCAAAGGCGTGCGCATCGCCGTCATGGGCTGCATCGTCAACGGCCCTGGCGAGATGGCCGATGCGGACTTCGGCTACGTCGGCGGTGCTCCCGGCAAGATCAATCTCTACGTCGGCAAGACAGCCGTGAAGTTCAACATCCCCGAAGAGGAGGCCGTCGAGCGCCTCATCGACCTCATCAAGGAGCACGACCGCTGGTTTGATGCTCCAGCCCCCGCCGCGTGACGCGGCTGTCATTATGAACGCACTCCGCTCCTGGCTGCAAAGCGTGCTTCACAGCACGGGGCGGATCATCTCGCTCGGGCGTTCGGTGGTTTCGGACAGCGCTCTCGATCCGTTTCCGCTGCGCCGCTCGCTGCTCGGCTATGGCCGGCGCACCTTCCGCTCGGATTTCCGTGCCGGCCTCTCCGTCGCGATGATCGATATCCCGCAGGGCATGGCCTACGCCCTCGTCGCCGGCCTGCCGCTGCACTATGGCATCACCTGCTCGGCCATCGCGGCCATCGTCGCGCCGC
>CALMTT010000221.1 GCA_937872615.1 uncultured Verrucomicrobiaceae bacterium | reverse complement strand
CGCAGTCGTAGTCGGCCACGATGCACAGGCGCTCGTCGGCAGCGATGGCGTCGGCGGGTCGCGGGTCATCGGGGCAGGCCCTGGTGAAGACGATGAGCGTCTCGCCGCGTTTGCCGGTCTTCTCCAGCGTGGCCACGATGCGGCCCACCGAGTCATCGAGATGCATGATGCAGGCCGCGTAATGTCGCGCCACCTCGCCCGTGATACCCGCGGGCACCTTGGCGAGCCATTCGGCGGGTTCTTTGACTGGCAGATGCACGGCGGTGAAGGGCACATAAAGGAAGAACGGCTTCTCACCTCGCTGCGAAAGCCAGTCGCAGGCTTCCTTCGTGATCAAATCGGTGACGTGACCGCTCTCGGTGAGCAGCTTCTCATTGCGATGCCAGGTCTGCTGGAACTCGCCTTTTTTGTATTGATGATCGTAAGGCCCCACGCCGCCCGCGAGCGAGCCATAGCTGTGATCAAAGCCAAAGTGATTCGGACCCCACTCCGGCTTCGAACCGAGATGCCACTTGCCAGTGAGGCCGGTGTCGTAGCCCACGCTTTTCAGCGCTCGCGGCAGCGTGACGGTGTCCCAGCGCAGGGCACGCGGATTCTGCGGCGTGGTCACATTGAACCGGCTCCAGCAGCGGCCGGTCATCAAACCGGTGCGTGTGGGGCTGCAAACGGGAGCCACATAGTGCTGCGTGAGCTCGATGCCTTCTTTCGCGAGCTTGTCGAGATGCGGCGTCGGCGCGGAACCGCCGTGAAAAGCCACATCCGCCCAGCCGAGGTCATCGGCGATGATGAAGACGACATTCGGCGCGGCATGTGCCAGCGACGCGAAGGCGAAAAGAGCGGCTAGAAGGCGGTGCATCATTCAAAAGCGGTGGCGACGGGCTTGCCATCGAACTCGGCCGGAAGCGGCACATCGAGCAACCAGAGGGCGGTGGCAGCGGTGTCGTAGGTGGTGACCGAGTCGGTGATCTTGAAGCCCTTCTTCACACCTTTGCCCCAGGCCACCCACGGGATGAGCATGTCATCTGGAATGACCTCGCCATGCGTCTTGTCATGACCGCCGTGGTCGGCGCTGATGAGAATGACGCTCGTATCGGCGATGCCGGCCTCTTTGATGCTGTTGATGAGCTGGCCGAGGGCCTGATCGGAGACTTTGAAGGCCTCTTTTTGCTGCGGCGAACCCCAGCCATCCTTGTGGCCCGCGGTGTCTGGATCGGCGAAGTGGATGAAGGTGAGACACGGCTTGGTTTCCTTGATCCACGCGGCGGCGTTCTTCGCCTCCATCTGCGCGGGCTTCTTGTCCGCCTCGATCTCTGCGGAGCCTGCGACGGGCGCATTGGTCTGCGGACCGCCGAAGTCAAAGATGGTGAGCGAGTCCTTCTGCCACAGGTGGCGGAACTTCTGCTTGCACACAAACATGCCGGTGATGGCCTGCGGCTCCTTCGCACGCAGCAGCGTGAAGGCGGTGGGAGCTTTCACTTGGCCGCGGATGGGCGTGTAGGCATTCCACAGCACCTCGTGCTTTTTCGGGTCCACGCCGGTGAGCATGGAGGTGTGCGATGGCAGCGTCTTCGGCGGCACGATGGTGCTGGCCTGCCACGTGACCGCGCCCTCGGCGGCGAGTTTTTTGAGCACTGGCATCTCGCTCTCCGCGATAACTGCTGGCTTGCCGCCATCGATGCTGACGACAAAGACGTGCTCAGCACGAGGGGCGGCGAAAAGCAGGGACGGAACGAGAAGGGCGAGGACGATTTGTTTGAGCATGGTCAGGCAGGGAGAACGTGCAGGAGAGGTGTGATCTCGCATCAACGGTTGCGCCGCGGAGGGCATCGCGCCATAAAGAGCCATGGGCCGTGCGCAGAAATCCCCCCGCTTGCTGACACGCACCGGGCAGTGGCTGATTTACGCGCTGTTTCGGTGCGTGGAATCCGTGCTCGCGATGCTGCCAATGCTTGTCGTTTGGTATTTGGGACGCCTGCTGGGCACGCTGATCTATCCGCTGGCCGGCCGTTACCGCCGCCTCGTGCAGCAGAACCTGCGCATCGCCTTTGAAGGCGAGAAAAGCGAGGCTGAGCGCAAGACGATCGCCCGTGCCCACTTCAAGAGCCTCTTCGCGAATTTCTTCTGCGGCCTCAAAATGCCGCTGATGGATGAAAAGAGCCTTTTGAAGCATCTGACCTGCGAGGGCATCGAAGAGCTCGAGGCCTCGATCAAGCGCGACAACCGCCCGCTGGTGAACCTCGTCATGCACGCGAGCTGCTGGGAAGTGCTCACGCAGGTGCCCTCCGCGTATGTGCGCGGTCACAAGCCCGGCGCCATCTACCAGGCCATCCGCAATCCTTTCCTCAACGACCTCGTGCTGCGCCGCCGTCAAAAGCTCGGTTACGTGCTGTTTGACCGCTCGAAGGGTTTCACCGAGCCG
>CALMTT010000220.1 GCA_937872615.1 uncultured Verrucomicrobiaceae bacterium | reverse complement strand
CTTCTGATACTGGCGGGCGCTGAGGTAGCCGCTTTGATGCAAAACGCGGGTGAGGAAGCATCCGGCGACCTCGGAGGTGCTCTCGCCGACCTTGCGGTTGAAGTGCTGGGTGCGCTCCACGATGAGCACTTTGAGCTCGGGGTGATCCCGTTTGAGGATGATGCCCGCCGAGGAACCGCTGAAGGCACCGCCCATGATGACGACATCGTAATCAGCGGCGGGTTTCATGAGGTGAAAAAGGGAGTTGTCGTCGGGGGCGGATGAGCCGAAAAAGCGGCCCGAGTTTCTGTCTGCGCCGCCATCCATAATGCCTTCCCCCGAATCTGCAACCCACCAGCCGCCCGCCACCGAAAACGCGGGCCGTCTCGGCCTGCATGATGCGCGGTGGACTCGGCTGGTGCTGGGGCTGCTGCGCTGGATGCCGATGTGGCTCGCGACGGCGCTGACCTACCCGGTGACGCTGGTGATTTACATCCTCGCCGTGCCGCAGCGGGAGGCTTTGCGGCAGAATCTGAGCGCTCTCGTGCCGGGCGGTGCTGGCAGCAGTTGCATGGCCGGTTACCGCGTGCTGCTGAACTTTGCGCTGACCTATCTTGACCGGTTGTGGCACCTGCATTTCCACAAGGAGGTGGAGTGGGACATCGACGGAAAGGCCACGTTTGACGAGCTGCGGGCCTATCCGGGCGGTGCCCTCGTTTTCACCGTGCACAGCGGGAACTATGACATCGGCGCGTCGCTCTTCGCGAGCAAATTCGGGCGTGTGATCCACACCGTGCGCATGCCGGAGATGACCGCCGGGCTCCAGAAGCTTCGTGAGAAGGAGCTACGCGAGCAGGAGCAGAAGGAGCCCTTTCTGCGCATTCACTACAACACACCCGGCTCGCACCTCGGCATGGAGCTCATCCGGTTGATCAACGCGGGCGAGGTGGTGTGCGTGCAGGGGGATCGCGTGATGGGTGATGTGGCGCCCACGCATGAAACAATCCACGGCATCTGCTACGAGATCCCGCGTGGCCCGCTGGTGCTGGCGGAGGTGACGGGAGCGCCGTGCTATCCGGTGTTTTTGAAGCGTCTGGGCCGTTTGCGCTATGGCATCGAGATCGGTGATCCGTTTCATCCCGGTGGCAGCCGGCCCAAATCGGCCCAACTGGCCCCGAAGTGGGTGGCGGTGATGCATGGCTTCCTTCAGCGGCACTGGGACCAGTGGTTTGTGTTTGAACCGCTCGTGACCAAAGTGCCCGCATGACCCTGGAGCAGACACGTGCCGAATGCCTCCGCCGCGGCTACCGCCGTCTGGTGCTGCTTTTCCTGCCGGCGGTGATCTGCGTGCTGCTCGTGATGGCCGGCGCATGGCCATGGGGCGTGCTGCTATTCTGCACGGTGCTCACGTCGATCACGATTGGCACGCTGGTGCCGCGTTGTGCGTTGTTTGGTCCGCTGGTGAAACGCCAGCCTCCCGGCAGTGGGCGGCCGTTGCTCACGATTGATGATGGCCCGCATCCCGAGCACACACCGGCGATCCTTGACATCCTCGACCGCCATGGCTTGAAGGCGATCTTTTTCCTCATCGGAGACCGTGCGGAGCAGCATCCGGACCTCGTGCGCGAGATCGTGCGCCGCGGGCATGAGGTGGCGAATCACACGCAGACGCATCCGGCGACCACGTTTTGGACTTTGCGCCCGCTGGCGATGTGGAACGAGATTGCACGGTGCCAGGAAACGCTCACTCGCATCGTGCCGGAGCATGCGCCACGCTATTTCCGTCCTCCTGCTGGACATCACAATCCCTTCTGCGTGCTCACCGCCCGTGCCTTGGGTCTCACTACGCTGATGTGGACGGCCCGCGGCTTTGACGGCACGCTGCGCCACACGGATTACATCCTCGGGCGCATCCAGCGAAAGCTCACGGATGATGGCATCGTGCTCATCCACGAGGGCACGCCCGTGTGCGTGGAGGTGACGGAAAAAGTGGCGGCGATGCTCGCCGCACGCGCCGCTCAGGCCTGACGCTCGGCGACGATGAGGTAGTTGTTGAATGGCGTGCGGCCCCACAGCGGCTGGATGCGCACGCGAAGGCCGCTGGCGCTCAAAACTCGCTCGAACTGCTCACGCGTGGGATAGCACACGGGCGCGGCTTTCATCCAAAAGGACAGTTTGGCCAACCAGTCGCCGAAAATGGTGACGCGATGCCGCCAGGTTTTTTCGCAAAGACCGCTGCGGATGATCAAACGGCCTCCCGCGGCCACGCGAGAGGCGGCGAGAGCCAGCAGCGTGTCCTGCTCCGCGGAGGTGAAGAACTGCAAAATGTCGAGAATGACCACGTGACCGCTGAAAGCGGGCATTTCATGCCTCGCATCGCCCGCCGCATAGTGCAGGCCGGAGAAGCCGCTGCGCTGCGCCATGAGCTTCGCGGCCGCGATTTTGCCCGTGTCGTAGTCAAAGCCGGTCACATCGGCATCAAAGCCCGCGCCACGCAGGTACATGGCCAACAGGCCGATGCCGCAGCCGGCCACGATGAGCGCCCAGCCGGCGCCGGTCGAGAGCACCTCGCCGAGATAGGCGGAGAAGGAGGCGCGGGGGTCGGGGCCGAGCAGCAGGTTGTTGAGGCTGGCGGCCGTGATCATCCAGGCGAGGAAGATCGCGAAGAGCAGCAGGCCGAGCGCCAGGATCGCCCCGAAATTCGCAGAGCGCAGCACCGAGAACGCGTCGCCCCAGCCGGTTTCCAGCCCCTGTTCGCGGCGGCGGCTCATCTCGTAGAGCCCGACGCCCGCGACCGGCCCGAGCAGCGCGAAGCCCGAGACCGCCGGGAAGAGCAGGGGCATCAGGTCCCGGTCGAAGGCGATCCAGGCGATGGCGAGACCGATGATCGGGTAGAGCAGGCAGAGCGCCATCACGTCGGAGCGGCAGGCGGCGAAATCGTTCATGCCCTGACGCAGGATTGTGCGCAGGTCGGAGATCTCGATGCGCCGGACCTGCGGCAGGTGGTCGAGATCCTCGCTGCCGATATGGCCGGCGACCGATCCGAGATGCTGGCCGGCCGCCTTGGCGGCATCGACGCTCCAGGACAGGGGGTTTCCGATGGTCGTGGTCATTGCCTCGCGCCTCCCGGTGCCGTTTGGGTGGGGCGCGGATTCCGGTCGGCCGGAACCATGCGCCGCCGCCATCGCGGGAGCCTAGCAGAAAAATCCGTCGGCGTCCGTCACAAGATGCGGATGGGGCGCGAAGCCGCCGCCTCTTTCCCCTTCGGCGGCGGCCGGCTATACCGCGCGGCATGCCCGACCAGAACCTGCCTGCCCTGCCGCCCGAGATCGCCCGCCGCCGGACCTTCGCGATCATCTCGCATCCCGACGCCGGCAAGACGACGCTGACCGAGAAGTTCCTGCTCTATGGCGGCGCCATCCAGATGGCCGGTCAGGTCCGCGCCAAGGGCGAGGCGCGGCGGACGCGCTCGGACTTCATGAAGCTCGAGCAGGAGCGCGGGATTTCGGTTTCCGCCTCGGCGATGTCGTTCCCGTTCCGCGACTGGTGGTTCAACCTCGTCGACACGCCCGGCCATTCGGATTTCTCGGAGGACACCTATCGGACGCTGACCGCCGTCGACGCGGCGGTGATGGTGATCGACGGCGCGAAGGGGGTCGAGAGCCAGACCCGCAAGCTGTTCGAGGTCTGCCGGATGCGGGATCTGCCGATCCTGACCTTCTGCAACAAGATGGATCGCGAGGCCCGTGACACCTTCGAGATCATCGACGAGATCCAGCAGGAGCTCCAGCTCGACGTCTGCCCGGCGAGCTGGCCGATCGGGCAGGGGCGGGAGTTTCTCGGCTGCTACGACATGCTGGGCGACCGGCTCGAGCTCATGGACCGCGCCGACCGCAACAAGCGGGCCGAGAGCACCGGATCCGCCGCCAGTTTCTTGGCGATGTCGTCGATGGACACGTCCTGGTTGTTGAAGCTGTCGATCAGCTCGTGAACGATTTTAGGAACGGCCGGAAGGGCCTGGGGTTGCTTGAACAGGGCATCGAGCTGCATATTGGCCAGCCTCCATCTCGAGTCAGACTGAAAAAAATGTGTATCCCTGACAGGTCAGAGCGTTCTTGGCTTTTCGACCGTGCGGGGCATGACTTGAGGATCTCGCAATTTGGGATATTTCAACCCATGGAAATAAGCCACAGCCATGGCCTAGTTGTGACGATGTGAACGTGCGCAATCAAATGGGCTTTGATACGCTGTGAGGCATGAACATGTTCAAACGACGCGCCCTGGCGCAGTGGATGTTGGCGGCGGTCTGGGTTGGGTGTACAACAGGTGCTGCGCCGGTCATGGCTGCACCGACATCCGGCAATTTGAAGGTGGAATGGCGGGTGG